>CADCOC010000014.1 GCA_902802945.1 uncultured bacterium | reverse complement strand
AAAAAGAAGAATGAAACGAAAAAAGAGAAGGCCAAAGCCTTGCCCATAGCCACCATCGAGGAACTCCGGGAAGCCATGTCCACCATGGTCGTCACACGCAAGAACTCACTCACCATGAAGATAGAAGTACGATGGATCAACGACGACATAGACCCCTTCTCCCAGAGCAGCCTCGTCACCGACGGAGCCTGCGAGTACGGCAAGTTCTGGCACGACATCAACGACCGTGAGATCAACACCCTCTACGTGCGCTGCTCCAAGTACTGGCGATGCCACCGCAACGACGCGCGCTGGGTCCAGCAGGAGTGCGGCCAGATTGACTACGATGCAAAGAACATGATGCACCTCACGCGCCTTCTCTTCTCCGGCGAGAGCATCGTCATGAACGGACGTCCGATCGTGCGTTTCACGGGCGAGAAACTTGAGACGCTCCTTTCCATCCGCCGCGGCGAATGGGAGTTCGACAAGATCATCGCCCACGCGGAGGCAATCCAAGCGCGCATCATCGACGGTAAGAACCGCCTGCCGGTGGAATGCGACAAGGAGAAAGTGAGCGACCTCATCGCCGAAGTGATGCGAAAGGCAGGTGTGCAATGAAAGAACAGATACAGAAAGCCTTGAAGCAAATCGAGTCAGAACACGACTGCCGCATCTTGTTCGCGGTGGAGAGCGGGAGTCGGGCGTGGGGATTCGCCTCTCCCGACAGCGACTATGACATCCGCGCCGTCTATGTGAAGCCGCTCGACTGGTACCTTGGGCTTGAGGAGCGACAATCCGACACGATTAACGCCATGTTGCCCGACGACATCGACGTTGCAGCGTGGGAACTTCGCAAGGCGCTCCGCCAACTGCTCAAGAGTAACGCGTCCTTCATGGAATGGCTGGGGAGCCCGATTGTGTACCACGACTGCGGGCTCATCGCGCAGCTTCGCGAAATGGAGAGCCGCGTCGTCAACCCGATAGCCATTGCCCACCACTATGCGTCCATGCTGCGCCATGCGTTGCAAGACCGTACGGACGACGGCACCATCAGCGTCAAGAAACTCTGCTACGCGCTGCGCGCCGGACTCTGCGTGTGCTGGACCATGGAGCGAGAGACGATGCCGCCAACGGAGTTTGCCGAAGTCCGCCGCGGGCTTGACCTCGGCCGTGAAGCCGATGAGGCGATTGACAGACTTCTTGCAATCAAGGAAAAAGCGCGAGAGAAGGAACGTACCGTTCCCGAGGCCGCGCTTTTGCCGCTTGTTGAGGATTGCTTTGTTGCTCTGGAGAGACACCCGTGGCGCAGACCGTCAAACGACATCGCCACCGCGCGTGCCGACCTCGAGCGAACCTTCCGCTCTTATGTCTGCGCGTGAAATCAAGATTAGGGGCATGTGTATACTCCTGTATAAAGCCTATAAAATCGGATATGTTGTTGTGGGGCGGCGGTTGCACATTAAATATGGTTGGGTGCGAGATTGAGGCGGAATGGCAGGATTGTCAGGATTTTTTTGACGGTATTATTCCTTCGGGTTGGATTGGCACGGTTGTTGCTCATGTTCTTTTGTCGCCGCTGGTAGTTCGTGGGAACGACGGTCTCCAAAACCGCCAGCGCCAGTTCGACTCTGGCCCTCGGCGACGCTTGGAATTGAAAACGAAACAGGAGAAAAGACATGAGAACAATGGTGACAATTGCGCGGGCCCTCAAGGAGAAGAACCGCGTGGCGGGACGTCTCGCAAAGACGAGGGAGCTCGTCGGCGCGGAGAATTCGAAGGACAAGAGCGTGCCTCGCGGTATTGACGTGGCCGCGACGTATGACCTTGCGAAGATGCTTCGCAATCGGCTGATTGCGATCAAGAGCGCTATCGCAGAGGCGAACAAGCCCATCGTCTCGAAGATTGTCGAGCTTGACGAGATCAAGTCGGAAATCGCCTTTCTGAACGGACTGGACGTGAAGGAGGGCAAGTTCGTTACGACGAACTACGGCACGCGCATCGAGTCGGACATTGACGCGATTATCCGCAAGCAGCAGGTCCTGGACGAGGTTACGGAGCTTCAGGCGCGCGCAGACCGTATTCAGGACGAGCTTGACGAGTTCAACGCGACCACGAAGGTCGAGATTGAACTGGACGACTGATTTGAAATCCGCGTTGCGGCCGTTGCACCTTGGCGGAGCTTTCGGGCTCTGTCCTCGAATGTTAACGATGTTGAGACCGGGCCCTGTTTTAAGGGCTTAGACCGTAAGGGTTAAGGGCTTAACTCGTAACACGTAAAAGGTAAAAAGTAAAACTTATCATGCAGCGGCGCGGCGCGGATTTTACCCCGGGGCGGGGATATTGGAGGTACCACCAAGAATCGCCCCGTCCCGGGGCTTTTAACGCATAGTGAAGTTTACCGCCCGAAATGAAAAGTCACGGAGGTTATTTCGATGAGGGAGATCATTCACACTGATTACGACGGCAAGCCGCTGAATCCTGCGGCTTTTGATGAAGATGATTGCATGCTTGACAATCTGAATGCGCTTGTAATTCGGTCAGGGGATGAACCGTTCAAAAGTTATTATGCCGTCGAATGGGCGTACAATTGTTTTAGCGCGATTGATCCGTCCCGTTCGTTTGTTGAAACTTTGGTAAAGACGATGGACGAGCGTTGCAGTTCTGAAAACAACTGGCCGGCAAGCGATGCGATTCACGTGTTGCTGAGTGACCTCGGTATTCTCAGCCAGAAATTGACGCGCGCCGACGTGGTGGCGTTTTGGACTCTGTTCCCCAAAGGACTTTCCGCATTTCTGTCGCTGCCGTATATGAAATTGACTTGTTTCAATAATCCGCATGGAGATGTTGTCAGAGTTTTGAACAATCCTTTTTTCTACAGGGATGCTAATGCACCATATGGAAGGTTGGTGGAGATCGCCGAGGTGAATGGTTTTCGTTTCGCACTGGATCGCGCTTGTTTCGTCGCTTCACCTGCTGTGCTTGCGAAGGAGTTGTCGCTTCTGAACTATGGTTGCAATGAACCCGGACGAGTAGCCGAATCCGCCGAGGAGTTGACGGTGACGATTGGTGAGGCGATGTCCGATTGGGGATTGTTAGATGTTTGATGTCTGGCAAAGCATTACAGAGAAAGGCGCTGTTGCCGTACCGTTGAAGGCGGCGGCGCTTACTCCGTTGGGTTGGGCTGAGATCGGTGAAGTCTATCCCGATCTGGTTCCAGACGAATGCCGTGACTGTGACGTGTACTCCGACCCTCAGCTCATTCGCGAGTCGCCGTTCGTGAACGATACGGGGAAGGGGTATTTGTTCACAGCGACCGATCCAATCGGTGGCGGAAGTCTTAAATGTGCGCCATGTTGTGACGAGTTGATGAACAGGGCAGGGGCTAATGACTATCATTACTCTGATGAAGCCTACAATCCACTATGTGGTATCTTGACTTGCAGTTGCGGCTATCCAGGGTGCGATGGTTTCTGGAGTCAGTCCTTTCACGTTTCATCAAAGATGGTTCATTGGTCGATCCTTCGGTACCGGGAAAAGTACGAATTGTTTTTTGAGCGTGAGGCGTATGAGTTTGGTTTGATCAGAATGCTAAAGGACATGTCCGAGCATCCAGGGATATACGATACAACATACGGTTCAAGTTATCAAGAAAACCATGCCTCTTTTGTGGAACGTGTTCGTGACATGCTCCAGCGCCGTCCATACTTTCAGGATATGTGGAACGAGTTGGGTGTCCTTACGTAAAACGATGGCTGGCCTTTAACACTAGTTACGCCGCCAAGATGGCGGCGTTCCCAGTTAGCGGCGCGCGCCCTACCGGTGCGGTCACGCGGGACGCATGACCCTACCTGTGCGTTTAAATGGGACAGATGCTGATGTGGAGGGTTATCTCACGTGGCTTGTTGCGAAGGGGCGGTTGAGACGGGCGGCGGCTTGGGCGAATTCGACTGGCGTCAGCTTGAGAAGTCGGGCGGTGGAGCGGACGAGCTTGGCGGGGATGTCGCCTCCACCGCAGGCGCGGCGCATGTCGTCGAGGGCCTGCTTGACGGCGGCCATGTCGAATTTCTTGGTGGCAAGGGGGTGTGCTTTCATGGTTTGCTTGAGTATGGTTTGGTATGGGCGGGGAGTTTTTCCCATCCGGGTTTGCGATAGTCGCCGCGATGCGTGCGTTCGTCTTGCAGCTGGCGGCGGAGCGAGTTTTTCGAACGGCGGTGCGCCGCCCAGTTCAAGTCGGTTTGCGAAGGTGAAACCGAAGCGACGGCCTCGTGGATGAGCTTGGCCGCCAGCGCAGACGGCGTGACGCCCAGCGAGCGCGCAAGGGCACGGAAGCGCGCCGCGTCGTCGAGCGGGAAACGCGCCGTCAGCGCGTAGGTCTCGGGGTTGTTCTGGTTCATGGGCTGACGGTCATGCGAAAAGCGTAATCGCCATAAGGGCGATATGCGATTCGGGACAGTCTGCCGTTTGTCGGGTCTCTGCCAACGAGATGGTCGGCTCCATGGCGTTGCGCCCGTCAATTGGGGTACGCACGCGGATCGTGTTCTTGTTCATCGTGTCGCCCGAGGAGATCCTGCACCATTGCATTCACTCAAGCGTACCTTTCGGAGTCGCCGGGCGGTTGACGGCAAAAAGTATAGCACATTCCCCGTGTGGGCGGAAGTGGGTAAAATGGAAAAAGACGAGTAGCATCTACCGCGATTAGATTTAAGTCAAATTAACGTTCCAAGCGGGGCGTGGAAATGGTATAATTCAGGCATGTCTTTCCCATACACAGAACAGCAATAAGGTCATGAGCGCACGCACGCCAGTTCCAGAACATCGGACGACCGGCGCGGTGTTCACGCGTTCAGAAGTGGTCTCCTACATGATGCGCGAAGTCATGCATGCCGGACGTTTCGGTAAATGGAGTGGGTTGAGCGTTTTGGAGCCGAGTTGTGGAGATGGTGCTTTTGTTCTGCCGATTGTGGATGCATTGATTGCGGAGAGCCCGGATTGGGAAGACGACGCGCTGTGTGGTTTTCTCCTTGCGTTTGACGTGTCAGAGAAAAGCATCTCGCATGTGAAGCGTATGGTTGATGCGAGACTTGAGGCGGCAGGATGTCCACGAGACAGTGCGAAACGGCTGCTTTCTCGTTGGTTTCGGTGTGAGGATTTCCTTCTCCACGACTTCAAGGAGAAGTTTGATGTGGTGATTGGCAACCCGCCTTACATCCGTTTCGACAACATAGCTCCGGCGAAACAACGGGCGTACAAGACCCGGTACGACACGTTCTCCGAAAGGTGCGACATCTATGTCCCTTTCTTTGAACGTTCGTTGTCATTACTGTCGCCGCGTGGCGTTTTTTCATTCATCTGTACGAACAGGTTTGTGCGTAGCAGTTATGGTAGGCGACTGCGGAGATTGATCAGTGACTCTTTCCATGTTGCACTCTACCTGAACATGGAGCATACTCAGCCATTTGAGACAGAGGTGTCCGCCTATCCGGCGATCTACGTGATTGACAGGCGCGTCGGGAACGGAACGTACTCCGGCGAGGTAACGTCGCTGGAGGACGATGCACTGCGGCATTACAGGACAGGGGTAGCGGGATCGCGGCTCAGCAGGTTCGCCAAATGGTATGGCGGCGAAGACGCCTGGGTTACGACCGATTCCGCTGAAAGGGACAGGTTTGAGTCCATAGTCAGTTCCTTCCCGACGATCGAGCAATCCGGGGCCGGAACGCAGGTCGGCATCGGCGTTGCCTCGGGTGCGGATGAAATCTATGTGGATCCACAGCGTAATGCGGAAATAGAAGATTCGTGTCTGCTTCCTCTCGTCGCGTCTGAGGACATTCAGAGCGGCAGGATCGAGTGGAACAGCCGCTATATGCTCAATCCGTACGATCAGCATGATGACAGGCAGATGTTGGACCTGTCAATGTTCCCGAAGGTGGGAGCGTATCTGGAGAAGCATGCAGGTAGGCTGAAGGCTCGTTACTGCGCGAAGAAGCATCCCGACTCGTGGTACAGAACGCTTGACAGAATTAGCTATAAAGTTCTGAGGGCCGCAAAGATCCTGCTCCCCGATATCCAGCGCGGCGGAAATGTCGCTCTTGATGAGCGCGGCGAATACTATCCTCACCACAACGTGTACTGGATCATGTCCGACACGTGGAACATGCGGGCGCTTTGCGTGCTGATGCGAAGTTCATTCGTGACAGACCAGATTCGGCGCGTGTCGGTTCAGATGCGTGGGGGCAGCATCCGTTATCAAGCGCAGAACCTGCGGCATGTCCACATTCCCGCGTGGAGCAGTCTTGACGAGGCCGATGTGTCGTCCTTGGCCGGGCTTTACGGGGAGACGGATGTGGCGAAGGTGGATCGCTTCGTTGAAAGTTTGCTGGCGAAGGTCGTGGATCGGCAACCGAAGAAACTCGTTGTGCAGGAATTCGACTTTGCTGTATGACGAAACATGCGATAGAGAAACTGCTGCAATATGCCGAGAAGTACTAACGGACTTTTCCGAGTCCGGATCTGTCAGAGTTCCTGAAGACGGCAGAGGGGGCGAACAACCTAGAAGCCACGGCAACGGCGGGATGTCCATTTTCAACGCCGGACATCCCGGATGCGCTTTTCGATGTGCTGCCAGAAGCGTTCGGCGATCAGCTCCATGCCGAGGTCGCCGGGATGGTTGAAGCGGCCGTGCGCGTCCTTGCGCGCACGTATGTCCTCCATGTTCACGAACACGTCGCCGTGCTTCTTCGCCACGGCCTCTTTCTCGGCGTCAAGTTTCGGACGGATGTAGAAGCCCTGTGAAATGAGGACGAGCGCCTGCCCCTCGGGGTCGAGGTAGGTGCGGAACGCGTCGAGCGCCTCGCCGAACGTGCGTGCGGGGGCGGGCGACATCGTGCCGGCGTTGTAGGTCTTCGGCACGTTTGCGCCGAAGAAGAACACGATCACGTCGGGCTTGAACTCGCGTGCCCACTTGAAGTTGCGCTCGCACGACCAGTCCTTCTTGAAGAAAGCACGCTCGAAGGTGTTGGCCACCTGGAGGAGACAGCACTGCGCGTCTGGGCGCACGGCGGCGATCTTCTTCTGCAGAAGGTGGACGTAGTCCTTGTCGCGCGCACTCGCGGCCATGCCCCAGTTGTTCGTCCAGCCGATCTGCGGACGCGGACCGTGCAGCGTGATCGAGTTGCCCACGAAGAGGACGCGCGGTCCCTTTTTCGCCGGGTCGAAAGCCTTCTGGTCCTTCGCGTTCTGTCCGATGGCGGGCACGGGGTTGGCCTGGAGATCATCGGATTGTGCATTTGCGGCCGGGACCGCGTATGCGCAGAAAGCAGCGGCCGTGCCCAGGGCGAGCACGAAGCGGCGCAGTGAGACAAGAGGGTTGTTTTTCATGGCGGCAAGTATATCACATTTTCGCCGTACCATCAATTCCCGGAAGGAGTTCAACCATTCGCGTCTTGCGTGAGCGGAAACTGAGATTACGGTGTAAGGCATGGTAAAAAGTGATATTTCTGGCGGAAAACATGGCCAACTGCGCGCATTCGCAAATTTGTAATTTTCCCCCTTGTGGTAGCGCGTCATTTTTGATATACTTACTCGCTGTTCGACCATAAAAAGAAGAGTTAAACAATGAAAGTACGTAGTTCCGTTCGCCGCATCTGCGAGAACTGTCGCATCATTCGTCGCAAAGGCGTGGTGCGCGTGATCTGCACAAACCCGCGCCATAAACAGCGTCAGGGCTAAGAAAAAAGAGGAAAAAACAACCATGCCAAGACTGATGGGTGTGGATATCCCGGGCAAGAAGCATGTTCGCTATGCTCTCCGGTACATCCACGGAATCGGGCCGAAGCGCGCAGATGACGTGCTTGCGGCGTGCAATGTCGAGCCGATGAAGAAGGCCGACGATCTGAGCCAGGACGAGATTCACGCGATCGTGACTTTCATTCAGGACCATTACCGCGTGGAGGGCGACCTCCGCCGTGAGGTGTCGCAGAACATCCGCCGTCTCATTTCGATCGGGTCGTACCGCGGCCTGCGCCACAAGCGCGGCCTGCCCGTGCGCGGCCAGCGCACGAAGACGAACGCGCACACGCGCAAGGGCAACCGGAAGGGCGCCGCCGCCCTGATGCGCGCCTCCGCCCCCGCGAAGAAGTAATTTCGAAGAGGACGTCAATTTATGAGCGAAGAAATCAAGAATGAAGAGGTAGCGCCCGCCGCGGCTCCGGCCGCGGCCGATGCCGCCGCCCCTGCGGCGGAAGGCGAAGCCGCCGCCAAGAAGGCGCGTCCGGGCAAGTCGATCCCGCCCGGCATCGCGTTCATCAGGTCCACGTTCAACAACACGCAGGTGTCGATCGCCGACGCCCGCGGCGGCGTGATCGCGTGGAGCTCGGCCGGCAAGGAAGGGTTCAAGGGCAGCCGCAAGTCCACGGCGTTCGCCGCCACGATGGTGGCGCAGACCGCCGCGAAGACGGCCTTTGCCAAGGGCATGCACGAGTGCGAGGTGCGCGTGCAGGGAGCGGGCGCGGGCCGCGAATCGGCCGTGCGCGCCATCCAGGCCGCCGGAATCCATGTCACGATGATTACGGACTGCACGCCCGTTCCGCACAACGGGTGCCGTCCGCGCAAGCGCAGGAGAGTGTAAAATGGGTCGTTATACTGGTCCCCGTACGAAAATCGCCCGCCGCTTCGGCGAGCCCCTCTTTGGACCGGACAAGGTCCTGGAGAAGCGTCCCAACCCGCCCGGGCAGCACGGCGCGCGCCGCCGGAAGAAACTGTCCGAATACGGCGAGCAGCTCCGCGAGAAGCAGAAGGCCCGTTTCATCTACGGAATGATGGAACGCCAGTTCCGCATCTTCTTCAAGCGCGCGAAGGCGCGCGAGGGCGTGACGGGCGACATCCTGCTCCAGCTCTGCGAGACGCGTCTGGACAACATCGTCTACCGCCTCGGCTTCGCGCCGACGCGCCGCGCCGCGCGCCAGCTCGTGACGCACCGCCACATCGAGCTCGACGGCAAGATCTGCAACATCCCGTCCTGCACGGTGAAGCCCGGCCAGACCGTGTCGATCCGCGAGAAGAGCCGCGACCTCATGGCCGTGCGCGACTCGCTGAACAAGCACAAGCTGTCCGTGTCGTGGCTCACGCGGGACGAGGCGAACCTTTCGGGCACGCTGCAGAGCGTCCCGGAGCGTTCCGAGATCCCCGAGAACATCGACGTGCAGCTGATCGTCGAATTGTATTCGCGGTAAGCGCGTGTCGTCGGCTTTCTGCCGGGGAACCCTCCCCGGCGGATTGTTCGCCTTTGTTTTTCATTCTCAAGGGAGAAACCTATGCCAATCCGTTTGAGCCGTTTTGAAATGCCCCGCGCCGTCAAGAAGGACGAGGCCACCGCCACCGGAACGTATGCTCGTTTCACCGCCGAGCCGTTTGAAATCGGCTACGCGCGCACGATCGGGAACTCGCTCCGCCGCGTGCTCCTCTCCTCCATCGAGGGATGCGCGATCTGCTCGGTCAAAATCGCCGGCGTGAACCACGAGTTCTCGACGATCCCGGGCGTCGCGGAAGACGTCACGGACATCATCCTCAACCTGAAGCGCGTGCTGCTCAAGACCTTCACGCGCGAAACAACCAGCCTTCGTCTGAAGAAAACAGGCCCCTGCGTCGTGACCGCCGGCGACTTCGCCGCCGAGAACTCCGTGGAGGTGCTTAACCCCGGTCTGCCGATCGCCACGCTCGAAGAGGGCGCGACGTTCGACATGGAGTGCGACATCCGCACCGGCCGTGGCTTCTGCCTCGCCGACGGCAACAAGCTGCCGGACCAGGAGATCGGCCGCATCGCGATCGACTCCATCTTCTCGCCCGTCACGCGCGTGAACTTCCTCGTGGAGAACACCCGCGTGGGCCAGCGCACCGACTACGAGAAACTCGTCATGGACGTGTGGACCGACGGTCGCGTGACGCCGGACGACGCGCTGAAGACCGCCGCCGCAGTGCTGCGCCGCCACCTCGACGTGTTCGTGGACTACTCCAACGAGGAAGCCCTCGAATTCGACGACACCGAGCGCAAGAGCGCCGACGAGCGCGAGCGTCTCCGCAAGCTGCTGAACATGTCCGTGAACGAGATCGAGCTTTCGGTCCGCGCCGCGAACTGCCTCAACAACGCCAACATCACCACCGTCGGCGAGCTCGCCCAGAAGACCGAGGCCGACATGCTCAAGTACCGCAACTTCGGCAAGAAGTCCCTGAACGAGATCAAGGACAAGCTGAAGGAACTCGGAATGTGCCTCGGCTACAAGTTCGACGCCGATCTGCTTGAATCAAAGAAATAAGCCATTACAGGAGTTGACCCCATGCGTCACCAGAGAGTTCAAAAGAAGTTCGGCCGTTCGATGGAACACCGCCAGGCCCTCATGAAGAGCCTTGTGACGAATCTCATCCTCGCCGATTCCATCAAGACCACCCTGCCGAAGGCGAAGCAGGCCCGCAAGGACGCGGAGCGCATCGTCACGGTCGCCCGCAAGGGCGGCCTCGCTGCGCGCCGCCTCGCGGCATCCCGCCTCCAGCAGCCCAAGGCCGTCCAGAAGCTGTTCGACAAGATCGTTCCGCAGATGGAAGGCCGCAACGGCGGCTACACGCGCATCCTCAAGCTGGGCACCCGCAAGGGCGACGCGGCCGAGATGTGTATCCTCCAGTGGGTGACGACCCCCGAGGCCGCCGCCCCCGCGGAAACCGCCGCCGAGGCCCCGAAGACGGAAGAGCCGGCCAAGTAAGGCCCATCCCCGTCACAGGAAAGGCGGTGCGTCCACGCGGGCGCACCGCCGTCTTTTTTGGTATACTATCGCCATGACTTTGCCCGAAAGAATCCAGTCCCTCCTCAAGCGCGCCTTCGCCGCGCTCCATCCCTGCCTCTACGGTCCGATGGGCGGCGGCGAGTCCAGCGACCTGGAGGCCCTCTTCTCCGACCTGGAGAAGGACGTCGCCCTGCTCATGCCGGGAACGGACGCCCACGCGGTGATTATGTCCTTCCGTGCGCGCATCCCCGAGGTGCGGCGCCTCCTGGAGACTGACATCTCCGCCGCCTACGAGGGCGACCCCGCCGCGACGTGCCGCATGGAGGTGGTGATGGCCTACCCCGGACTCTACGCCGTCACGGTCCACCGCCTCGCCCACGAGCTCTACAAGCTGAAGGTGCCGATCATCCCGCGCATCATGAGCGAATACGCCCACTCGAAGACGGGCATCGACATCCACCCCGGCGCGACGATCGGCGAACACTTCTTCATCGACCACGGCACGGGCGTCGTCATCGGCGAGACCACCGTGATCGGACGCAACGTGAAGCTCTACCAGGGCGTCACGCTCGGCGCGCTTTCGTTCCCGAAGGACGAGACCACGGGCATGTTGATGAAAGGACACAAACGCCATCCGAACGTGGAGGACAACGTGGTCATCTACGCCGGCGCCACGATCCTCGGCGGCGACACGACGATCGGACACGACAGCGAGATCGGCGGCAACGTGTGGCTGATGGATTCCATCCCGCCGTTCTCCCGCGTCTACAACCAGACGCCGTTCCCGCGCATCAAGACAAAGGTCTGAATGTCAGCGGAAAGCACATCGCCTGTCTGGTTCGCGCATTGCGACGGCTACGGCGCTCCGGTCGCGTCCGCACTTGAGCGCCTGCTCGCCGAAAGCGGTCTCCTCGCCGCCGACGCGGTACGCGGCAAGCGCGTGCTCGTGAAGCCAAACCTCCTCACCGACCGCACGCCCGACGAGGCCGTGACGACGCACCCCGACGTCCTGCGCGCCGTCGTGCGCCACCTCAAGGCGTCCGGTGCGGACGTCTCCGTGGGGGACAGTCCCGCCAGCACGGCCAACCTGCCTTCGGTGCTCGCCAAAAGCGGACTCGGCGCGGTCTGCGAAGAAGAGGGCGTGCCGTTCGTTCCGTTCGAACGCGCGGGCGTGCAGAACTTCACGGAGGAGGGATTCTCTTTCCCCCTTGCGAAGCCCGTTGTGGAGGCGGATCTCATCGTGAACCTCCCGAAGGTCAAGAGCCATTCGCTCACCAAGCTCACGGCCTCCGTCAAGAACCTCTACGGCGCGGTGCCGGGCTACAGCAAGACCACGCTCCACCGACGCTATCCGAAGCCGTCCGTGTTCGGACGCCTGCTCAAGGCGATCTGGAAGGTGCTGCCGCCGTCCGTGAGCATTGCGGACGGCATCGTGGGCATGGAAGGGCAGGGACCGGCCAATGGACGCCCCATCCGCCTCGGCTTCCTCGCGGCGTCCGCCGATCCCTTTGCGCTCGACGGCGCGCTTTGTCGCGTGCTGCACATCAACCCCGGCAGCGTTCCCTACCTAAAGGGCGTCGCGTCCGCGCGCGCGCTAGAGGTACACGGCGACGCGATCGATGTGTCGTCGTTCGCGACGCCGCTCGGCGCGCACCTGCTCGCGCTAGTGCCAGCCTGGTTCGCGCGCCTTGCCGCCAAGCTCCTGTGGGTGCGCCCGACGTTCGACCCTGCGCGCTGCGTGGCGTGCGGACAGTGCGTGCGGGCGTGTCCCGTGCAAGCACTCGCGATCGAGGGGCGCGCTGTTCCGCAGCTCAACAAGAAAACCTGTATCGGCTGCGCGTGTTGCCACGAGGTGTGTCCGAAGGGCGCCATCCGCATGAGGCCGTCGTTCATCCTGCGTGTCGCGCACGCATTCAAAGATCTGTCGTAAACTGTTGCTCAGTCATTGACAACGAGACTGACGCGAAAGTTGCTGACAAGGTGGCTACTTACGCGAGTGCGATTGCCTCAATCTCGAGTTTTACGTCCTTGGGGAGGCGTGCTGCCTGCACGCAGCTTCGTGCGGGCTTCGTGGTGCCGAACATCTCGGCGTAGACGCCGTTGACGGCGGCGAAGTCGTTCATGTCGCTGATGAAAACCGTGGTCTTCACGACCTTGTCGAGACCCGAGCCCACAGCCTCCAGGACCTGCCGGAGGTTGGTGATCGCCTGGCGCGTCTGGTCTTCGACCGTCGTCGCCACCACGGCGCCCGCGGCCGGATCAATCGGGATTTGTCCGGAACAGAAGATGAAGCCATTGGCGCGGATGGCCTGGCTGTAGGGTCCTAGCGCCTGCGGCGCGCGGTCTGTGGAAATGATGTCCATTGTGTGTACCTCGTTTGTCGAAACGCCCATATTCTACCAAATCCGCCGTCCGCGCGCCAGTCGTCATGCACGATTCGTGGTGAGCGAGACAGTTTGGCGAAAAAGAAAGCCGTTTTTCGGCATTACTTTTCGGTATGACGCATGATATACTAACTTCGTTCTGAAAGGATGAAGATGATCGAAAGATCATCATTCTATACACGAACCGATCTACCAGTTCCTGCTTGTGGAATCAACCGATTTCCAATTCTCGGCCTTGACGGGCACAAGTAATAATGGTATCATTTGCAAATAAAATCGCCATTAACGAAACGGCCTTTAACGAAACAGGGGCTTCTTTCCCTTGGCGACATGTAGGAGAAGTCATATTAGGAACAATCGGAGCGGAGGACGCGGAAGGTGGATATTCGAATTATCAAGATTGTCTTTTTGATGAGTGCGCTGCTTGCGGGCGTTGTCCATGCCGGGACGGACGTCAAGCGGCCCAACGTCATTTTCATCCTCGCCGATGACCTCGGCTGGGGAGATGTGGGATTCTTGTGGCAGAACGCCCGCGCGGAACGTCTGCCCCGTATCCGGACGCCGCACCTCGACCGTCTCGCGAGCGGTGGAACGGCGCTCTCGAACCACTACTGCTGCGCGCCCGTCTGCGCGCCGAGCCGCGCGTCGATCCTGACCGGGCTTCCGCAAGGACGCTGCTCGCTGCGTGACAACTGCTTTGACCAGCCGTTCTCCGAGACGAACACCATCGGCACCGTCATGCGCGCGGTGGGCTACGCGACTTGGGCCGTGGGCAAGTGGGGCGTCGCGGGAGGCGGGGAGTCCGGACGCCCGGTCACGTCACATCCCCTCGACAGGGGCTTCGACTACTTCTACGGATTCCTCGATCACATGGCCGGACACACCTACTACCACTACGAGGGGCACATCCGGCACGCATTCATGGGCATCACCGAGAACCGCACCAATGCGACGGACTCCGCGAAGGGCATCTACTCCACCGACCTCTTCGCGGCCAAGACGAAGCAGCTGATTTCCGACCATCTGGCACGGTCGCCCGAACAGCCGTTCTTCCTCTACCTCGCCGTGAACGCGGTCCACGGGTCCGGTCAGTGCGGCGACGACCTCTCCTGCAAGAAGCCGCTCCACGTGCCGGGGCGTCCGTATCCTACGGAGGGCGTCTCGTGGCCGCTCGCGCCCGAGCCCGTTGACGCGCGCAACACGTGGATCAATCCCGCCTACACGAACCTCCCGCCGTCCGCCGCGCGGTACGCGACGGCGATTACGCGGATGGACGACGCCATCGGCGACATCGTACGCCACCTTGAGCGGAACGGAATCGCCCGCGACACGCTCATCGTGTTCACGTCGGACAACGGTCCTGCCGACGAATACGGCGCGGACCCCCGGACGTTTGGCTCGGCGGGACCGTTCGACGGGTTGAAGCGCGACGTGTTCGAGGGCGGGATGCGCGTTCCCGCGCTGATCCACTGGCCGGCGAAGGTTCCGTCCGGCGCAGTCGACGCGACGCCGTCTCAGGCGCACGCGTGGAAGGATTTCCTCGCTGCCGCGGCCGAGGGACGCTACGAGCCGATGAAGTCGCTCGTCTACACGCGGTACGAGTTCCCGTGGAACGGCGCGACGGAGGCGTTCCGGGAGTTCAAGGCGCGGAAGGGGAAGGTGCGCGGGCTCCAGCAGATGGTGCGCGTGGGCGACTACGTGGCGCTCCGCGTGCGTATGCGCGAAGGCGGAGCACGGGTGCGGCTCTACAACGTCGTCGCGGACCCGTTCCAGGAGCACGACCTCGCGGACGCCCCCGAACAGCGCACGCGCCTCGCGGAAATGACGAAGATGCTCGACGACCGATACGGTTTTAACCGCTGAGATCAGCAGGCGGCGAGCTTCTGGGCTACGAGCTTGCCGACGATCTTCGGGTCTGCCTTGCCCTTGGAGAGCTTCATTACCTGTCCCACGAAGAAGCCTGCGGCGGCTTTCTTGCCGGCCTTGAAGTCGGCGACGGGTCCGGGGTTGGCGGCGATGGCCTGGTCTACGAACGCCTCGAGGGCGGCGGTGTCGCTGACGGTGCCGAGTCCGCGTTCCTTCACGATCGCTTCCGGGTCGCCGCCTTTCTCGAAGATCTCCGGGAGGAGTTCCTTGAGGGTGGGGCCGTTGATCGTACCGGCGGCGGCCATCTTCACGAGGGCGGCGAGGGCCTGCGGCGTCATCGCACAGTCGCCGATCTCCTTGCCGCTCGCGTTGAGAAGCGCCATCACGTCGCTCATGTAGAGGTTGCAGAGCTGCTTGGCGACCTTCTTGTCGAGTCCCTTGGCGGCCGCCTCGAAGTAGTCGGCGTTCGCCTTGTGCTGGGAAAGGACGTCCGCGTCGTACTCGGCAATGCCGTACTCCTCGATCATGCGCGCGCGGCGGGCCTTCGGCTGCTCGGGGAGGAGCTTGCGCCATTCCTCGATCTGCTCTTCGGAGAGGGCCACGGGCACGAGGTCGGGTTCGGGGAAGTAGCGGTAGTCGTGGGCGTTCTCCTTCGAGCGCATGGAGGCTGTCTCGAGGGCCTCGCCGTCCCAACGGCGCGTCTCCTGGATGATCGGGATCGAATGCGCCATGCACTCGCGCTGGCGGCGCGCCTCGTACTCGAGGGCGGCATGGATGCCGCGGAAGGAGTTCATGTTCTTGATCTCCACCTTCGTGCCGAGCTTCGTCTCGCCCACGGGGCGGATGGAGATGTTCACGTCGGAGCGCATGTTGCCCTCTTCGAGGTTGCAGTCGCTCACGCCGGCGTAGACGAGCATTTCCTTGAGCGCCGTGAGGTACGCGATCGCCTCGTCGGCGGACGCCATGTCCGGCTCCGACACGATCTCCATGAGGGGCGTGCCGCCGCGGTTGAAGTCCACGCCCGAGCTTTGGGCATAGTGGTTGATCTTCGCGGCGTCCTCTTCGAGGTGAATGTGGTTGATGCGGATGAACTTGGGTCCGTTGGGCGTCTCGATCGTCACGCCGCCGCCGATGCAGAGCGGGTTGCCGTTCTCGGAGATCTGGTAGTCCTTCGCCATGTCCGGGTAGAAGTAGTTCTTCCGGTCGAAGGTGGCGTGGCGGTTGATCTCGCAGCCGAGCATGAGTCCGCTCATGACGGTGAGCTTCACGGCCTCCTTGTTCGCGACGGGAAGGGCGCCCGGGTAGCCCAGGCACACGGGGCATACGTTGGTGTTGGGTTCACAGCCGGTCTTAAGCAGACAGCCGCAGAACATCTTTGTATTAGTTTTGAGCTGGACGTGCGTCTCCAGCCCGATTGTGTTTTCGAATTCCATGTGCGTTCTCGCTCTCGTGTGGGAAACAGCGGTTATTATACCACAATTCGCCGTGCACTGGAATGTCAATTGCTTTCGCTGCATGTTCTACATGGGCAATATAACAATATTTTTTTTCTCGCGGTTCCCAGCCATAGCCAGCGCCGCCGGATTGTGGTAAAATATCCCCGCCATGAACAACAGCAAAATCTCCCCCTCGGACCTCAAGATCACCGACATCCGCTTTGCGGACATCGACGGCGCGCCGAAGCGCTGCACGCTCGTCAAGCTCTACACGAACCAGGAGGGCCTCGTCGGCTACGGCGAGGTGCGCGACGCGAGCTCGCGCACGTACGCCGCCATGCTCAAGAGCCGCATCCTCGGCGAGAACCCGCTCAACGTGGAGAAGGTGTTCCGCCGCATCCGCCAGTTCGGCGGCGACTCGCGTCAGGCCGGCGGCGTGTGCGCGATCGAGCTCGCCTGCTGGGACATCGCGGGCAAGTTCTGGGGCGTGCCCGTGTGGCAGCTCCTGGGCGGCCGGTTCCGCGACCGCGTGCGCGTGTATTGCGACACGGACTCCGAAGGCGGCGGACGCGACATGGGCGAGGCGCTCAAGGCGCGCGTGGCGCAGGGCTACACTTTCCTCAAGATGGACCTCGGCATCGAGCTCCTGATGGACGTCCCCGGCGCGCTCTCCGCGCCAACGGGCTATCTCGAGTACATGCGCGCGATGAAGCACGTCATCTCCACGCCGCACGGCTCCATCGACCCGCGCGCGATGCGCGGCGAGGCGTACGACCTCTTCAACACCGAGCACTACTTCACCGGCATCCACATCACGGAGAAGGGACTCGACTGGCTGGAAGGGTACCTGCGCGAGTGCCGCGAGACGGTCGGCTACGAGATCCCGCTCGCCATCGACCACCTCGGACACATCCCGCTCGAGGACTGCATCCGCCTCGGTCGGCGTCTGGAGAAGTACAACCTCGCGTGGATGGAGGACGCCATCCCGTGGCAGCAGACCGAAATGTGGAAGCAGCTCCACGCCGCCACCGTCACGCCGCTCGGCACGGGCGAGGACATCTACCTCCTCGACAACTTCAAGCCGCTCCTCGACTCCGGTGCGCTCGCGGTCGTCCACCCCGACCTCCTCACGGCGGGCGGCATCGGCGAGACGAAGCGCGTGGGCGACTACGCGGAGAAGCGCGGCGTGCAGATGAACATCCACATGGCCGAAAGCCCGATCGCCGCGCTCGCGGCCGTCCACGTGGCGGCGGCCACGCGCAACTTCATGTCGCTCGAGATCCACTCCGTGGACGTGCCGTGGTGGAAGGACCTCGTGGTTCCCGCGTTCGATATCCAGGACGGCTTCGTGAAGGTGCCGGACACGCCCGGCCTCGGCATTGATGCGCTGAACGAGGACCTCATCCGCGAGAAACTCCATCCCGACTTCCCGGAGGCGTGGGCTTCCACGGAGCAGTGGGACAAGGAATGGGCCAACGACCGCCGCTGGAGCTGATCTCTAGGTTAATTGCGTGGTAGGGCGAGGTGTCCCGCCGAGCCGTCACTCGTGAGGGCCGCGCTTGTCGCGGCCCCTTTCTCTGTTCGGATTGACGGGGAGGGTGGGATTTAGTAGAATGTCGCCCCGAAGGAAATACAAGAGGTACATGAAGATGAAATTGAAAGAGAAGACGCTGGTTGGCGGCTGCGTCGGCGAGGAAAACGGCTGGAACACGCAGCTGCTGTATTTCACGGGCTCGTCGTTGAGCCGGGACGACAAGCTGCTCTTCATGATCTCCGACAAGGGTGGTTCGCCGAACATCGTCATGCGCGACCTTGAGAAGGGGACGGAAAAGACGCTCACGCAGAACAGCAACGGCACGATGAAGAGCTACGTCTATTTCGACTGCCGTCCGGGAATCGGGTTGAGCAAGGCGAGCGTCTGCCTCGACGCAGAACGGCGCATCGCCTACTTCATCCAGGACAACGCCATCTGCCGCGTGGGCGAGGACGGCGTTGTCGCGAAACTGGCCGACGTGCCGGCGGACCGCGTGACGGCGTTCACGCACGTCTCGTCCGACGGACGCCTCCTGTGCGTGCCGATGACGGACGCCCGTGCGCTCGACTACGACCCCGAGACGGAGGGAAGCGGACTCGACAGGCGTCCGATCTACAACATCGACGGCAGGGTACAGCAGGAAAAACTGAGTTCCTACCTCTGCGTCTTTGACACGGCGAGCGGCGCGCTTGTGTACGAGAAGAAAGTTCCGCTCTGCTGGATCACGCACGTGCAGTTCAATCCGGTCGATCCCGAAATCATCATGTACAACCACGAGTGGCCGTGCTCCGACTGCGGTATCCGCAGAATCTGGATTTACGACCACCGGCAGGACGCGATCCGGCAGGTGCGTACCGAGGGCGCCGACACCCTTGGCAATCCGCGCGGCTTCGCCCGGAAGCGCGGCGACTGGGTGTGCCATGAGATGTGGAGCGACGACGGCAGGATCGTCATCTATCACGGCGGATACGAGAACGGTCCCGCGATGGTGGGGCGGTACGAGCTGGATAGCGGACGGTACTGGGAAATCGCCCTGCCTGACGACTACAACGCCTACGGACACTTCACGATGGACCACGACATGAACCTCGTGTGCGACGGCTACTTCAAGTTCCCGGAGGACGTGAAAGTCGTGCGCGAGAACAGCACGGACAACGGGCCCGATCCACACAAGAAGGACGGCGAGTACATCAGCAAGGTGGTTCCCGACTGGGACAGGGGAATCCTCACGTGGATTCCGCTCTGCAAACATTCGAGCGACTGGCTCGGACAGGACGCGCACCCGCATCCCATCTACTCCCACGACGGGAGACGTATCTTCTTCAACAGCAGAAGCGGACGCTACGTGAAGGTCTATTGCGTTGAAGCAACGGCATGTCATTAAATGTGTTTGCCGGTTTTACGCTGAAATACGACGAGAGAAAGGAACAATGTCGATGAAGAAGATTTTGTTGATGGGTGGATGCCTCATTGGTACGTTCGTCGCAGCGGGGGCGGCGTATGATTTCGTATCCGCGCCGGAGGCGCCGTTCAAGATGCCGGACGTTCCCGTGTGGCGTGTGCCGGCGCGCGAGTTCCCGATCACGGACTACGGGGCTGTGACGGGGGCAGTCAAGAACACGGCGGCCTTCGCAAAGGCGATCGCGGCGTGTTCCGCGGCGGGCGGCGGACGCGTGGTGGTGCCGGAGGGCGACTGGCGCACGGGCGCGATCCACCTGAAGAGCAACGTCGCGCTCGACCTGCGTGAAGGCTCGCGCATCGTGTTCACCGATGACCCGGCGGACTACCTCCCCGCCGTTCACACCAACTGGGAGGGCGTTGAGGCGATGAGCTACTCCCCGCTCATCTTCGCCTACTGTTGTACGAACATTGCCATTGTCGGCAAGGGACGGATCGCGCCGGAGACGGATCTGTGGCGCAAGAAGTGGGACAACCGCAACACGCCCATGCACAAGGCGTTCATCGCCACGCTCTACGACTGGTGTTCGATGGGCATCCCGCTCGAGAAACGCGACATCACCCGCTTCCCCGGATCCCACGCCCGCCCGCACCTCATACAGATCAACCGCTCGGCGAACATCCTGCTGGAGGACTTCCTCATTCGCGGGTCGCCGTTCTGGAACATCCACCTGTTCCACTCCGAGAACGTCGTCGTGCGCAGGGTCGACATCTACTCGCACGGACACAACACCGACGGAATCGACATCGACATGACGAAGAACGTGATCGTGGAGAACTGCATCTTCGACCAGGGAGACGACGCGATCATCCTCAAGGCCGCGCGCAACCACGACGCCTGGCGGCTCGGGCGCAGCACGGAGAACGTCGTCGTGCGCCACTGCACGGTGAGAAACGGACACGTCCTCATGGGCGCGGGCAGCGACGTCTCGGGCGGAATCCGCAACGTGCTGATGCACGACTGCCAGATGGTGGGGAACGTGAACAACATTTTCTTCGTGAAGACGAACGAGCGTCGCGGTGGATT
This sequence comes from uncultured bacterium, assembly GCA_902802945.1. Lineage (GTDB taxonomy): Bacteria > Verrucomicrobiota > Kiritimatiellia > RFP12 > UBA1067 > RUG572. The sequence goes on along the minus strand of CADCOC010000014.1, from coordinate 21,453 downwards.
CGTGGAGAACATCTACATGAAGGACTGCACCGTGGAGATGCGCGGGAAGTCCGTTCCGACAAGCGTGGTTGGGATCGAGACGGACGTCCTGTACGAGTGGCGCAACTTGCCGACGTGGGAGGTGCGCGTGACGCGCATCCGCAACATCTGCGCGGAGAACATCCGAGCACAGCGGGCGCGGCATCTCCTGATGGTCCATGGCGACGCGCGTGATCCCGTGGACGGCGTGACGCTCAAGAACGTGACGTGCGGCGAGACTACGCAGGAGGAGATCGTGGTCGTCAACGCGAAGAACGTGACGATGGACGGCAAGCCGATCCCCTCGATTCCCGGCAAGGCCCCGTCGTGGTGATTTTTCTCAAACAGGCAGACAAGGAGACATGAGATGAAAATCGTTTTCATGAGTGACGTACACGGCGTGCCGTCGACGCTGAAGGCCGCGCTTTCGGCGGCGGACACGCTTGGCTACGACAGGCTCGTATTGCTGGGCGACCTCCTCTACCACGGTCCGCGCAACGGCGTGCCGAACTTCTACGACCCGGAGGAAGTCGCGAAGACGCTGAACGGTCTGAAGGAGAAAATCGTCGCCGTTCGCGGCAACTGCGACGCGGAAGTCGACCAGCTCATGTTCGAGTTCCCCATGATGGGCGACTACGCCGTTCTCGACGCGGGGACGGAGACGTTCTTCCTCACGCACGGACATCTCTGGAACGAAAACCGTCTGCCGCCAGTCGGCATGGGCACGGTCCTCGCGCACGGTCACACGCACGTCCCCGAGCTGAAGCGCCTAACATGCGGCCTGACGATATTCAATCCCGGTTCGGTGTCGCTGCCCAAGGGCGGTTCGGAGCGTTCCTTCGGCTACTTCGACGGCGAACGCCTGAGCCACATCCGGTTTTAAGCCATAAGCGAGGTCAAATGAAGAGACGTGATTTTATTGGTGGCGGACTTGCCGCGCTTGGAATCGGTGCGCTGCCCTGGAAGGCCTGGGCGGAAATGGCGAAGCATCCGCTCGCGGGGCAGACGCTTCCCGCGTGGAAGAATGGCGTGTTCCGCATTGCGACGCTCTACACGGGCGGATCGGAGGCGACGTTCCTGACGTTCCCGGACGGAACGACCGCGCTCATCGACTGTGGCGACATCGGCGCGACCGGCGTGCCGCATCTGCCGGACGCGAAGCGGCGTCCGGGCGAGTGGACAGCGCGCTGGGTCCTTGCCGACAACCCGAACGGAAAGAAAGTCGACTACTTCCTTCTTACCCACTACCACAGCGACCACGCCGGTAACGGCAAGTACAGCGCGGGGCGGTCGAAGCGCGGCAACTACGCATTGAGCGGAATCGGGCAGGCGATGGAGGTCTTGGACTTCGGCACGATGATCGACCGCTCCTGGCCGCAGATGGAGGATCCATCGTCCACGACGGACGGCTTCTCGGCGGGAATCGTCGCCCACTTGCGCGAAGTCTATGCCGAGGCCCAGAAGCGCGGGACGAAGATCGAGCGCTTCCGTCTGGAGAAGGGATCGGACCAGATCAGGCTCCAGCACGGCGGATGGAAGGGCTTTGGCTTCGCGCCGCTTTGCGCACGGGGATGCGTGCTTAAGCGCGACGGTTCAATTCTCGACATCGGCACGGCCATCGGCGTCCCCCGGAGCCGGTTCACGGAAAACGCGCTCTCGACGGCGATGGTGTTTTCGCTTGGTAACTTCCGCTACTACAACGGCGGCGACTTCTCATGGCACGTGAAGACGCCTGCGGGCGCGTTCGCGGACATCGAGGATCTCCTCGCGCCGGAATGTCCTGAGGTGGACGTCGCCAACGCCAACCATCACGGATACCACAGCATGACGGACGCCCTCGTGAAGGCACTTCGCGCGCGCGTAATCGTGACGGGCGTGTGGCATCAGGAGCACATGAACCGTCCCACGATGCGCCGCCTCGCGAAGGCGACGTGGCCGTGTCTTTACGCGCCGGGGCTCTTTCCGGCGAAGCGCCGACATCAGGACGCCGCCGAGCCGTGGCTGAAGGACGTCGCGCCTGAATCGTTCACCGGTGCCCATGCCGTGATCGACGTGGCGTCCGACGGAAAAACGTACCGTTTGATGATGGTCTCTGCGGCGGACGAATCCCGCCGCATCCTTGGCGCGTACGATTTTTCGACAAAATAAGGAGCAATGTTTATGACAAAAGAGTTCATGGTGCTTGCGTATGTAATCTGTGCATCCTTTGCGTCTGGTGCGATGCTTGACCTGCAGCCACAGATCGACGCGGCGGCGGCAAAAGGCGGCGGCGTGGTGCGCGTTGAACCGGGCGAACACGAGACGAAGCCGTTCGAGCTGAAAAGCAACGTCACGCTGGAGCTCGCAAATGGCGCGACGATCCTCGCGAGCACCAACATCGCCGACTACGCGACGCGAGGCGAGTGCCCCGTGTTCATCTACGCCGACCACGCGACGAACGTCGCCATCGTCGGGAAGGGCACGATCAACGGACGCGGCGGCGGGTTCCGGGAGACGGCCAAGCTGCGCGGCGAGGACCAGCCGAAGACGTTGCCGCTCCTGATGCGCTTCTCGCGCTGCCGCAACGTGCGCCTGGAGGGCTTCCACTACACCAACCCCGGCTCGTGGGCGTGCCACCTCAGGAACTGCGACGGCGTGAAGGTGAAGGGCACGAGCTGCTTCAACTACTGCAACAAGATGAACGACGGGCTGGACATCGAGTCGTGCAACGTGACGGTGGAGGACTGCGACTTCTACGCGGACGACGACTCGTTCTGTTTCAAGGCCGAAAGCGACAAGTCTTTCCCCGTCACGAACGTCGTGGTGCGCAACTGCCGCATGGGGTCGATCTGCAACGCGATCAAGTTCGGTACGGGCAGCTACAATGCGTTCCGCGACATCACCATTGAGAACTGCGAACTGCGCCGTTCCCCCGGTGCCTGGCGTTGGGATTGGCAAAAGAGGGGGATGCCGGGCGTGACGAACCGCTATTGCGGCATCGCCGGTCTCGCGCTGGAGGTCGTGGATGGCGGGCGCATGGAGAACGTGACGATCCGCAACATCACGATGGAAGGGTACATGACGCCCATCTTCATCCGCCACAGCAACCGCCACGGCCCGAAGGGCAAGGGCAACACATACCTGCGCAATATCCTGATCGAGAACGTGGCCGGCACGTGCGACGGACGCATCGCGTCGTCCATCACGGGCGTGCCGGCGCGCGACGGAATGCCCGCGCGCCGTCCGCGCAACATCACCCTGCGCAACATCTCGCTTGTCGCGCCCGGCGGCGGCACGCCGAAGGAGGCGTCGGCCGTTGTGCCGGAGAAGGACAGCTCGTACCCCGAGGCGTTCATGTTCAACCAGATGGCGCTTCCCGCCTATGGGTTCTACGTGCGCCATGCGGACGACGTCCGCTTCGAGAATGTGAAGGTCGAGACGGCCACGCCCGACGCACGGCCCGCGTTCTACATGGAGGACTGTTCGCGGAGCGAAATGACCGACGCGCTCAGGAAGCGTCTGCTGCCGGAGGCCGACAAGTTCCTCGCGTACAACGCGGTGCTTGCCGAGTTCTCGGCGGCGGACAAGGCGGCCGACGACGCCTGGCGTACGCTGAAAAGCCGCGCGGAGTACGACGCCCGCCGTCAGGAACTGCGTACAAAGATGGCCGAGGCCGTGGGGGGCGTCGACTTCGAGCGCACACCGCTCAACGCAAAGGTGGTGGATCGCGTGGTTCGCGACGGCTACCGCGTCGAGAAGGTCATCTTCGAGAGCCGTCCCGGCGTCTATGTGACGGGGCTTGTGTTCCTGCCCGACGAGGCGAAGTTCAAGCCGCCGTATCGCGGAATACTCATCCCCTGCGGACATTCAGCCAACGGCAAGGGTGCCGACGCCTACCAGCGCGGAGCCGCGATGGGCGCGCTCGCCGGGTTTGCGGTCCTCACCTACGACCCGTTCGCACAGGGGGAGCGTTCTGTGGGCAACGGACACGACGCCTGCTCACAGCACAACCGCTACGGGGCGCTCGCCGCGTTGCTCGGACAGAGCATGGCGCGCCAGCGCATCCGCGACGGAATGCGGGCGATCGACTATCTGCTCTCCCGTGACGACGTGATGAAGGACGGCGTGGGGTGCATGGGCAATTCTGGCGGCGGAACGATGACGGCGCTTCTGGTGGCACTTGATCCGCGCGTCATCGCGGCGTGTCCGTCCTGCTACATCAGCTCGCTGCGCACAGTCGTTCCGAGCACGTCGGGCAAGGACATCTCGCAGATCGGAGATGCCGAGCAGAATGTCTTCGGGCAGCTGTCGTTCGGACTCAACCACGCGGGCTACGTGCTGATGGGCGCGAGCGCCGTGAGGATGCACTGCTGCCAGGGTGACTATTTCCCGATTGGGGGTTCGCGCGAGACGTACGCGGTCGTGCAGGACGTCGTGCGCAATTGCGGACTCGACGCGCGGCGCTACGGCATGACGGACGTCGCGGGACGGCACGGCTGGAAGGAGTCGCTTCGCGCGTCGGCGATCCAGTGGATGCGCCGTTGGCTCGCCGGCGACGAGACGGTTCCCGAAATCGACGTCGCGGCCGTGCGGAAGCTGGACGAGGGCTTCAACCTCGCGAAGGTGGATCATGGACTTGAAGGCAAGGCGAGCAACGTCACGCCGGACGGGCGCGTCGACAAGCTGCCGGGCTTCAAGAGCATCTTCGAGTACCTGAAAGACGACCTTGTGGCGGCGGAGGCGGCGCGCTCGGCGAGCGCGCCCTACCAGGGGGATTCGGCGCGCTCGGTGATCGCGCCCTGCCGAACAAAGGCAGTGTGTCGTCGGGCTGGGATTCGTCCGCTTGAACAGATCGGCGTGTCCGTCAAGGAGGTCGCCGCGCCGCAGCGTCTCCCGGACGGCTTTACGATCCTGCGCGAGGTCTATTCCTTCGGCGACGGACAGAAGGTCCCTGCCGTGACGTTCCTACCGAAGGGTGCGCTGAAGGGCGCGGTGCTGGTGGTTGACGACCGCGCGGACAGGGGAATCCACAGGATGCGCGTGACGCAGACGCTCGCCGAGGGTAAGGCGATCACCGTCGCCGACCTCGCGGGTGTTGGCGAGACGGGCGCGATGTACCGGAGGACCTGGCAGGGCACCGACACGCCGGACGAAGTGCCTGCGATGATGCTCTACATGCTTGGCAAGTCGATGGTCGGCGTTCGCGCGGAAGAGATGATTGCGCTTGCCGACGCGCAGATGCGCCGTCTGGGGCTCAAGACGGAAATCGTCGCACACGGCAACGCCGCGATTGCGGCGGCGCACGCATACGCCGCACGGCGCGACCTCTTCGCAAGCATCTATTGCTGCCACACGCCGCCGAGCTGGGCGGACTCCGTGCGGAAGGGGACGTTCATCCCGTTTGCGAACGTCGTCAACGGCGCGCTTCTCGACTATGACTGGACAGACCTTCTTTGTAACGGAAAGAAATGAATCGGCCTCTTGAGGCAGTAGCAGCGCGGGACCAAGCCTATCGTGGGTGAGAAATGCTGATGCGCCCAATTGAAGATGACTTGTGGTATTCCGAAATATTTGATATGATTTTCGCGTGAAATGCAAAAACATTACAAGGAGGCATACATGGATCTGACACGAAGATGCTTTTTGCGGGGAGGTGCGGCGCTGAGCGGTGTGATGGTCGGCTCCTGCGGATTGCGGACGCATGCGTCGTCTGTCGGCATGGTTTCCAAGGAATTAAGGCTTCGCATCGGCATTCTGTCCGACACCCACCTGAACAACAGCAGAATCCCAGCGCAGAAGCTCAAGCGGGCGTTGGAGACTTTTCGCAAGGGGCGCGTGGACGGAGTGCTCATATGCGGCGACCTTACAGACCACGGGGTCGTGCCGCAGTTGAAGGAGCTGGCGCGAATATGGGAGGAGGTGTTCCCGGAGTCGAAAGGTCTTGACGGCGAACACGTGGAATGTCTTTTCCACTATGGCGACCACGACAACGGCGGGTACATGCATAAAGGCGACAATGTTCTAAAACAGTATGGCTGGACGAATGCCGAACGAAATGAGAACACGATCTTCTACCATCCCAAAGAGGCGTGGGAATGTATCTTCAAAGAGCCGTGGAGCCCGATAACCCACAAGAAGGTGAAGGGCTATGACTTCGTACTTTCGCACCACATGCGCGAAAGGAGCAACGATGCGCTTGGGCTTGAAGAGTTCTTCAAGGGCTTCAAGCCGAATCCAGACAAGCCTTTTTTCTTCTCGAAGCACCGCGTCTTGAGAAATACTGTCTGCGGCCCGTACGTGTGGGGGCAGGACAACGGCAAGGTCGGAAGAATCCTTTCGTCCTATCCGAACTGCTGTGCGTTTTGCGGGCACAGCCACCAAACTGCAGTGCGCGAGGACTCGATATGGCAGGGAGCGTTCACGGCAGTGCAGGTTCCGTCGCTCAGGTATGTGACTTACGAGAGTGGACACGACAACAAGCCGAACGGCTATCACGCCGAGCAAGGGATGGTCTTGAATGTGTATGACGACATGATGTCATTGCGCCGCCTAGATTTCACGAACGGCAAACTGCTCGGCCCGACATGGGATATTCCGCTTGGCGACAAGACGATGCCGTATGCGCGAGAGACGCGTCGCCGCGCCGCACCCGTGCCGGAGTTCCCTGCGGATGCGATGCTTTCTGCCGCAATCGAGGAAACGGCGGCGCGGGGTGGCTATTCGGAGAGAACCCTCGTGCTTGAATTCCCGGTTGTCAACGGATTGTGCGGCGGCGTTCGCGCATACGACTACGAGATTACGGTGGATGCCGTATGCTTCGGCGGCGATGCAGAGCGGATCGTGCGTCGCTTTTTTTCGCCTCGGTGCCAGTTTGCGCCGTCTGCGGAGGACTCGGCGATGAAGGTGGGGATTCCGCTTGCCAGGTTCAAGAAATGGAACGCGCTCAATTCAAGGGATGGCGGCGCGTTGCATGTCGAGGTGCGTCCACGGGAAATCTTTGGCGGTCTCGGACGCGCACTTGAAGCAGATGTTCAATCTTGATATGAGCATTTACGGTTTCTGATGGATTTGCGGGGACTGCCCCCTGAATTTGAAATCCGGACGTCACGCGGGTTTCGCCGAGCTGAAGGCCTGGTTGCTCCTGAAGTGGATGTGGAATCCGGAACTGCCGGCGCAGCCGCTGATCGCCGACTTCTTCAACGGCTACTACGGCAAAGGAGCGCCTCTGGAGCGAGCTTCCGCCCAATACCGCGCCGTCGCCTGAAATGCAGCGGCTCGCACAGTCGCTTCTCGCGCGTCTGGACGAGGCGAAGGACATACGCATCTCGAACAGCACCGTGAACCGCCGCCACGTGCCCATTGTGCGCGGCTGGCGGAAGTTGGCGAAGGGCGAGTATGCCGCGCGTCCAAAATGAACGCCCACGGCGGTGGGACATGCGCGGAGTTGGACACGAAAGTCAATCGTCCCTTCCCAAAGTCAATCACCTTTCCGCAAACCGCCGCAAACCGCCGCTAGGGGATTGACGAATCGCAGAAGGATGTGCTATCATACCGACCATCTTCTTTGGGAGACCAACGACGTTGAACGGTAAATCGCAAATGACGCCAGCGTGGAGGCATGGAACGGTATCGGAAACGACGCCGCGAATAATCGCACACACCCAATCTTCAACAAAGGCAAGAAAGGAAAACAGTATGGGAACAAAGATGATTCGCGCCGCGCTTGCGGCAATTTGCGTAGCGGCCGCGTTGCCGTCGTGGGCAGATACGTTCACGTGGACGGGCGGCGGCGCGAACAAGAACTGGTCAACAGCGGCGAACTGGTCGCCAGCCGGGACGATGACCGCCTCCGACACGGCCAATTTCCAGACGGGTACGCTCTCGTCTGACACGATCACCTACGACTCCGGTGCGTTTTCGGGCATCACCGTGCAGTCGGGCGCATGGACGGCCAATGTCGCGTCCGCCAGCTTCACGGGCAAGCCGATCACGCTCTCGAGCGGCGCGACGTTCGCCCTCAAGAACGCGGGCTCGGTGACGAACCCGTTCTCGACGACGCAGAACGCGAACGCCATATCCGGAATCCTAGACCTCGGCGGTGCCAGCCAGACCATAACAGATACACTGCCTGGAGACAACGCGGGGTTCTTCCGCAATGGCGGCGAAATCCGCAACGGGACGTTGACGATTTCCGGATCGCCGACTGCCAATCTTAAAAACACGACCTTTACGATCGGGCCGGGCGCGAATGTGTCTGGCGCGGTGCGCTATTATCTTTATTATGGTGCGAATCTAATCATTGACGGCGGGTCGCTCACCAGCACGACGACGGGAAGCAACCATCCGATCGGCACGAGCAGCGGCTACGCGTACATACGGGTGAAAAATGGCGGAAAACTCACGTTGGCCAAGCCCGTTTGGCTGGGGTTCTCCGCGCGCGGGTTCCTCATCGGCGACAACGGCACGATTGATTTCGGATCGAACGACCTTTACTTGTCGGTGCGCGATAACACGACGGGCGTGCTTGCGCTCACGAATTCCACGCTGACTTGCGGTCGAATCTTGTTTGGTTACAGCAGCACCTACCCGAAGCCAAATACCCAGACCTTGAGCATGAAGGATTCTGTCGCCGTCATCTCCAAGTTCGTCGGGTCAATCGCTGCTACGACATCATCGTCCATTCGCTTCGACGGCGCTGTCCTTGTGCCAAAGGCCGCCGCGACGGACTTTCTGCCTAATAGCGCGATCCTGCCGACGCCCACGCTCGGCGCGGGCGGGCTGATCGTCTCCAACAGCTACGACGTTACGATTGAGAAGGGGCTCGCCGGTTCGGGCAAGCTCGTGAAGGAAGGCGACGCCACGCTGACGCTTACCGGCGCGCACACGTTCACCGGGGGAATCGACCTGCGCAAGGGGACGCTTGCGCTCGATCCGAATGTGTCCTTGGCGAATTCGACGCTGACGATGTCCGGCGGGGCGACGCTCAAGCTGAAGTTCACGCCTGGCGTCGGCTTCGTGACGTCGAATCTCGCGGCGGCGCTCGACGCGAACACGAGCGGAAATGTCACGATCGAGATCGACTCGTCCGACGGCCTGCCGGAGGAGGATCGGCCCTACACGCTGTTCGCGTCCGGCCTTGACGCCGCCTCGCTGAGCCGCATCTCGATCGTTCCGAATTCGGTTTACGCGCTTGCGATTTCGGACGGCGGCGCGGTGACGATTACGCTTCAGCGCGTCCCGGTGACGCATACTTGGACGGGCGGTGGTGCGGACGCGAAGTGGACGACGTCCGGCAACTGGGACACTGCCGCCAACTTCGGGGCGTTCGACAGCGTCGTGTTCGGCGGCACGGGCAGTTATTCAATCTACGACTGCGGGGAGGTCCTCATCACCAACGTCACCATCCAGTCTGGCGCGCATACGGCCAACGTCGCGGCGGTCGGCTTCTCCGGCTTCCCCGTCACGGTCGCGAACGGGGCGGAATTCAAACTGGAAGGCGCCGCGGGCGTGACCAATCCGTTCTCGACTGAGATGAACGCGAACGCGATCTCCGGCGTTCTCGACCTCGGCGGCGCCTCGCAGACCATTACGACCGTTCTCAACGGTACGGGTGCGCTCCGCAACGGAGGCGAGATCCGCAACGGCACGGTGATGCTCGTTCCGGATTATTGGGGAATATTCATGGACAACACGTTCTTCACCGTCGGCGTCGGTTCGCACTTCACGTGCGATAAGCGCTTCTATTTCCAGTCGGGAGCGAATTTCAAAATCGACGGCGGGTCGTTCATAAACACCGACACGTCGGGCAATCATGTCGTCGGTGCCGGCACGAGCGGTTCTTTCTCGACGTTTGAGGTGTCTAACGGCGGGCGCGTCGTCACGCAGTACCTCTCGCCGTATGGCGATTGGTACATCGGGCACACCGCCAGCGGTGCCATGGTCGGCGACGGCGCAATTCTTGATTTCAGCACGGCCAGGGTTTTCTTGTCCAACAATGCCGGCGTGACATCGACGCTGGCGTTGACAAACTCCGTGCTGTCGTGCGGGAACATCCAGTTCTCGTACGGTACCGCCAACAACATCTCCACACAGACGCTCGTGTTGAAGAACACGCTTGTCAAACTCTCCAGTTTCGTATTCAGGCGCAAGGCCGACGGTTCGTCCATCCTCTTCGACGGGGCGACGCTCGTGCCGACCGGCGCTGCGGCGGACTTCCTGCCGTCCGGTTTGCCGACGCCGCAGCTTGGAGCGGGCGGGCTTGTGATTTCCAATGCCTTTGACGTGGGCGTGGCTGCGGGCATGACGGGTGCCGGCGGTCTCGTGAAGAAGGGCGAAGGCGTGCTGACACTCTCCGGTGCGAACACGTTCACGGGCGGTATCGACGTGCGTGAAGGCAGCCTTTCTCTCGGTGTGGCTTCGTCTTTTGCGGATTCGACGCTGGCGATGGCGAGCGGCACGACGCTCAAGCTGAAGTTCTCGCCGGACGGCGGATTCGTGACGTCGAACCTCGTGTTGTCCCTCGACGCGAACGCGGAAGGAAAGGTCGCGATCGAGATCGACACGTCCGCAGGCGTCCCCGAGGTGAACAATCCCTATGCGCTCTTCGCGTCCGGGCTTGACGCCGAGTCCCTTGGCCGCATCACGATTGACTCGGCCTATTCGCTCGCAATTACGTCTGGCGGCGCGGTGACGCTCACGCTCTCGCCCACGACCCACGTGTGGACGGGCGGCGGCGCGGACGCGAAGTGGACGACGACGGCGAACTGGAATACGGACGACTCCTTCAAGACGTTCGACCACGTCGTGTTCAACAGCGCGACCGGACGCTCCGTCTACGATTGCGCGGACGGTCTGCACCTCGGGAGCATCACGGCCGAATCCGGCGTCCATACGGCCAATGTCGAGATGGCGTGCTTCGACAACGTGCCGGTCACGGTCGCGAGCGGCGCGACGTTTGCGCTGGAGAACGCTAGCGGCGTGACAAACGCATTCTCCACGGTGGCGAACACAAACGTCATTGCCGGCGTTCTCGACCTCGGCGGGTCCGTGCAGACGTTCAACTGGCAGAATGCGTTTCGCGACGGCGGCAAAATCTGCAACGGAACAGTCAAGTTCATCGGCGGCGACCATGTTCAGAACAACACGACATTCACTTTCGGGAGGGATGCCAATCTGTCGAGTTCTGTGCGGTTCTACCTCCAGAACGGCGCGCATTTCATTCTCGACGGCGCGGCATACACGAACGACAATGCGAACAGCCACGTGATTGGCGGCGCAGCTGATGGCGCACTGGCTACGCTTGAGGTGTCGAACGGCGGACGCCTCACCACACAACGTGATTGGTACATCGGGCACAACGGCGCAGGCGCCCTTGTAGGCGACGGCGGCGTCATCGACTTCGGCTCGAGCGTTGTCTATCTGTCGAACAACAACGGCGCGCCGGCGGTCGTCGCGTTGACGAACTCTGTGCTGACGTGCGGGAACCTCCAGTTCGGGTATGCCAGCAACAAAGGCAACACTCAGACGTTGACGTTGAAGGACACCGTCGTCAATCTCGCGAAAATCCCATTCCAACACAAGACCGCCGAGTCGTCCATTCTGTTCGACGGGGCGACGCTCGTGCCGAAGGCCGCCGAGGCGGACTTCATGCCGTCCGGCCTTCCGACGCCGCAGCTTGGAGCGGGCGGACTCGCGATCTCCAACGCCTTTGACGTGACCGTTGCAGCGAGCATGGCGGGCGCGGGCGGAATCGTGAAGACGGGCAATGCGAAGCTGACGCTTACCGGCAATCAGACGTTTACGGGCGACGTCGTCGTGTCGGGCGGCGCGTTCACGACGTCCTCCACGTTCGCGGGCGGACTGCGGGCGGCCTCCGGCACGACGCTCGACGTGGCGAACGCAACGTTCGGCGGGAACATCGCAATTGAGGGCGACGTATCGACGGCGGCCACCAACGGCGTGAACTGGGCGGAGGTCAAGGCCGTGCCTGTTGCCAAGACGACGGCAGGGGTTGTTGCGTACCCCGGCGGGCACGACGCGAACGGCAGGCATTTCTTCGTGAGGAGATCGGAAGGCAAGAGCGTACTGTATTACGGGAAGCAGCGCGGCCTCATGATCATGGTGCGCTGAGATAATGTGAGCTTTCACGTCGCCTTTGGCAAATAAAGGCGATTTGAAAATCTACATGATCTATACGTTCTACACGGCGAAGAGTGAAACAAAGGCGAACTCTGAAGGAAAACTGACAATGAGCATGAGAAAACTGATGGCAGCCGCGGCGGTCGCGGCAAGCGCGGCAATCCCGATGGCGGCGAACGCCCTCCCGTCGCCAACGATCGGCATCAGCGACGACGCGCGGTCGCTCGTCGTGACGGTCCCGGCGGGATGTATTGCGAGCATGAAGCTCGAGCTCGCCTACGACACGGGCACCAACGATTCGAGCATGTACGTGCGCAGCGATGCCGCCACTCGCTCCGCCTGGACGAACGCGCGGACGCTGAGCGAGTCCGTCCCCGCCGCCGGCGCGACGTACACCGTGCCTCTCTCCGAACTCGGAGTCTCCGCAGACGCAAGCTTCCGCCTGTTCGCAAGCTCCACCGACATCGCGCTTCTCGACTACGTGGAGCAGAACGGTACCGATTCCGGCCACGATACGGGAATCCCCGACAACATCTGTTATGCGCTCGAGTATGGACAGATTCCAAAGACTCTTAACGTTCAATATCCGACCGTAATCGGATCCATACTTCCAAATGGCAAGTACGGCTTCGCCATACAGCACAACCAACGTGCGACGGCGGGCTATTTCGAGCAATGGTCCGGCGGCAAATACACGTATAGAGCCCTCACGTTCAAGACAAGTGAGATGAACGTCTGTACGTTCACGACAAACAAGGTCCTTACGTTCAATGGTACGCAACTTGCCCCAGGAGCTGGTGCTTCAGCCTGGACGACTCCGCTCGGCACATCCACGACAAATCTCTTTCTAGGGCGTTTCGTGAACGAAACCGGGTTGAAGATTCAGTCAAGATGGTACTACCTCAAGCTCTACGGCAGCGACAACGCCGCGCTCCTCGATTACGTGCCGGCGAAGAGGATGTCGGACGGCGTGGCCGGGTTCTACGACAGGGCTGCGGTGAAGTTCGTGACGCCGAGTGACGGCGGCGCGTTCACGGGCGGCACGGTGACGAACGACGCATTTGTAGTCGCGGCGACTGCAGTCGGCGGCATCTGCTCGTTCCCGCGCCTCGCGCGTGTTCCGGCGGTGACGACGCTCGATACGTCGGACGGCGCGACGCTCACGATCGAAGTGCGCCCCGGATACGGTGTCGGCTCCAAGCTCTACCTCGCGCATGATACAACAGACAAGGGCGGTGACATTGCCGACTGGACGGGGAAACTCGAAGTCTGCTCCTCCATCCCCACTGCTGGCGGCACATACACCGTCGATCTCGCCGCGCAGGGACTTTACAGCGGACGTGTGTTCCGAGCGTTCATCGCCAACCGCTACACGCTCCTCGAGCGTGTGCAGCAGAACTCGGACGACGACGTGATCGACACCGGCATCGCCGATACGCTCTGCAATGGAATGGAGCTCGGCTGTTACTGTACGGGGTATTCAAACAAATATAGTTCCTTTATCGGTACAGGAACCGGCAATGGCGCCGCGAACTGCGGTTATCGCGTTTGCCTTGGTGGCAGTGCGACGAAGGTCATGTTCGGACAATATGTCAACAGCCGCTACACGTACAAGTTTGTCACTTTCACGGCGAACACGCGTAATGTGCTGAAGGTGGAGAACAATACGGTCACGCTGAATGGCGGTTCTGCCGTCAAGCCGGAGTCCGGAAACACGGCCTCGTGGCGTACGACCCCGCTCGGCTTGAGCCGTTTGAATGCGTATATGGGACGGTTGCCCACTGATAACGCGACGGGAACTTGCTGTTACGGCTGGTGGTATTACCTGAAGTTGAAGGGAATCGATGGAAATCTGCTGCTTGACTACGTGCCTGTCATGAATTCAAACGGCACGGCGGGCTTCCTCGACCGTGTGAGCGCGAGTTTTGTCACGCCCACCAGCGGCGGTTCGCTTGTGGCAGGCGACGCGGCGGGCGAAGAGACGTGGGAGGGTGTGTCGCTCTCGGAGACCATGACGTGCGACGCCGACATGCCCGTGACGGCGGGATGGATTGGCGGCACGAGCGGCGCGCTCGACAATCCCGCGAACTGGGCCTGCACGAACTTCCTCGGCGCGGCGCTTCCCAATACGACACTTCCCGTCGCGGACGTGACGGACGTCACCATCGGCGGCACCGTGTCGTTCAACTACACCACGGCGGCGGACAGGCGCTGGCGCAACGCGACGTTCCTCGACTGCACGCTTGCGGACGCCTGCGACTGGAGCGGCTTCGGCGGCGGGTTCGTCCTCGACGGGACGATCGACCTTGCCGGGAACGCCCTGACGCTCGCGGGAGCTCCCGCCGGCGGGACGATCACCTCCTCCGCGTCCGGCGATCCCGTCCCGCTGCACTTCGTCATTCCTGCGGGCGTCACAAACGAGAACGTAGATTGCGCGATCACGGGCAACATCCGGCTCTTCAAGGAGGGCGCGGGAATGCTTGTCGCGACAAAGTATCCGCAGACGTACTCCGGCGGGACCGACATCGTGGCGGGCACGCTCAAGGCCGGCGTCCCCGGCGACATCAACAAGGTGGCGCAGGGGTCGTTTTTCGGATCGTTGAAGACGCTCGACGTGCGGCCTGACGGAACGCTCGATTCGGGAGGTACCTACTATTGGGGGTATCACACCATCAATCTGCATGGTGGTACGCTGACGACTTCCGTGCAGCCAACGACTTACGGCTTCAATCCGAAGATCTACCTCACGGCGAATTCTACGCTTGAAGTGACCGGCGGCAGCGACAGCAAGAGTCCGCTACTGGATCTCGGCGGCCACACGCTGAACATCAACTTCCACAACAATGCCTGGCATATCTTCACATCCTTGACGACGAACGGAAACATCGTCGCGACGGGCAACGGCGTGATGAACTTCGACAAGAACGGCGAGATTACTTGTCCAACGGTCGCGTTCGACATCGGAGAAGGGGTTCGGTTCCATGTCAAATGTCCAAGCGTCGTCATGGGGGACTTGATTGTGCGCACTTCGAATGTCACCTACAGCGGCAACCATGTGGTCATGGTGAACGGTCGCTTCACGCCCGTGACGCAGTACTTCCCAAGGGTTCAGTTGCAGGACGGCGCGACACTCGACCTTTCGGGCCGCGAAGGGACGTGGCCCGTGGAGAGCCTGACGTCCGGAAGTTCGCTGTCCTTTGCGGCGAATGCGACGGTGACGGTTGCAGTGGGAGACCGGGCGACGGTACCCAACAGGGTCGTGTCGTGGACGACGCCGCCGGCAGGCGCAGACACGCTCAAGGTCCTGTGCGACCGTTCTGACTTCAAGTTTGAAGTCCGTGATGATGGCATCTACAGGAAGCGCGGCCTGATGATCGTCATACGTTAAAGTCGTTTGCCATGGTTGTGCGTTAGGAGTGTCGTTAGATGCGAAGATCCGTCTCAAGAATGTTTGCCGCGTGTGTGGCGGCTGCGGCGTGTGCGGCATGTTTGCCGGCGCGGGGCGACGCCGGGGCGTTCGACCCGGACATGGTAATTCCCGATGTCGTCATCTCTGACGGCGTTAAGTGGATCGACGGACGGTATCTGCCCATCGAGGGCCGGGCGTTCGACGGCACGGAGCAGTACTACGACCGTCTGCCCACGAACGTGACGACGGGCGTCAACGGCGCGGTCAGGACGGCGAAGCACCACACGGCAGGGATGCAGTTCAGGTTCTCCACCGATTCCACGAGTCTTGTGTTCAAGTGGACACCGTACAACACGGGTCTTTCGGCGGACAACATGGCGGCGACGGGCGCGAGCGGCATCGATGTCTATCGGTTCGACGCGGCAAGCGGCTGCTGGCGCTATGTGAAAACGGGACGCATCTCGAGCGCCAGCGGCGCGAGCCTTTCGCTTGACTGGACGCCGGGGACGCCGTGTCTCGTGAACCTTCCTCTCTTCAACGGCATCCGGGAGTTCTCGCTCGGCATCGACACGGAAGCGTCCATCTACAGGTTGCCCCCGCATCGCGGAGGCAGCGTCAAGCCAGTCGTCTTCTACGGCTCGGCCGTCACCCAGGGGCTTGGCGCGTCGCGTCCAGGCCTCTCGTTCGTGAACATCGTCGGGCGGATGCTCGACGTGCCGGTTGTGAACCTCGGCTTCTCCGGAGGGTGTCTCATGGAGCTGGAGATGAGCGAACACCTCGCCGCCATCGACGCGAGCTGCTACGTGCTAGATGGCGTCCGCGGCATGGACGCGACGGCGGACCGCGAGGCGTTCGTCCGCAACCTCCGCGAGAGGAGGCCGGACGTGCCAATCGTCATGGCCGAAACGATCGCGGACGACGACGACGGAGCCATAGACGGCGACTATGCCGATGACTATGGCATGACGGCGCTCGCGGAAGCGTATTGCCGGACGCTCAAGAGGACGCTGTGGCCCGACCTCACCTGGGTGGATGAGTCGGCCGATACGGCATCCCTCACCGGAACGTGGGCGCCCGGCATCGCCTACGACGCCGTGACGCGAAAGGCCGACTTGTACGGTGAGCGGGCATTCACGCCGAATGTCCCCTCCGGCGGCACACCCGTCACGCTGGAGGTGACGGCGACGTTCGATACCATTCCTGGAGAAGCTGAGGAGCCCAAGCCGGGAACGCAAGGCGCTGTCTGGATCGGCACGAACGGATGCTTCCAGGCGTGGACGATGGGAAGGTGGATTGACGTTGCCGCCGAGGGCGTGACGCCTCAGATCGGCGTCGAGTACACATTCCGCTTCACGTTCGACTACAAGAAGGGAACGTATGGGGTTGAGGTGAAGACAGGATTAACAGGATTTACAAGATTGAGGGCAAGGGAAAATCCTGTTCAAGAATCCTTTCAGCTGGCGGCGACAGGCTCCGCCGTTTCCGAGGTTCTGTTCAGCGGCAGTGGTTTCCTAACTTCCATTGTGGGCGAATACGTGGTCTTCGAGGGATTTGCGGCGGACGACGAAGTGCTGTTGAAAGACAATGCCTCCGTCATCCTCGACGCGGCGAAGGCGGCATGGCTCAACAGCTGCGCCGGGGGCAAGACGGTCGTCAGCAATGCGGTGTCTGCCCTTTCGGCGGATGATTTCAACAAGGCATATCTTCTCAACCTGGACGTCACGGGCGAGACATCCTACACCTTCAGGATCACCAGCATCGACGTCGCGTCAGACAAGGTGACGATCGGCGTTACGCTTGAGAGAACCGGCAAGATTGCGCAGAAGACGAACGGCGTCCTGAAGTTCTACGGCGCGGCGACGGTCGAGGCGTTCGCGTCCGCCACGTCGGTTTCCGTGACGATCCCGAATGATGACTTTTCGAACGGTGACACGGCGACGGCGGAAATCCCTCGCGGTGGAGATAACCCGCCGACTTTGTTCAAGGCGAAGATCGAGGAGGGGAGGTAGTTATGGCGTGTATCCTAATTTCGAGATTTTTTAGCCGTGTAGAACGTGTAGAAACATGTAGAATTTCTAAATGTTTTACATGTTCTACATGGACAAAATCGGCACTGCTCTACGCCCTGCTGTTGACCTTTACGGTTGTGGCGGAGGGTGCGACCATCAGCGATGGCATGAAGTGGTATGACGGACGCGAACTGCCCCTCGAGGGTCGGGCGTTCGACAACACGGAGCTTTACTACGACCGTCTGCCCTCAAATGTGACGACGAGCGTCAACAGCGGGGTTCGGTCTGGGAAGCACAACACGTCGGGGATGCTGTTCAGGTTCTCCACCGATTCCACGAGGCTTGTGCTCAAGTGGACGCCGTACAAATCGAGCCTTTCGATGGACCACATGCCCGCCATGGGCGTAAGCGGCATCGACGTCTACCGGTTCGATGCAGCGAAGGGGCGCTGGCGCTACGTCAAGGCGGGCCGCATCACGAGCTCTGCGGGTGCGGCCCTTTCGCTTGACTGGACGCCGGGGACGCCGTGCCTCGTGAACCTTCCGCTCTACAATGGCATCAAGACGTTCACGCTTGGCATCGATCCGGAGGCGTCCGTCTCGTCGCTTCCGCCGCGCGCGAGCGGCATCGACAAGCCCGTTGTGTTCTACGGTACGTCGATCACGCAGGGCGGATGCGCATCGCGTCCCGGCATGTCGTTCGTGAACATCGTGGGGCGCGACCTCGACGTGCCGGTCGTGAACCTCGGTTTTTCGGGATCGGGCCTCATGGAGCTGGAGATGAGCGAACACCTCGCCGCCATCGACGCGAGTTGCTATGTGCTGGACTGCGTCTGGAACATGCGCAGCATGACGACCGATGCGTTCCGGGACCGTTACGAGACGTTCATCCGCAACCTCCGCGCGAGGAGGCCGAATGTACCGATCGTGATGGCTGGGATGTCCGATGTCTACTGCGGCGGCCCGAACGACAAGGACGATTGCGTGAGGGCGCTTTATGAAAGGCTTGTCGTCGAAGGGTGGACGAAACTTATCCATCTCCCGAAGGACGGGATGTACTCGGGCGACTTCGAGGGGACTGTGGATGGTACCCATGCGAACAACCTGGGTATGAGGTCGCTTGCCAAGGCATACGGCAAAGCCGTGAAACAGGCGCTGAACATCACTACGACCAGTGCCAAGTAGCCAACGGCAGCGCGCATTCCCGCGTACAGCGCGGGCGGCGCGTTGTACCAGTGGGGCGGGCGGTTTGCCGAGGACGGCTCGCCCCACCATTCCGCCGCCCCACACCCACCCGTTCCGCAGCGTAATATCACAGCCCGCGCCGTAATATCACGGTCCGGGCTGTCCCATTTCGCCATTTTTATTTGTCTGATTCGTGGTTGGGCCGTTTCGGGTGGTGTGGATGTCGTGTCCGTTGAGATGCTTCCAAAAGGCAATGTGTGCTTTTTCAACGTCGGGATTTCCGGCAAGACGCGCGTCAACGCGCAAGCCGGACGCAATGACGCGCAGCGGAGAATGGCGGAGTCCGTCCGCAAGATCGCGGCGGTGCCTGCGTTGCAGCAGCGCTATACGCCCGTGCCGGGCGGATTCGAGATCCGTAACGGCGCGTCCGAGTTCATGCGTCCGCTCTACGGATGGCACGGTGACGACGACATCCGCCAGCCGAAGCGTTCCATGCCGAGCACGAGCGATCGTCCGAAGGTCGCCCTCAAGGTGTTCGGTCCAAACGCCGGTCCTCAGCCGTTGATTCGTTGTAAACGTTGATCAGACAAGATGATTAAAAGCAATGTTGCAAAGCGGTCGCCACGGAAATGTGATATAATGTTAACAGTTTTCACATGTGCATGTTAGACGAGATAATGACGAAGCGGGATGAAATCTACGCTATCGTAAGGAAGCACAAGGCCGAAAGGCTTTGGGGTTTCGGTTCTTGCGGCTGTAAGGAGGTGGCTGCATGAGGGTTTATCTTGACAACTGCTGCTACAATCGTCCGTTCGACGATCAGTCCCAGGTGAAGGTTTTGCTTGAAACCATCGCCAAGTTGGATATTCAGCAGAAGATGCGGGATGGCGAATTGGAATATGTCTGGTCATCGGTTCTGGATTTTGAAATCGGGAAGAGTCGGTTCATTGACCGGGCGATGCAGATACTTCCGTGGGCAAATGGTGCGGTGACGCGGGTATTTGTTGACGATGCCATTCGGCAGAGGGCAAAGTATTTTGAAAGTGTCGGTGTAAAGCCAGTTGATGCACTCCATGTCGCATGTGCTGAATCGGCGGGATGTGATTGGTTTTTCACGACGGACAACGGACTGGTCAAAAAGGCCAAGGCGCATACGCCCGTGCGTGTTGCGAATCCTGTGGAATTCTTTGGAGGAGACTGACATGGCGATGACAGACAGCGAACTCAAAAGCAAATGCTTCACAATCCTGTCCGAGCAGGTCGGGAATGTTGAAATGGAGCGGTTCATCATGTTATTGAACCGCGACACCTTCGACTACACGGAATGGCGGAAGGCCAACCTTTTCCAAGGAGAGACAGTTGATTCCCTGTGTGACCAGATCGAGCAGTTTCAGAAAACGCAATCCGTGTCGGCTCAGAAACCCGCAATGGCCTGACAAAAATTACCAACCGCATAACTGAAACGAGAAAGGATCCAACGGCAAAACAGTTAAACGGTCGTATGCGGGAATCTGCCACGGTCGCACGCAACGGGAGGGGCCGCGCTGGGCGCAACGGTAGGGCGCGCTCGACGAGCGCGCCGAAATCGTTGGACGGAAATTGCACGCATGTGCGAGGACTGGCTTGATCCGTATGCGAAATGGATGCGCGAACAAAACATCCCGCGCTTCTCGCGCGAATCGGTCGAGGAACCGCCGCCCGGCTGGACGGGGCTCATCGAAAAGCCCCGCGCCGGACACGGCGAGAAGGACGGGCAGATGTACATCCTCTGGGGCGCGGAGATGTCGCCCGCCTTCGACCACTACGAACTCTGGCGCGACGGCAAGTTCCTCGCGAACGTCACGAACGAGGTCCATAACGGACTTCCCTATCGCGTCGCCCGCTACGAGGACTTGGGCCTTCCGACCCACTCGCGCCACGAGTACCGCATCCGCAAGGTGTGGAAGGACGGACGCAAGGATCCGCTCGGCGAGCCGTTCTACGGCCTGACGCGGTGCGAGCATTGACGGCGTCCGCACGTATGTGTTAGACTAACATTCTTCAGTTCGATCGTGAAGTCGCCAACGGATGTTCCGCAATGTATACCGAAGACTTGAACGATGGGCAGAAGTACGGTAACGTAGTGGCAGTCAATCCATTTAAGCAGAAATGATAGTCAGGAGCACTGAAAACATGAAAACGAAAACAATCAAATGCGCGGCGGTTGCCATGGTCTTGTCCGTGGGCGCCTTCGCTGGCGCCATGCCCAAAAACGCAACGCTCATTCCCGCGCCGCGCGAGATTCGTGCGACGGGCGGTGAATATTTGGATAAGAAACCGCCGAAGCTGGAGAAGGTGGCGGGGCTTCCGCCGGAGGGGTACGAGCTGTCGATCACGACGAACGGCATCACGATCCGCCATTCCGACGACGCGGGCGCGTTCTATGCGAGGATTACGCTCTTCCATTCGGGGCGTTGGGACTCGAAGGCGAAGTGCAAGGTCTATCCGTGCCTTGAAATCAGGGACTGGCCCCAGTTCAGGTGGCGCGGTGTGCATCTGGACGATTCGCGGCGCTTCTTTGGGAAGGAGGCGGTCCTGCAGCTCCTGAAGCAGATGTCGTGGTTCAAGTTCAACGTGCTCCACTGGCATCTCACCGATGACCAGCTCTGGTCGCTGGAAATCCCCGGTTTCCCCGAGCTGCAGAAGTACGGCGCGGAGTGGTATATCAATGGCCCGG
>CADCOC010000013.1 GCA_902802945.1 uncultured bacterium | reverse complement strand
GTTGAACGTGTGGCACGCGCCGAGTCCGCCGCCGAAGAAGTACGGCGCGCCGCCGTACTTCTCGCCCGCTTCCCCGCGCGGGATGTTGCGGTCGCCGTTAAGACGCAGATGCGCGGCGAAGGCGACGTTCTGGACGTTCGTCGGACTGTGCGCGCGGACATCCCACCACGAGGTCGAGCGCATGGCGAATGCCGGACTCTGCGCGTCATCGAGGTTTGCCGGCACGGCGAACCTGTCGCGCTTCGGCACGACGGTCCGCCAGCTCGAGAACCAGCCCACGCCGCCATACGTCTCAAGCAGTTCATACACGCCGTACAGCACGCCGCGTTTCCCGCCGGTGACGTAGAGGTTTCCCCTGTCCGCGTAGATGCGGAAGGAATCATCGTCTTTGAAGGAAGGACGAGAGACGTGAGACGAGAGACGCGACGTGTCGGGCGCAATGTAAATCGCCTTCTTGGCATCATTCCCATGATCGGCAACCACCGGCAGCTCAACCCCGGTCATTCCGCGCACATAGTCGCGCAGTTCCTCGGCGGCGTACTTCACCGACGCCCCGGCCGTCTTCGGGATCACGATGGTGAACGCCGCCGCCTTCCCGCGCTCGGCAAGGACAATCTCGTGCCCACCGGCCACAGCCACGCCGCAAAACAGCCCAGCCATGACAAGCACGGCTCTCACGATTGTTTTATCAACCAAGCCTTTACATCTTGGCCCATTTGCAAGTTGCGATTTGTGAACAATTGCGGCAATTGTCATTTGTCGTTCCTTTCTCAAGACAAATCTTCTCCAAAAATTACAACACGGGCATTTTACCAAAGAGCGGTGACTCTGACCATAACTTCCGCGACCACCAATCACAAATCACCAACCGTTAACCACCAACCAGAAGCAGCGCCTTGGAGGGAAACGTGCCCGTCATCCCCAAAAACTCCAGCACTTTGGCGGATAGTGATTTAGATGTCGTCGAGCGATAGTCCGGCGAAGGATGTCTTTCGGGACTTCATCGTCGGATTCTTGGCGAAGAACGCCTCCGACTTGCGCTCAAGAGCCCTCATGTCGATGTCGCGCCGACGACGCTTCACCTCGAAGAAGTCCAGTGTTCCGGCGAACTCGTTCTCGCAGACCAGGTCAATCTCGTTCTCCCCCTTTCGATCCCACCAGCCACCCATCCTGGAATAGCGCCCCTGCTCAATGAACACCTCACGGAAATATCCTTCAAGGGCATGGCCGGAGAACACCTCGTAGTCGCGCTTCACGATGGTGCGCAGCTCGTCATACATGCGCACCTGTATGAGGTACTGCCGCCTGAATATGAAGCGGAACCAGAACCTGAAGAAGTTGTCCCTTATCGCGTAAAGGCAGTTCTTGTTTGACGTTGCCTCGTACACGGGCTGCTTCTTCGAGATGAGCTCGTGTTGGTCCTCAAGCCTCGTGAGATATCCACCCACCTCCCCGCCGATCTCGTTCATGATCTCCGCGCGCGACGTCTTGCCGCGCGCTATCGCCCCAAGGATAGAGAAGTATGTGCCGTACTCCTTGCCGAATTCTTCGACGAGAACGGCCCATCCCTCATCGAGGAAGTACGAGTCCTCCTCCACCATGACATCTATCATGTCTGCGACGGAATACGCCTTGCGGTCGATGAGCAGCGATACGTACTTGGCGACGCCTCCCGTAAATGTCCAGAGCGCAAGCAGATCGTCCTTCCTCCATTTCGGATGATAGTGCGCGAGGATGTCCTTCAGCGTGGCGACCGAGAACGGGCGGAGCTTCATCCTGTCTGTCTCGCGACCATACAGCGGCTGGGACTTGTCCTTGAATATCTTGTTCATCAGGGTGTTGATGCTGCCCATGGTCACGAGATTGATCTTCGCGTTTCCAGAAAGCTCGTCCCAGTCCCGCTGCATCTCCCCAAATATTGACGGATTGACTCGGAAGAAATCCTGGAATTCGTCAATCACCACGGTGACGGGACGATCGGCGGCAAGTTCAAGGATGTAGCGAAACAGGTCCGAGAATTTCTGCACTTTGCCGGGAATCGACCTACCGGTGAACGCCTCTATGCGCGACTTGAAACCGTCGCAGAGATCGGCTTCAGCGGAACGCGTAACGAAAAGATACAGATAAGGTCCGTCCCCAAAGGCGTTCGTCACAAGAGATGTCTTGCCCACGCGCCGTCGCCCGGTGAGGATCGTCCAACAAGCGCCGTCGCGCGACCTGTCGCGTATCTCCCTCAACTTGGCGATTTCCTTTTGCCTGTCAAAGAATTTCATTCCCGATCTTTCCTTTCTTCATGGCCGAACGTTTCAGTTCGGAACTGAGCAGTTCCGAACCGCCCGTTGCGCATATATGATACCAAATATCTGCCGCCCTTGCAAAGCCTTATGTAATTCAAAAACTTCAGTTGCACACTCACTTGAAGATGACCATGAAGCCGACGGGATAGACTTGAAGCGAGAGCGTCGTATCACCCGTGACGAGCCGCGCCCTGCGGTTCTTGCCCGTGGCGTCCGAGAACGCCAGGTCGAACGTCTTACCGGACAGTGCGCCCGAAGGAACGGTCAGGAGCGTGTACGTGCCCGCCTTGGCGGCGCCTTTCAGCGTGACGGACACCGTGCAGGCTGCGTCGAGCGAGAAATTACCAGCCGTGATCGTCACCGCGTCCGTCGCCGCCGTCCCGTTCACGGTGGGATCAACAGTGAACGACATGTTCGCGCCGCCGCGCAGAGTTCCGGTGAAGTCGGAATCGAAAGCGGGAAGGTTGCGGAGAGTCGCGCTGTACACGTCGCCCGCGCCCTTCACCGTCGCGCCGGAAAGGTCAGTGTACTTGCCCTGCGTATCGCCCAGCCACTTCGCCATCAGGTAGTCCTGGACCGTCCCGCGTTCGGCGGCGGTCAGCGTTGTCGAGTAGATGATCGTCTCGCCGATGTATTCGTAGTTGGCTCCGCCGTTCGGCCTCGTTTCAAGACAATAGCCAAGGAACGACTGCGAATTCTGCGCGCTCGCCAGCTCGAAGCCCAGCACCTCCGCTCGTCCGTTGAAACCCGTGCTGGAACCGTCCACCTCGGTCGCATCAAGCCACGTGTGCGCCATCGCGACTTGGTTGGAGCTGCTCCAGATCGGCGCCGTCCAGTCGTAGCCGAGACGCGGCCGGATAAGGCTCCCGCTATTGTACATATAGGCGTCGAAGGCAAACGGGTTGCCGCCGCCGAAGGACGAGTCGAGCGACATGAACACCGAACGCACGTCGAGCTTGACCGTCGCGCTCCACGTATCCGTGCCGGAGCGGAGATTGCTTGCGGGCTTATGCGTGAAGTCCATCCAGTTCATCACAGGACCCACGCCCGACGCGCCGAGACGCGACGCCGAAGCGACGACGGGCGACTGACTGCCGTCTGGCGCACGTCCACGCATGACATTATCCTCGACAATTCCCGCAGCCGTGCGCGAGCAGAGATTGGAGACGCAGTCAGTGTTTTTATGATAGACGATCGCCCCCGCGAACGACGGGTCGTACCAACCCGTGATCGAATCCTGCTGCGGCAGGTCGGCGGCGGTCGGCGGCGCGGGACGGTCGGAGAGGACGAGCGTCTGCCCCGCCCGTGTTCTCAACGTGCCAGCAAAGTTGCCCGCCACGGCGATCTCCGCCACACCATGATGGGTCTCGATGTTCGTATCCCAGAAATCGGTCTGCCCGCGCCCGGACAGCTCGACGTAGGACGTGTCCCAGTTGTTGTAGGTTTCGGTCAGACCCCACTTCTCGGCCAGATAGCGTTCACACGCCGCGCGCTCGTCCGCCGTCGGCACCTCGCTGAAGAAGATGATTTCGGCGTAGTCAACGTTTCCGTAAACGCTACTGCTGCTATAAGAGGTGATATTGTGCCCGCTCAAACCGTACAGGACGGTGTTCGTCGCGGACATGTCGAGAGAAACAATCTGCCAACCGCCGTTTGGTTTGCTCGTTTTAGGATCAATGCTGTATCCGTCAACGGTCATCGAGTATCCGTCGTATGCGGTCCAAGGCGATCCAGTATAAGGAGACGTGCGTGCAAGATTGCCAAGACCGGTACCGCATTTGTCGTTGAGAATCGCCTTGCCGCCGCCGTTCTGCGAGCCGAACACCATGATGCAGTAGGGATAGGATGGCGTCGCATAGCCCCCGCCGTCGCCTCCGCTGGGCTTGGCGCTTCCGGATACCGTCGCGCAGGAATTGACGAACCGGATTCCACGACGCGGCTTGTTGTCGCTCGTGTTACAGTCTGCCGGGTCCACGGCGGTATCGTATTTTCCAAAGCTCAGGTACGCTTTGCCGTTGAGTCCGCCCTTGACGAGAAACGGCAGGAAGTAAGGATAGACCCCGTTCTGCGCGTCGCGGTTGTAGAAGAAGGTGCCATCGTGCCCCTTGACATGGTCAAGCCAGCCGACAACAACAGGTTGATTATCGTTACCCTCGAAGTTGTAGCGTAGCGAAGTCGTGTTCGCCTTCGAATATTCGATGATGCTGGCGGCGTCCGAGGCGTCGAACCAGCTGGCGACCTTGTTCGTCCACGAGTTCTTGTCCGCGCGCTCCGCCGCCCAGTCGGCGACGGTGTTGATGGGAATCGCGACCGGTTTGTTGCTCTGCGCCACGTACGACATCCCCTTGAAGAAGGTGCGGGAGTTTCCGCTGTCCGTCCGGCAAAGCACCTCGCCTACGCCCGTGACGTTTGCAGTCAGACGCAATTGCAAATTATTTGAAGTGCGGCAGATGACACGTGCGCCACGACCGTTTAGCTTGACGTTGAAGTCTCCAAAACCCGAATGCAAGTGGTTCCAGTTCCAGGCATACGACCATCCATCCGGTTTACTCTTGACACATCCCTTCAAGGCAAGGGTCCGCCCCGGATTCACCGTGACGGTACAGCCAGAGGGGACACTTGCAGACGAAAGGAGAACGAGATCGTATCTGTCGAGCATAACCGCCTTGCCGAAGCCGAGCGGATTGCCGTAAAGCGCGACGTTAGCGCCGTCGTCGACCACGCAGCCGGTGGGGACGGCAATCGCCGTCACGCTCTCCGTGAGGTGGAATGCGCCCGACGTGTTGGCGAAGGTGATCTGCTTGAGATCGACGACGGGGGTGTTGACGGCGTTGTCCGCCATCCGCACGCCCACCTTGAACGCCGTCACGCTGGCCGCGCCGACGTGCAACGTCATGTTGGCGGGCGTCGCCGCCGCAATGCCGCCCTCGATGCGGACCTCCGTTGCGGCGTAGCCTGAATCGGGCGCGGCGAGCGTCACCGTGCCGGAGCCGGTGAGGTAGAGCTTGGAGAGGATGCGCGAAGCGCCGCCGCTGTCCGCCGCGTTCAGAACAATCGTCGCACCTGCCGCCGCCGTGATCTCGGTATCGGCCGTGTTGTTGCCGCTGCCGGATGCGTCAAGCGTCAGCGTCTCGCCGTCCCCGACCGAAACGAGGGTGACAGCGGATGCCGTCATAACAGCCATGCCGCAACATGCCGCAAGGACGAGACTTTTGCACTTCTTGATGCTCCTCATCGTCATTCCTTTCTCAAGACAAACCTTCTCCAAAAATTACAACACCGGTATTATATCAAAGAGCGGTGACATCGACCATAACTTCTGCGAGATTTTTATAGAAACTAAAACGAAATCACCGACGTCGCGATGTCTAAACGCCGTGGCCGCGAAAAGATGCTTTATGGCGAAATGACGTTCGGCGTCACTTCCTGTCGTCGTCGGCAAGTTTGTTGAAGCGCTTGATGACGTCGATTTCCTTCGGGTCGTAGGGTCGGAGCGACGGACGGTAGAGGTCGTGGAACCACTTCGTCATGTCGTAGCTCTTGCCGAGTTCGGACCCCTTCTCCACCTCGTGCCACATGCTCTCCCACGGCTCGTACGTCTGGTACTTGCCGGCGACGAATCCCCAGCACGTGCAGCCGATGTTCTCGATGTAGTAGAGCGGGTACGCCGTGAAGACGTCGTTGTGCTTGATGCGCGCGAGCCATTCGGTGTTGATCATCGGGCGGCCGGCGCGGACACCTCCAGCAGGACGGACACAAGGCAGACGGCCGCGCTCCAGCGTGCTCCTCTCTTAACTTCCAATCTCATGGCCCGAGAATTCTACCATATTTTCCTCTCGGCGCAGGACACATTTCCCATCATCCTTCACTTTGACACCTTGTAACTGAATGCGCCCGAAACCGGTTCCACGGAATACCACCCCTCCCTGACAGACGACTCTGCCTTGCCGAGTTTCTTCCCCTCAAAGTCGAGCGCGGTCGCCACGCCGCCGGGAATGCGGAACGCGCACGGGCGGTTACCGAGAGGAATAATCTCCCAACCGTCGTCCGTCACGCGACAAAGCGCCGTGCCGCCCGTCCGCGCCTTCGCCCGTACCGCCTCGCCGCCGCGCGCGCGTAGAAAGATGTACTTCGGAGATTCACAGTAGTCGGCGCGAACCCCCCCGGCATCGTCGCTCGCTACAACGATCTCGCCGTCACCGCTCTTCGCCCAATAACCACACGGCGGAAGGTCGATGTCGCCGCATTTCAGACTGTCCTTCTCGTTTCCGTTTACGCACACCATGGTGCCGTCCCTATACGCGACGCGCACCTGGCAGCGCCTCGCAACATCCATTTTCAGCGCCACGCTCGTCGGCAGCCACCGCCCTTCCGCGTCGGCATACTCGATCTTCACCGCCTCGCTCTGCGTGTAGCGTGAGGCAATCTGCTGGACCATAAAATGGCTCATCATCGCAATCGAAAAGCCCTCATCTGAAAGCTTCATGCGCCCTGGTCCGCAGTAGGCGAGGCCGAACGCCTTCGGTGGGTCGAAAAGATGGTCGAGGATGAGGTAGCCGGAATGTCCAAACGCGAGTGTCGCACCGATGAAGCGGTCGAGGAGATTGGTGTATGCCTGCGGCGACGACACCTTGGGGATAAAGAGATTCCCCAGCCTGAACATCGCGAGGCATCCCATGCCGAAGTCCGTCTCGAGCGGGTGAATCTTGAGGACGTCGAAATCAACGAGCCACGGATGGTCGGCGTACGGACGCCCCCGATCTGCCGCGTAGTTCCCGTCGGCAAGCCCGGCGAAGAGAAAGTGGTGTCCGCCCTCGGACCACACTGGCCCGCCCCACGTCTTCCGCTGGAGGAGCAGCGTCTCGCCCCAGGCGTAGAACGTCTCAGAGAACGTCCCCGCGCCGGGAACGCGCGCGTCGTAGTCGGTGTGTCCCCAGAGCTTGACCGCCGTATGCACATCGCAGTAGGCGGTGTTGAAGCGGAACTTCTCCTGAATCTTCGGGGCAATCGCCTCGCAGAGAGCAGGCGCGGCGGCAGGGCGTATCGCGTAGTTGCGCATCCACGCCCCGCAGACGTTCATCGCGGCGTCGCGCCGGGCGAGATCGGGATGCCAGTTGGCGTTTGCGGGAGCGATGTCCGTGAAATTGTTGTAGGGCCCGTAGTGGTAGCCCAACTCGTCGATGAGGAAACGCGTGTAGTCGAAGTGCGCCTTGTCGCCGCCCTTCGAAGGGTCGGTCTTCGTGCGCAGCGTAAAGCTCTCGCCGCCCTCGCGCCACATCGTCTCGTGATCCGTGATCAGCACGTCGCGGATGCCGTGTCGATGCACCGCCTTCCAGAGTTTCTTGTCCAGTTCGTGGTCGTACGCGGCGTGCGAACGCCATGTGACGCTGCCGGTAAGCTTTTTCCACGGGGACTTCGGATTCGGGATGTTCGGCAAGACGCCCGCGAAGTCGGGCGAGAGCGTGATGAAGAGCCGTTCGGAAAGCACGTTGTACGTTCCGTCGGACTTCCTTCCGTACACGACCGAAAGCTCGTTGCCGCGCGGGGTCTTCCTGACGCGGAAGCCCGAGGCGTTGGAACGGTACCAGTCGAAGAGCGCCAACCGGAACATCGTCGCGTTTCCGCATTCCAGCATATCCACCTGAGCGCGCGCGCCGTCGTCGAAGTTGAGGTACGGGACGTCCACGCGCCGAACGAACCGCCCTTCATCGGCGAGTCCGGCGGAAAGCTCGGTGACCGCCCCCGGCGGCGCGTAGAAATCGACGATGAGCGTCCGCCCCACGCGGCGCGTGGTGATCTTCAGAGCGTTCGTATCTGCACCCGCGCGCGCGCCGCCCGTGAACCGCGCCAGCGTCTCGCCCGGCAGCGGTTCCGCCACGTCCGGCAGGATCGTCTCCTCGCGCGTCGGGAACGGCAGGACGCCGTCGCCCGTGTTCAATCCCTGGTCCGCGCCGGGGAGCGGCTTCAGATTTCGCCTTGCGCGCGGCTTCAGTGCAAGCGGCTTGAATTCATCCTTGAAGATCGCAAGGGAATCGATGTAGACGACGCGGTCCGAAGTCTTGTTGAAGCCCGTGAACTCAAACCCAACGAACGTTGATTCACGGAGCTTCGGGATGTCCGCCTTCGGGAAGCGGACGTACCGCAGGTGCCAACCCTTCCAGTCGATGTTGGCGAGACGGTAGCACAGCGCGCGCCCGTCGGGACGGCGAAAGACGGCCGTCAACGCAGGCGTCGGCTCGCCGACGCTCATGTTCGCGCCGCGCGTGAAGTGCTGTCCGCGAATCCAGAGAGACATCGTGTCGAACTCGTCCTGCGGCAACGGCACACCCGCCGAAAGGCGAACGCTGACGCGCGGCTTCCTGCCCGTGGCGCGGTAGGTGAGCCGACCCGTCCAGTCGCCGAAGAGTTGCTGATCCTGCGCGCGTTCGAACGTCGCCTCGGCGTCCCAGCAACGCATCTTCCATTCGCAGGGCTTCTCGAAATCAACAAGCGCGGGATGGGCATCCTCCGTCCGCCCCGAGTCGGTAAACTCATACGGCCTGCTCCCCGCCCCAGCAGAGAGAACCGTCGTGCAAATGCAGTCAGCAGTATTAGACAGACGCCCCTCATATTCCGAGAAGCCTCCGTGCGGGAATTGGGTATTTGTATTTTTCTCATTTCTTCCTTGTTTTATATGGAATTGTGGAATTATGCAATCAGCCATGTAAGCAAGTTGAAAAGTTGAAAGGTTCCTTGGCAAACGCGTTCACGGACGGAGCATAATGGATCTAAACGCCGCGATCTCCGCCTCGGTCACGCCGCAGTCGAGGAGATACAGCTCTATTCTGCGGGCGAGGGAGTCGCCGGGCTTGCCGTACTTCGCAAAGCCCGCGTCGAAATGCTGCGTGCCGCGCCCATGCTTCGGATCGCCCACCCCGGGGATCGACAGCCCGTCGTAGAATGTCGACTCATAGTCGCGCTCGAGATCCTCCTTGCCGACGCCAAGGACGCCGTTCAGGACGTAGGCGAGCGACCCAGTGCGGTCCGCGCCGCCGATGCAGTGGAAGTAGACGGGGTAGTTCTTCCTGTCGCAGAACACGCGGAAGTTCTCCGCCATCGTCTTCATGCCGGACTGATGGAACATCCCCGAGTAGTACGGCGACGTTGTCGCGCGCTTGACCAGCCGCACGCCGAGCCCAAGCGGCGACGCGTCCAATTGCCCGGTCTCCTTGCTCCCGCGCAGATCGAGGTCTGTCTTGACTCCAAGCGACTCCGTAATGTACCTCACGTCCTCGCCGGTAAGCCGCATGCGCCCCCGGTCGATTCCCGACACGCTGTTCTCGTTGAGCCCCTGCCCGCGAAAGAGCATTCCCGTCCTGACGGTGCGCCCGTCGACGGTCTTCCATCCGCCAAGGTCGCGCACATTCTCCGTCTTGCCCTCAAGCGCGATCCAGCGCGGCGGCTGCGCGGACGTCGTGAACGATTCCACTGGGGATATCTCACCGTGCTTCGTCCGGCCGCATTTGCATGATTCCGGATACGTAAAGCCGCAGTCGTGCCCCGGGCACGACACCCGGCTCCACACCTGCCAGTAGTACGTGCGGCCGAGGTCGGGATTCGCAAACGGAACCTCGTATGTCCAGACCTGCGCGCCGCAGGGGTCTTCCTCCCCGCATTTCCTCGCCCAGTCCCTTTCCAGCCACCAGTCCTTCGCGTCCGAGAGATCGGCCTTCGTGCCGATGCGGATGCGCCAAGGCCCCTCGACGCCTTTCGCGGCCTTCCACTTCAGGACGAGCGGACGATGCCGCCGCCACTCGTTCCGCACAGCGCGGGCGTCGAGCGACTTGAGCGTCTTGTTCCTCTCTGCGCGCGTCGCGCCGGCGAGCGCCTTCCTCTGCGCGTCGGGGAGCAGCTCGAAGACCGCGCCGCCGGCCGGCGAGACGGGGACTATCGCCGCCTGCATCGGAAACGCCAGGCTGACCGGGCCGAGAAGGCCCGACGGCGCAAGCGGACGCTGCGACGCGTCGAAGTTCCTGTAGTTGCGCCCCAATATGCCGGGATGCGTGAAGACGCGCCAGTTGACCTTGCGCTTGTCGAGGTCGCGCAGACGGTTCGAGCCGACGCCCGTCACCTCGACTTCGAGGACGTTCTCGCCCTTCGCAAGCGCGCCGGACGGAACGCGGAAGCGGTACGGAGCCATGATGCGCGTCCCGAGGTCGCGTCCGTTCACGCGCACACGCGCCGAATGGCAGACGCTGCCGAGGTCGAGAACGGCGTCGCCGGAGACGTCGGCGCAGACGAACGAGTTTTTGTAGAGCACCGTCCCGCAGAAGGGATTCTCGGACCCGTCCTCGTTCGTAGCCCAGCTCGAAAGCGTCGTCATCGTCCGGTCCCTCCACGCCGTCTCGGGGCCGCCGCAGACGCGGCGAAGAGTCCAGGGTCTTTTGATCTCTACCGGCTCGCCGCAGACCTGCGGCGCACGTTCCGCCTCGCCGCCGGCGGGCTTCTCGGACGAACACCAGAGAAACACGCTGCCGGAGCCCTCAAGCGCAAGCTCCACGGCGCCAGCCGACGTCTTCGCCCGCCGTATCGTCCCGTCCATCGGGTCGAGCGTCCAGGCCGACGCCATGGCCGCGCTCGGACGGAACGCGCCGGAAACCCTCTTCGCCGTCTGGTTGACGATGTAGTATATGACGTCTTCGCCCCTTCTCATGCGGCGGTAGGCAAGGCCCGACCTCCCGGCGAACGGCTCGCGCCGCCCGACTTCGTCGATGCTCGCGTCCCCGACGCCCGCCATCGCATTGCGGACGGCGTCGCGGTCCGCTGGCTTCACGAACCCCGGGACGTCCGAAGGCCGTTCGCCGACGCAGACGACCTTGTAGCCGCTCCGCGCAAGTTCGCCGAGGCGCCGCGCGGTCGCGAGGGGGATCGTCTTGCACGACGGGACGACGATTGTCGTGTAGCGCGTCTTGTCGCGGGGGGGCAGGCCGAGAAGCTGCCTGTCGGACACGTAGTCGAAGGAAACGCCCGCGTCGTAGAGCCGCCGCGCGGCCTTGCCGAGTTCAGACTGCATCAGCCAGCCGCCCGCCTGGAGCAGGACGAACTGTTCCGCGAACCCTTCCGGCTTGCGCCACGTGTCGTGTATCGGCCAGTATAGAAGCACGTCCTCGTCCGGCGCGGACGTCTGGGCGATGGACTGGTAGCGGGCGATCCAGTCCGAAAGCGTCCTCGCGTCGCGCCAGATCGGATTGCGCGGATTCATCTCCAGCGTCGCGTAGAAGCACCAGCCCGGCCACGGGACATCCTGCGGCGAATAGCAGCACCCGTGGTAGAACACGTGGTCGACGCCGGAGAGGAACAGCTGGTCGACGAACCGCTTGCATTCGCCGAGCGTCGCGCAGAAATGCTCGTCGATCCACGTGCAGCTTTCCGCCGAGACGAGTCCGCCGCCCCTCACGTGCGCGGGGGACGACGCGAACTTCGACATGAGGATGTTCCGCGCCGTGTTGAACATCTCGGTTTCGGGGATGTCGGCGGCGGCATAGAAGTCCAGGAGGTTCGCCGGCGCGCCGTGCGCCTGATTGCGCGTCTTCGCGCCGAGCCCGTGCGCCCACGCCGTCCAGCCCGCGAAGTTCTCCACGATCATGTCGGAAATCGTCTCGCGGTAGTCGTGCTTGACGCGAGCGACGGCGTCGGCGTCGCCGATGCCGGCGAGTTCGGCGTAGTGGTCTTCCAGCGCGTACCCGCGCAGCCGCCTGAACGCGGCGGGAAGTTCCGGCGACCACGTCGTTTCGTGGTAGGCGTAGGAATCGTGGTAGAAGCTCCTCGGGCGCGCCGCGCCCGGACGCGCGAATGCGCGGTCGAACGGCTCGAGGAAGGTGCGCATCGCCTCCTTCGAGCACGGGTCGATCATGACGCCCTTCCACGATTTGGGGGCCTTGTCGACTTGCCGGCCGGTCGGCGCGGCCTCGAGGCGGACCTCGCGTCCGTCCGCATCCGTCCCGCGCCACAGCACCTCGCCGCCGGGAAGCGGCGCGTCGCCCGGCCCCAGCCTGTGGAGATTCCACACGCCGAGACGGCGGGGGATGTGCGGGCCGCCGAAGTTCCAGCCACACCCGGTCGTCATGTCCGCGCCGAGACCCTTCGCCGCGCCTTTCGCCTTCGCAACCGAGAAGAGCCGCATCCATTCATCGGAGAGATAGTCGACCGCCTGCCGCTTTTCGTCGATGGCCTCGTAGATCGGGACGACGTGGATGCCGCCCAGCCCCGCGTCGGCCAGCTGCTTCGCCTGAAGGTCCAGGCCGGCCTCGTCGACGGCGCTGCCCATCCACCAGTTGTAGCACCACGGGCGCATCGTCGATGTGATCTCCGGCCACGCCGGCTGCTGCGCGAACGTCGGCACGGCGCAAAGCGCCAGCGCCGCAAGCGTCTGTATCTTTCTCACAACTTCTCCTTTCAGGCTTCCTCCGCCGCAGAGGGTGCCATCACCTCACGATCAGCACAAAGCCTTTGCCCTTCTCGGTCTCCAGCGCAAGCTTCGTGCCGTCGACGACGACGAGCTTGGTCTTCAGCCTCGACGGCACCGTGAACGCGTTGTCGTTGACAACCCGCACCTTGCCTGCAAAGCCGGCCGGCAAAGCGCTTTCGGCCTCGATGAGGACGTTTGTGGCGTTGGCGAACGGCAGCGCCGATCCGTCGCCCGTGACCGTGAGTTTCACTGTCGCGCCGCCGGACATTTCGAGTTTGCCGACGGTCGCCCGAACGTGACCTTCGGTGATTTCACTGGCACGCACCCGCGTGCCCGCATCGGCTTTCGCCGCGAGTTTCTCCCAGGGACGAGCGAGGTGCGTCGCACCAACAGGAAACACTACTTTTTTATTGAGAGCTTTGCCTATTGACATGGTCTTCTTGCTTTCTTCCGATGCGGAATTGCCGTCACAGCTCCTGCACGACAAAACCGTATGGACCCAGGCAGACCTTTCCGTCCGGCTCCAGCGTGAAGTTCTCGGCGAGAAGCGGTTTTCTCGCGCCATCGATCTTCACGCCGTTCTCCGGCATGAAGGCCGCCCGTTCTGGTCGTAGGTTCGCCGCGACGAACACCGCACGGTCGCCCAACCGACGCACGAACGACACGACGTTCACCACCTCGCCGGCCTTCAGCCATTCCTGCGTCCCGTCGTAGAACACGGGGTCGTCGCGGTGCATCTTCGCGAGCCGCCGGACAAGCGCAAGACGTTTCTGCCCCGCGGGCTGGAGGGCGCGCCCCCAATCGACCGACCTGTATGCGCGCCGTCCATCCCCGACCGGCGCGAAGAACGTGGTCATCGCGTTGTCGGCGATTTCATTGCCGTTGTAGAGCATCGGAAGTCCGCGCCTGAGGAACATCAGCACAAACGCCGCGTTCCCCGCCTCTACGGGCAAAATGCGGTCGAAGCGGTTGGGACCGTCCATCTTGGGGGACGCCAGGTCGTGGTTGTCCATCATCACGAACATCAGCGAGTTCTGCGGCAGACGCGCCTCGTACCGGCGCATGTTGTCCATGATCTCGCGGAGCGTCTTCCCCTTGACGTACTTCTGCACGCCGACCTTGGGATTGAGGAACCCGCGGATTCCCACGCTCCACGGCCAGCCGTAGTTCGCGTCGAACGCCTTTTCCAGCGCCCTGGGCTGGTTGCCCTCGTTTATCAGGACAAGTTCGGGATTGACCTTGCGGCAGGCCCGCGCCGCCTCCTCCCAGAACTCCACCGGAACCATGTCGCCGGAATCGCACCTGAAGCCGTCCGCACCGTTCTTCATCCAGAAGAGCATGGAGTCTATCAAGTACTTGCGCGTCTCCTTGGAC
This sequence comes from uncultured bacterium, assembly GCA_902802945.1. GTDB lineage: Bacteria > Verrucomicrobiota > Kiritimatiellia > RFP12 > UBA1067 > RUG572. The sequence goes on along the minus strand of CADCOC010000013.1, from coordinate 30,009 downwards.
TCGAAGTTGATGTACGGAAAACGCCACCGCGTCATCTTCACCGTGCCGTCGGCGTTGCGCTGGAAGGCGTCGGGGTACATGTCCTTCAACACGCAATTTGGGCCGCAGTGGACATAGACGAGGTCGAGGAACACCTTCATGCCGAGGGCATGGGCCTTTTCGCTGAACGCCTTCCAGTCCTCGAACGTCCCGTATTCTGGATCGACCTTGTTGAAGTCCGTCACGCGGTACGGGTTCTTCGGCGACTTGTAGCCGCTGCGCCTCTGAGAAGGACTCCAACCCGCCTCGTCTTTGTCGAGATCCATCTCCACGAACGGTATGAGGTACACGACGTCAACTCCGGCGGAGCGCACATGCTCCAGCATGTCCGTCGCGGCCTTGAACGTCCCCTCGCGGGTGAAGTTCCGCAGGACCATCTGATATACCGTCGCCCTTTTGAGGTATTCGGGAAGCGGACGGTCCGCGCCATGTGCCGCGAACGAGAACGCGGCCACGAGCGCCGCCATCAGGACAAGTTCCACCACTTTCATTCGCAATGCCTCACGACCTTCACTTTACGATAATGACAAGCCCCTTGTGAATCTTGCGGTCATACATGAGCGACACGTCGTCAAGGATGGAGGCTATGTTGTCGGTCGTCATTTCACGATGGAATTCCAGCGTATAGTCCCCCGCCTCTCCCAACTTCACGTCCCCCGCAAACGGCTCGAAGGCATCGGCATATTGTGACGCGACCTCCTTCTCGTACACGATTTCGCCCGCAGAACCATTCCCCTTGCGTATGCGCACTTTCGTGATCGGATCCTTGCCGTTCTCACGTTTTGCATGGACAAATGACAGTCTATACATCCCAGGAATCACGACCTTGAAACTCTGCTGGACAGTGTCGCCCGCTGTATAACCGTTCAAGGTCTGCATATAAAGCGCGTATGTCCCCACGTCCAGTGCCGAGCTTATCCATGTCGAACCTTTGACCGCCAATCCGATTCTACCCGTTGAACCCGACTCCGTCCAAAACGGATTGACATATCCGGACTGGTTACTTTGAAGGTATTTTCCGCCATTCCTCGCAGGGTCTATCGTTCCATAGTCAAACCCTCCGTTCAGTATCAGATTCGTCGATGCAACAACAGACACCCGGTCGATCCCGTAATCGGTGTCTCCACTATTTGAAGTGATGTTATTCGTGATTGAAAGCGTGTATGATGTTCCAGCCTCAAGATTGGCCTTGAAATATGCCGTTCTCACCACATTGGTAGTCATTATAACCGAACCAAGCAACTCATCGCCAAGACATGCGTACATTGTCACATTCCCGGTATTTCTGCGTTTCGCGTATTGGAACGACACTTCGTAAACTCCTGCCGTGGGCGCGACAATTTGCTGCGTCAGAACGGCCTTATTGCGCATGGCGACTGCGACATCGCCATCTGAAATCGTGAAGTTATACGGATTGCCAGCCTTCAGCATGACAAGGTCTCCGCTATACTCCCACGCCTCGGGCACGAACGTTCCCGAGACGAAAGCTTTGTATGTGTTAGACCAGTTGTTTTGTTCGTTGCGGTAGTCCTCGAAACTGCCGTTGGAGATGAGATTGTCCATCAGCTTCATTTCCACGCGGTCGATGATGGAATCGCCACTATCAGAAGAACTCTTGGCGTGCTCCAGCTTCAGCGTGTACGTACCTGGCGTAAGATAGGTCTTCGCGTACGCAGTCCGAAACACGGCAACAGGGCAGGCGAAGCTGGCGAGCGTCGTCTCGGCGTTACTGGAATCGACAATCTTCACGTAGATGCAACCACCCGTATATGAGCTACGACCGGCATATCGGAACGACACCTCGTATGTGCCGGCATCCGTTACGGTGATGGGCTGAGAAATCGTCCCGCTGTTCTGAAGGTACACGGCAATTGCACCATCCGGGACGTCGCCACCGCCAAGGAACGGACTATCGCCTGACGCGCAAAGCCCCGCACCGCTTGTATATGACCAGTTGTTTGGATACCGGCTATTACTCATGCCGGCGTGAAGCTGCGTATTGGTAAACGCATCGTTTGTTCCGGCGACAAACGACTCGAAACTACCGTTCAAAAGTATAGATGGATTATCCGCCATTGCCGCCATCGGGATTGCGGCACCTGCCGCGATTGCCGCCGCCGAGACGGCGGTTCTCCAGGTTTGTTTTCTCATGTCCATTTGCAGTTTTCCTCTGTTGTTACCCTTTGCGGGCGGTTTGTTTAAGGTGTGGCAAAAGACATCGGACTTCTGACAACGGACGATTTGCGAAGTCCGCTGTCAGAAGTCCGAAGTCCTTCTAAAAATGTGGAAATGTGAAAGTGTTGCCAATTGCCAATGTTGCCAGTTCCCAATTGGTATTGGGTATTGGTTGCTGGCAACAATTCCAAATTGTGCCCCCCCTCCCGCTAACTGCGCAAACACGCCCGCACACGCCGTTTTAGCGCGGTTGTGGGCGGTTCTGTGGAGGGCGGCGGTCATGTCTTACAGTGCCTTGATTTCGTCGGCGGCGAGGCCGGTCGCCGCCGCGATTTGCTCAATGGTAAGATTCATGGCCTTAAGGTTACGTGCGGTGTCGAGTTTGTCTTGCCGCAACTTTGCAATCGCCGCGTCGCGCTCGGCAACCGCCTCATTGAACTTCGCCTCCAGCTCAGGAATCTTCTCCGCCCGTCTTTCGGCGTTGGCCCTTCGGCGTTCGCGGCAAAGCCAATCCTGAAAGCCGTCGTACTTCGCCCTCTCCTCTGGAGTGAGGGCGGACGCCTCGACCATTTCAAGCGCCTTGCGAACTTCCGGGTTCTCCTTCAGTTCCGGCGGAGCGTCGCGAATGGTGCCGTCAATCTCGGTGAGGAAGCGAAGCCACAATACCGCCATCTTGCGTTCTGGCCATGTCTGCGGCTTGAACTTCTTGAGCTCCACGAATATGAGTTGAAGTCCGTCTATCGTCTCGCCCTTGATTTCGCTGTGCGCCACCTGGTAATGGTGATACCACTGCTTCGCGTCAAGGGCGAGGTTGTCGTTCAGTAGGTTAAGCGAATAGACCGTGTTCAAGTTGCGGTAGTCGCCGCCAATGGGAAGCTCTCGGGAGTACGCCTTGGCGGCGTTGAAAAGCGCGCGCTGGTTGTAGTCGGGAGACCAGATCATCTGCATTTCCACGATGAACTGCCTGTCGTTCTGGTCTTTGCAGCGGACATCCACGATGGTGTCCTTGTGGAGCGGATCGTCGGGCACCAGCTCGGGCGTAAGGTATTCAATGGAGACGATCTTGCCGTCTTCGGGCAAGGGCAGTAGCGCGTTCAACAGGCTTGTGATCAAGTCTGGGTGTTCGCCAAAAATCTTCTTGAAGGTCAAATCGGCCTTTGGATCGACATACTTACGCTCGTTCATAAGAATTCCTCACGTTGCAGCTCGCGTGGCGTACCGCCATTCGTTCAGCGTGAAGCAAATGAAGCGTCCGCTGATCTTCTCAATGCGCTTGAGGTTCGCCTCCGTCTTGTCTATGAGGCGAATAATCTCCTCGTCAGATGAAGTCATAGGCAAGCACCTGTTCCTTCTGCCGCGCATACTCTTCATCGGACATAACAAGCCCCATCTGAAGCTTGACGTTGCCACGTCCATACTTACAGGCCATCGCAGGAAGCGTAAGCGGATCATGCCGTACAGACCTGTACGGCACAAAGGCGGCAAAGGCGCGATACACCTTGTTTGCAAAGCCATGTTCGATGTCAATCTTCATTTGTTACCTCTTCTGCTCAAGGCCAGTCATCCCCAAGCGGCGCATATTTTACACTATTTCCCGCTCCCCTGTCAAGGTACGCGGCGGGGGACGCAGCGGACAAAACGCGCCCGCACGCGCGCACCCGCTTGCGCGCCCTTCGGGTCGCCTTCGGCGAGGTACCCTCCGAAGCGAAGCTTCTACGGTGCATCTCCGCGCAGACAGCCTTCCTATCGGCATGTCGTTTTCTTTGCCGTACAGATTCCTTTCATTCGGTTAGTTCTGCCGTGCTTCGCTTGGCGCACCATCGTCATTCCTTTCTCAAAGGTAAACCTTCTCCGAAAATTACAACGTCAGTATTTTATCAAAGAGTGGTGACAGTGACCATAACTTCTACGAGATTTTTATAGAAACTAAAACGAAACCACCGATCACAAATCACCAACCAGCACCCCCTCAAATATGATATACTATGCGCCATGGAAAACGGAGAGCGAAAAGTCATCGTCTTCCGCACGGGCGTATTTGGCACGTGGCGTGAAAAGTTCAGCGGCATCGCGGCCTACGCGAAGTCAGTGGGCTGGACGCTCCACGCCGTCGACGCGCGAAACGCGAAACCAAACTTCGAACAGCTCATCGACTACTGGAATCCCGTTGGACTCATCCTCGACGCCTCGTCCATGCCGGAGATGTTCGACGGCGCGCCGTTCGGCAAGCTGCCCGTCGTGGCGATGAACCCGGAGGGGCGTATCCGCGGGCGCGCCATCCCGTCCGTCTCCAGCGATTCGCGCGCGATCGCCAAGCTCGCCGTCTCGGAACTGCTGGAGGGCAATCCGGCGTCGCTTCTTTTCGTCGAGTGGTTCAATCCGAAGATGTCGTGGAGCGCCGCGAAACGGGCGGTGTGCGCGGAGATCGCGAAGATGCACGGCCTGCCATTCAAGGTCGCCACGCCGAGTCCTCGCGACGCGGCGAACCCCGCCGAACTGGAACGGCACGTCGCCGCGGCGCTGAAGGAGATGCCGCGTCCGTGCGGCGTGTTCGCGGTGACGGACGCCATCGGTGCGGCGGTTCTCTCGGCGGCGGCGCGTCTGAAGGCGAACGTGCCCGACGAGATTTCCGTCGTGTCTGTGGATGACGACCCGGAGATATGCGAGAACTGCTCGCCTACGCTGACGAGCGTGCGACCGGATTTCCACCGCCTCGGCTTTTGCGCGGGGCAGATGCTCGCGGAGGCCCTGTCTGCGCAATCGGGAGGGGCGCGCCCCGTCGCGCCCCTCGCCGTCGCGCCCCTCGGAATCGTCCGCCGCGCGTCCTCCCGCCAGATGCGCATCTACGACAGCACGGTGTACGAGGCGCTGGAGAAGATACGCCTCCACGCCTGCGACGGCCTCCAGCCAAGCGACATCGCAAAGGATTTTCCGGTCTCGCGCCGGATGGCGGAAATCCGCTTCAAGGCGGCGACGGGCAAAACGATCGGCGACGAACTGCTCGAACGCCGCCTCGCCGTAGCCTGCGACTATCTCCGGGAAGGACGCTCCTCCGTCGCGGCGATTGCGAACTTCTGCGGCTGGAACAGCGACGTCGCGTTCCGCAAGGCGTTCAAGGACCGTTTCGGCCTCTCTCCCCTTCAGTGGCGAGCCACGAACCACTAAACCCGAAAGACGCAACTGAAAAAATGAAAAGAACATTATCTATAATGGCGGCGTTCCTTGCCGCAATGTGTACGTGGGGCGAAAAACCTGCCGTTGCTACGGCATTTGCGGGACGGGTTGCGGATTGCCCGTACCCGCGGAATGAAGCTTCGGTCGGTCGGCTTCTTCGCAAAGCCTGTGCCGATCCATGGCTCTTCCGCCATGAGGGGAAGTTCTATCTCACGCAGACGGGCAGTAGCAAAGTGCTCGTGGAGGAGTCCGGAACGCTTTCCGGGCTCTCGTCCCCGAAATGCACGAAGCACCTCGCGTATGACGCAAAGGTCGATCCGATGCTGGCGACGCTCGGCTACAAGGGCGTGAACGGCGTGTGGAGTCCTGAGATACACCACTTCTCCGACGACGACTTCCCCGGACACGCCGGGTGGTACATGTTCACCGCGCTGCGCGATTCCGAGACGGGAGATTCGCGTCACGTGAAGAGCATTGTCCTCAAGTCGCTTTCGGGCAAGCCGGAAGGACCCTACGGCCATCCCGTGACCGGCGAGAAAAACGCGTCGCACCTTGTCCTCGACAAGAACGGCGTGCCCTATCCGGGGTGGCTCGTCGGACAGACCGTGCTGCGCATCCGCGAAGGCGAGTGGAAGGGCCTCTATTCGCTTTTCGTGTCCGAGACGGGACGCGGCACGGCGGACTTCCACCAGGAGATCCGCATCGCCCGCCTCAAGACGCCATGGCAGATGGCGTCCGACACCGGAATCGTCACGGTGCCCACGCAGCCGTGGGAAAGCATCGGTTCGGGTCCGATCACGGACCCCGTGAAGCGGTTGAAGACGCCGTACTATCCGCGTGTCGTGGAGGGCGCGACGGCGGTGTATGGCGATCGAGGCGACGTGTATCTCGTCTATTCGGGCAGCGGCTTCTGGACCAACTACGGCCTCGGGCAGCTCACGTGGACGGGAGGCGATCCAATCAAGACGTCCAGCTGGGTCAAATTCGCTGGTAATCCCGTATTTGGCGTCGCGGACGGGAGGGGCCGACATCTGCCGGGCGTCGACAAACAGGGGGCGGGACACGCCTCGTTCTTCCTGGACGAGGCGGGGAGGCGGTGCATGGTCTATCACGCCTACCCCTACAACGCCTCTAGTTCCGAAAAGAAGGTGGACGGCGTGGCGCTCGCGCCGCGTCAGAAGGCCAAGTTCCGCAACGCCTACGTCGCGCCGTACGTCATTGACTACACGAAGTCCAACGGCGTCTCCAACGGCGTATTTCGCGTACCATGAACCGGCTCACTTGACCCGCACCGTCATCTTGAGTTCGTGCGTTTGGCCGGGGTTGAGAGTGTAGGCGCGGTCGCGGTAGAGCGTGCCGCCTTCCACGCAGACGAATTTCTTCCCGAACTCCGGATCGTCCGCTCCGCCGAACCGGGAGAAGTCGGGACCGGAGTTCCATGTCACGAACTTGATACTGCCCTCGTAGGAAACTTCAATGCGGCGGTTCAGCACGGGGTCGATCAGCGAATGGACGTGTACGCCGTCCGGCGACGGTTCTTCAAAGACGTATCCAGGCTTCCCCTCGGCGAGAAGCGCGCACGGGAAGTCGCCCTTCCACACGCGGCGGTCGCCCTTCTCAACCTCGCCCTTCCAGAAATACCGAGTGCCGTCCGCTCCTGTGACAGAACACTTCGCCACGTCCCCCACGCGGAAATACGGATGGAAGCCCTCCGTGCAGGTGAACGGCGCATCGCCCGTGTTCGTAGCGCGGAAGGTCGCCGTGAGCGCGTCGCCCGCAAACGCATATTCCAGTTCGGCGTGGAACTTGTGCGGCCAGAGGCGGCGCGTCTCGGGCGTATCGTCCAGCTCAAACGTCACGCGGTCGGACGCGCGTGCCTTGACCTTCCACGGGAAGTAGCCCGTAAGGCCGTGGATGCGGCACCCCTCGGGTCCCTCGAACACGAACCACGGCCAGCAGAGCGGAATGCCGCCATGGATTTGTCCTTCCTGCCATGACTTCGGGTAAGGCTTCGGCATGGCGAAGACTTCGCCGCCGCCCGAAGCCGGCTCCCAGTCGGTAAGCCGCGCGCCGAACGAATAGACGGTGGCTCGGCCGCCCGCCGCAGACGATATCTTAATCTCCTCGCCCGGGAAGTTCGGCGTGGTATTACCTCCGATGATCAGCTTGGCCACGAGGGCCATGAAACCGAAGAGCGCCATGGCGGAGAGGAACATCAGCAACACGCCCTTGCCCACATCGCGTCCGTCCGCGCGGACGAGCGCCTTGAAATTCGCGATCGTCTCGGCTTTTTCGGGTGCGGTCGCGAACATCGCAGTCAGCCACGCGACCGTCGTCACGGCCATCGTCCAAAGCAGCTTCTGCCAGAACAGGAGTGTCGTATCCGAGATGTGCGGCCAGACAATCTGGAAGAACACGGCGCAGAGGAACGAGACCGCCATCGCGACGATTTCAGTCCAGGCGTTGATGCGCATCCAGAACCACCGCAAGAGGAAGATGACGCCGGTGCCGGCGCCGACCTGCACCATCAGGTCGAAGCCCGACTTCGCGCTCTCGATGAGCGGCGCGAGCGCGCATCCCGCCACCATGAGCACGACGGACGCCGCGCGCGCCACGAAGATCAGCTCGCGGTCGGAGGCGTCCTTCCGGACGAACCGTTTCCACACGTCGTTCGTGACGTAGTTCGCCCCCATCGAGAGATGCGCGGCGATGGTCGAGAACAGCGCGCCCATCAGCGAGGCGGCCACGACGCCGACCCATCCATTCGGCACACACTTGATCATCGCGGGGTAGGCCATGTCGTGTCCGACAAGCGCCGAATCGACTCCGGGGAAGGCCGCCTTGATCGAGGCGAGGTCGGGGAAGATGAGGATCGACGCGAACGCCGCGATGAACCACGGCCACGGACGGAGCGCGTAATTCAGGAGGTTGAAGAAGAGCGTTCCGCCGAGCGCGTGGTTGGGAGACTTCGCCGTGAGGACGCGCTGGACGATGTAGCCACCGCCGCCAGGTTCGGAGCCGGGGTACCACACGTTCCACCACTGCACCGCGACCGGAATCACAAACACGGCCACCGCCGCGTCCATGTTGGAGAAGTCCGGCAGGAACCGCGCCTTTTCAAGCACCGCCGGGTTCGACATCAGCGCCGACCAGCCGCCGACCGCCGGGTGGTTCACGCCGTACACCATCACCGCGAACGCGCCGGCCATCACGACCGCGAACAGGAAGAAGTCCGTGTAGATCGTGCCGCGGATGCCGCTCAGGCACGAATAGACGAGCGACGCGACAGCCGTCACCGTGAGGATCGTCCACGCCGAAACGCCGAACATGACAACGCCGATCTTGATCGCGCCCAGCAACACCACCGCCATCACCACGAGATTGTAGATCACGCCGAGGTACAATGCGCGGAACGCGCGGAGAAACGCGGCGGGGCGTCCCGAATAACGCAGCTCGTAGAACGAGATGTCGGTCGTTGCCCCTGACTTTACCCACAACTTCGAGTAGATGAACACGGTGAGCAATCCCGTCAGCATGAACGCCCACCACACCCAGTTGCCGCTCAGGCCGTCGCGCCGGACGATCTCCGTGAACAGGTTCGCGGAATTCGTCGACGTCGTGGCCGCGACCATCGAAACGCCGATAAGCCACCACGGCATGGAGCCTGCGGATTTGAAGTATTCAGCGGTGTCCTTGGTCTTCGCCTTGAGCGAAGCAAGTGCCGGAATCGCCGCAAGCGCGACGAAAAACAGCGCGATTACCACATAGTCAAGCCAATTGAACGTCATGTCCGTCCTCCTTTGCCTTTCTGAAACATTCTTCCGGCATGCGCGTGGAACCGGCTCCCATCCAGCCGCCGTTCACGTCCATCATGCCGCCGTTGATCACCACGCCACCGGTGATGGCGGGATTCACCGGACGAATCCGTCCGCCCCATCCGCGGCATTCCGTGATGGAACTGTCGCCCAGCCACGGCAACTGGTTCTCGCGCTTCGCGCCCGGAACGAGGTACGGTCCCTCGATCATCGGCGCCGGCGCAACGTACCATTTGTCCGACCCGGCCACCTTGATGCCGTACTCCACGCCGTTGCCGCCGGCCGCCGTGAGGAAACCTCTCTTGCCCACCGCTTCGAGGCCCAGAACGAGCGCGCGGCTCGCGGCCTGTCCGAAATTGTGCGTAAAGCGGTTGGTTGAGGCGAAGTAGTCCAGAAGCTCCGCCGCATTGCCGCACTTGAGCGCGTACGGCACGATGGCGCGCGTGAACAGCGCGTCGATCGCCTTTTGGGAGGAATGGAGTTCGTCGCCCATTCGCCGCGCTTCGGCGAAAATATCCTTCAGCGGGAAGCCGCCCACGTCCTTGAGGACGGATACGAGATCCCGGAAGAGGACGTCACGCAGCCACGCGAGGTTCGCCGCGATCTCGTCGGAATAGACGCCCCAGCCGCAGAATCCGCCGCCGAAACGCCCTTCTGCGGGAAACAGCCCGGCGCGCGAACCGTAGTCGCGATCCTCGATGATGAGGAGCGGCACGGACTTCGTGATGATGCCGTATCCCGAACCGTTCGTCGCATAGTCGCAGGCGGCCGCTAACTTCATACCTCCAGATTCGAGAAGGCGTACCGCTTCCGACGCGTCCTGCGCCCAGCCCTCGAACAGACAGGCACTCGCCATACCGCGACGATGTCCCTCGCACATGCGCGCGAACTCGATCGGCGGCCCGGCATGGAGAATCGTCTTGTCGGCAAGCCCCAGAAACTCGCCGGCCGTTTGAACATCGACCCAATAGGGATTCCCCGCCTCGCGTAGCTCTTCAACCTTCATTTAAAGTCTCCTTCAAGTGTTCGGATACGGTATGCAGGGCAAGAAAGAGCTTCTCCGGCATGCCGCAGCCGACGTCCTCGATGAGCCGACGCGCCAGCGAGACAGGTTCCTTCTCAACAGGAACGCCCTCTTTCAGGTAGGCGGCGATGCGCTCGCCGTAAAGCTTCACGCGCTCCGCGCAAGAGCGGAGCGCCGCCGCGACGGACTCCTTGCCGACGACGATCGAACCGATTCCGTCGTAGTCGTGTCCGCAGACAAAGTTCTGGATGTTCTCTTCCGCGAGTTTCTCGAGCGTGGCGCGATAAGCTGCGAGGTCGCGGTAGAACGCCACGCCTTGGCAGATGGTGCCGTTGGCCTGCAGCGAGTCGCCCGTAAAGGCGGTGCCGGTCTGCGTATCGATCCACACAAGACAGTCATCGTCGTGTCCCGGCGTGGAGACGGCGCGCAGGCGTCCTTCGAGAAGTTCCCCTTCGGCAAGCAGGCGATCCGGCTCCACGCCCTTCAGATACGACTGCGGCGGAGGCGAGTTCTCCGGGAAGCGCGTGCGCACGCGAATCGCCACCTTCACGGGATCGCGCAGGGCATCAGCGGCGGACGCGAGCGTCGCGACCTTGACGCCGTATTTTTCGTGGAGCGCGTGATGTCCGCCGATATGGTCGCCGTGTACGTGCGTGCAGAGGAGCCAGTCGATGTCGGACGGCTTCAGGCCGAGTTCGTCCAGCGCGGGGATAAGATACTGTTCCGGTTCCAGATGCGAGGAGTCAATGAGAAAGTTCTTTTCGCCGCGAACGAGGATGATGCCCGTCCACACGGGACCGAACGGCACCTTCAAGAGGTATGTCCCGGGAAGGACCTCCTTGTTTATTTCGTTAAATGATTTCATATACTGGATTGTCTTCAACGCGGAAAATTATATCATAAATCACCGCCCCCGTGAGCGGCAAGTCGCCTCCGATTCGCCATTTGGCGCTATATAGAACGCGCTACCGCATTCTTCTTGCCTTTAACTCTTCCACGATGGCAACGCCAGCACTGGTGCCGATGCGCGTGGCGCCGGCGCGGATCATGTCGAGCGCGGCGTCAAGCGTCCGGATTCCGCCCGCCGCCTTCACGCCCATGTCCGGACCCACCGTGCGGCGCATGAGGGCAATGTCCGCCACCGTCGCGCCGCCAGTCCCGAATCCGGTGGACGTCTTCACAAAATCGACTCCCGCCTTCACCGCGAGCTCGCACGCGCGCACCTTCTGCTCGTCGGTGAGGTAGCAGTTCTCGAGGATCACCTTGGAGATCACGCCGTGTTCGCGGCACGTCTTTGCGAGGTCTTCAAGTTCGGCGAGCACGAGTGCGTCGTTGCCGCTTTGCAGCGCGCGCAGGTTCTGTACCATGTCAACCTCACCCGCGCCCTTCGCGATGGCGTCCCTTATCTCGAACGCCTTGGCGGCGGACGTCATCTGTCCGAGCGGGAAACTGATCGCCACGCCGACGCGCGTCTTCGTGCCTTTTAGCAGTTCGGCGCAACGTTCCGCCTCTGCGGCGTTCACGGCCACCATCGCGAAACCGTACTCACGCGCCTCGGCACAGAGTTTCTCGATCGGCTCTGGTCCGCCATACGCCTTGAGGAACGTATGGTCAATCATTCCCGCAAGTTCCTGCGGCGTCAACTTATCAACGTCAATCATTTCTTTTCTCCTTGAATTGCCTCTTGAATGCGTTCATTGCTTTCGCTGCTTGGAGTCTTGGAGTTTTGGAGAATTAGAGAATTTGTAAAATATTCTCCTTAACTCCGAGACTCCTAATCTCCCAATAGCGAAAGCAATTATGATTTTGCACCTACCTTCACGCTAAAACCTCATCATCACCTTGAGCGCTTCGCCGGCCTTTACGGCGGCGAGCGCCTTGTCGAGCTCGGAGAGTTTGAAACGGTGCGTCACGAATTCGTCCGCGCTCAGACGCCCATCCTTGATCCACTTGCAGAGCGGCTCCATCGCCATGCGCTCGCGCCAGCGCGTGGGCCACTGGTGGATCACGAGGTTGAAGTTGTACGGACCCTTCCCCTTCTCAATCATGAGCGTGGGCTGCGAGATCACGCCGTACACGCCGATCGTGCCGCCGAGCTTGATCATAGGGATAGCCGCGTTCACGATCTTCTCGTTGCCGACGGCGTCGACGATTACGTCGAACGAACCTGTGGAAAAGTTCACCTCTTCCGGAGCAAATACCGCGTCCGCGCCCATTTTGAGGGCAAGGGCGCGCTTGTTCGCAAGCGGGTCGACGAGCCCCACCCACTTGACGCCCATGAGTTTCGTGAACTTGACGAAGCTCAAGCCCACCGGCCCCGCCCCGTATATGAGTATTTTGTTTCCGGGCTGGATGCCGAAATCACCGATGCCGCCGTACACCTCGCGCCACGTGCAGAGGAGCGCGGCCGCATCGGGCTCCACCCCCTCGGGCACTTTGCGCTGTATCTCGTAGCACTCGAACCACCCGTGATCCGCGTCGGCCACGCCGTCCCGCACCATCGCGTCGTGGTCGTTCACCAGCACGTATTCGCTGAAGCCACCCCAGCCGGATGCGAGGTCCGTCCCCTCAAAACCGAACACCATTCCGCCGATCACCCTGTCGCCGGGCTTGAACTGCGTCACCTTTTCGCCCGCCTCAACGACGATACCGGCGTTTTCGTGTCCGAGCACGAGCGGATACTGCTCCATGCCCGGGAAGTGTCCTTCCACGAGCTTGCGGTCGGTGGCGTTACAGAGCGCCATCACCTCGGTCTTCACAAGCGCCTGGTACGGACCCGGCTTCGGGGTCGGTACGTCGCGTATTTCCATTATCCCCGGACGGGGAATCACCATCGCCTTCATCTTCTTTTTCCTTTCACTTTCCCGACGCGAGGTCGCCATAAACTTCCACAAGGGCGCGATACGCCTTCACAAGCACCTGCGTGCGGCCTTTGTAGAATAGGGCATCCTTCGGATCCGGCTGCACCGTCTCGGCGGTCTTGAGCAGATCATCCACGACGTTGAAATCCTTGAACATCCCGCACGCCACGCCGCCGATGATGGCGGCGCCCATAGACGTGGCCTCAGCCGTGGACTGAAGCGTATGCACCGGACAGCCGCACGCATCCGCGAGGATTTGCCTCAGCACGCGGCTCTGCGCGCCGCCGCCGATGATTCGAAGACCGTCGTCGAAGGACACGCCGCCGTCACGGAAGATGTCCACGATGTACCCCAGGTTCATCGCCACGCCCTCAAGGACGGCGCGCATCATGTCGGCGCGCGTGTTCGCGAGGTTCAAACCGATGAACGCGCCCCGCGCGTCGGGATTCCACCACGGCGTGCGCTCGCCCAGCATGTACGGCAGGAACAGGACGCCGTTTGCGCCAACGGGCGAAGTCGCCGCCTTTGCGTCGATGAGCGCGTACTTCGATCCACCCGTGCGCGCGGCCTCGGCCGCTTCCTCCACGCACAGCTGTTCTGCGAGCCACTTGAAACTGGACCCCGCAGTCTGCATCGTGCCCGACGGATGCAGATAACCCGGCACGCAGTGCGCCCAGTTCATCGTGCGCATCTCGGGGTCCACCACCGGTTCTTTCACCGTAAGAGCGATCCAACTCGACGAACCCATGCAGTTGTACGCCGAACCGGGGCGCACGCACCCCACGCCCACGCCAGCCGCGCTGCCGTCGCCGCCGCCAACCGCCACCGGCGTGCCCTCAAGCAGACCCGTCGCCGCCGCGGCCTCGGCTGTCACGCCGCCCAGGATTTCCGTTGACGGAAGCACCTCGGGGAAAAGCGACAGCGGAATCTCGGCGCAGGACAGTACCTCATCCGACCATTTGAACGTGTTGATGTCGAAGGCGTTTGTGCCACTTGCATCGGAATAGTCCGTGGCCATGCGTCCCGTGAGGCGGAAGTTCACGTAGTCCTTCGCGCAGAGCGTCTTCGCCGTCTTCGCGAAAACCTCCGGTTCGTTCGCGCGCAACCACATGAGCTTTTCAAGCGTGTAGGACGCGCTCACGCGGTGTCCAACGATCTTGTAGAAGCGCTCGAGCGGCATTCGCGCGAGGATGGTGTCCGCCTCGGCGGAGGCGCGCTGGTCACAGTAGAGCATGGACGGCCGGAGCGCCTGCCCCGTCGCGTCCACGGGCGTGCAGCCCATCATCTGCCCGCTCAACGCCACGGCGGCCACGTCGCGCGGGTCCACGCGCGCGCTTTCAAGCAGCTGGCGCGTGGAATCGCACACGGCTTTCCACCAGTCGTCTGGGTTTTGCTCCGCCCAGCAGCCGTTGAAGAAACGCGTGCCGTACGTGGCGAGCACGCTTCCGCGCGCCGTGCCGTCGGCAGCGTACAGGACGGCTTTGTTGCCGCTCGTGCCGAGATCATGCGCAAGTATGTAGTTTTTCATAAGTCTTTTTCCACGAACGCGCAGACGAGCGTGTAGTTGTCGGGCGCGCCGTACGAGATCACGTCGCGCGCAAACGCCCTCAACACTTCGGCTGGTGTTTTCGCGCTGCCGAGGAGAGCGGACACCTGCACGTTGCTCAGCACGTCGTGTACGCCGTCCGTGCAGAGCAGATAACGGTCACCGGCGCGGATATCGATCTTCCGCCATTCGGCGCGTACCTTGAACCCCGTTCCGACGGCTCGCGTGAGGATGTGCGATAGCGGGTTCTTTCGGCTCTTCAGTGCAGCCGCGTCCGCCGCATTGAGATGCGCGCGGCCGAGCTCGTCGCCAACCGTGTGGTCGCGCGTAAGCTGAATGCCCTTCCCCTTCCGCCACCTGTAGATGCGGCTGTCGCCCACGTGCGCGATCACTCCGCGCGAGGGACGCGCCGGATCCGCCAGCAGCATCGCCGCCGTGGACCCCATCATCTTGATTCCGCGCTCCTTCATGTACTCGCGGATGCGCGCGTTGGCCGCCTCAAGCGCGACACCAGCGCCTTTAACGCGCTCGCGGAACCCCTCTGACGGTGTCGCCAGCAAGCCTGTCAACGCCTCGCAGACCCACGAGCTCGCGAGCGCACCATCCGCCCCGCCGCCCATGCCATCCGCGACGGCGAGAAAGAAATCTTCCTTGCGCATCAGGTAGGAATCTTCGTTTTCAGTACGCACAAGCCCGCGGTCGGTCGTAGCCGCCACGTCGAAGCGCAGCGGTCCCTGCATCACATTCCCGCGCCCGAAAAGCGAGGCAAGCCATTTCAGTGGGTTCATCATGCCGCGCCCTCCCGTGAAATCGTCTCGACCACCGACGTTGCCGTACCGTCCGCAAGGCGCGTCATGAGACGCGTGCCCGGCGCAAGACCATCCACGCCGCGCACCACGCGTCCCTCGGCATTGAGCGTAATCGAATAGCCGCGTTCCAGCACACCGTACGGCGAAAGGTGGCGCAGGCCTGCGGCGGCCGTTTTCAGACGGCTCTCCGCACGCTGGTAGGCCGATGCCATCGCGGGGTCAAGACGCAACGCCACTCGCTGGAGGCGGCGTTCAAACACGGCTGCGACCTCCTTCAAGTGAGCGCCGAGGCGGAACGAAAGGTCGTCGATGTGCTGCGCGAGCGATTCGTACGCCTGCTGGGGCGCCTTCTCAAGGCGCGCCGAGAGCTCCTGCACGCGCGCCACGAGCTCCGCCTTCACGGGGACGGCACGCTCGGCGGCGATGGACGGCGTACCGGCGCGGAGGTCCGCCACGTAATCGCAGAGCGTCGTATCGGACTCGTGTCCCACGGCGCTGATTACGGGAATGCGCGACGCGGCGACGGCCCGCACGACGGGTTCCTCGTTGAAGGCCCAGAGGTCTTCCACCGACCCGCCGCCGCGTCCGACGATCAGCACGTCGGGCACCCACGCGCTCGTGTTGAAGAACTCGATGCCGCCCACGATTTCCGTTACCGCGCCCTCGCCCTGCACCTTCACGGGGAAGAGCCGTATCTCAAGGTTGGGGAATCGGCGCGTGAGGACGGTACACATGTCGTGGATCACCGCACCAGAGGGCGATGTGACGATGGCGATGCGGTGCGGGAGGAACGGCAGCGGACGCCGCAAGTTGGGATGGTCAAGCTTGTTGAGTCCCTCGGCCTCCAGCTTCGCCTTCAAGGCATTGAAGGCCGCCATCTTGTCGCCCTGGCCCGCGATACGTAGACGCTTCACCTTGAAGGAGTACTGCCCACGCGACATGTTGAGGTCGAGTTCGCCCTGCGCCTGCACCTTGAGGCCGTCCACCGACGACTCGCCCTGACGGAGCGCCGCACGGAATCCCTCGTCGCAGGCACCCACGTTGAAGGCGAAAAGCACGCAGGAAATCGTCGCGTTCGCGTCCTTCAACGCGAAGTAGCGGTGCCCTGAACTGTAGATTTTGTTGCCGGAGATCTCGCCCTCAATCCAGACATCGGCGAGCTTCGCGTTGTTGGAGAGGAGGTTCTTGCGGATAGACTGCGTAAGCGCCGTGACGGAAAAGACCCGTCCCGGTGGCACCACGCCCTCAGCGGCAGCGGTCACCCGCGCACCTCCATCGGTTCGTAGGGACGTTCCCGCTTGTAAACCGGCTTGTAGGCGGGACGGATGATCGGACCGCCGTTCACGAGTTCCTCCATGCGGTGCGCGCACCAGCCGACGACGCGACCGACGGCGAAGAGCGGCGTGTAGAGGTCCTGCGGGATGCCGAGCATGTCGTACACGAACCCGCTGTAGAGGTCCACGTTCGCGCACACCTCGCGCGCAGAGGGATGGACCTGCCGGATGATGCCGGGGCCCAGCGTCTCGATCGCATCGTAGAGGGCGAATTCGTCCATGCGGTCGTTCGCCTCGGCGAGCATCTTCGCCTTTTCCTTGAGGAGCTGCGCGCGCGGATCGGAAATGGTGTACACGGCATGGCCGAGTCCGTAGACGAGTCCCGTGCCGTCGCCCGCCTCGCGGCGCACGATCTTGGCGATGTAGTCGGCCACCTCGCCATGGTCGGTCCACGTGCGGATGTTCCGCTTCATTTCCGCCATCTGGCGCATCGTGCGGAGGTTCGCGCCGCCATGACGGCTGCCCTTGAGGGAGAGCGTAGCGGCGGCCACGGTGGAGTACATGTCCGAGAACGAGGAGGTGATGACGTGCGTCACGAAGCTCGAGTTGTTGCCGCCGCCGTGTTCGGCGTGGAGGATGAGCGCGAGGTCGAGCGTCTCGGCCTCGAGCTGCGTGTAGGTGCCGCTCTCGCGAATGAGCGTGAGGACGTTTTCCGCCGTGCCGTGCGTGGGATCGGGGTAGCGCATCATCAGCGCACGCCCGAGGTGGTAGTGAGCCTTGGCCTGGTAGGCGTAGGCGGCGATCGTGGGAAAGCCCGCGATCAGCTCCACGGCCTGGCGGAGGTTCGTCTCGATGTCGAGGAGGTCGGGTGTGGTATCGTAGGTGTAGGCGGTCAGCACCGCGCGGGCGATGGAGTTCATGAGGTCCATACCCGGCGCGTGCACAATCGCCTTCTCCTTGAAGCCGTCGGGGAGACGACGATGTTCGGCTAGCAGCTCCTGCCACTCCGCGAGTTGCGCCGTCGTGGGCAGCTCGCCGAAGAGCAGCAGGTAGGCGCATTCCTCGAACCCGAAGCGCTTCTCGCGTTCGCAGGCACGGACGAGGTCGACTACGTCCACGCCCCGGTAGAAGAGCTGTCCGGGGACGGGCAGCTTCTCACCTTCCGAGACGACGTAGCCGTGGACGTTGCCGATGGTCGTCAAGCCCACCAACACGCCCGTGCCGTCCGCGTTGCGAAGCCCGCGCTTCACGCCGTACTTCTGGTACAGCGCGGGGTCGATCGCGTCCACGCGCCGCACGTCGTCGGCGCGTGCCTTCAGCCAAACCGAATCAATCATCTTCCTTTCTCAACTCTCCTCTACTCATCCTCACCTATTCACTATTCACTATCACTTATACACTATATCCAAGCGGAGCGCCCTGGGTTGCCTTGTTCGTCGTGGGCGTGTCCTTCTGGAGGCCGCGCCACGGACGCCCGGGCAGCGACCACTCGTTGTCGCCGTTCGCCGGCATGGGCACCTCGCCCTTCTCGAAATCAGTCGCGCGCGGCAGGCACTCCATGTTGTAGTACTTGCTGTTCTCGTCGGAGATAAGCGACGCCATGGAGACGATCTGGCCCGTGTAGCAGGAGATGCGGCCGATGATCGCGCAGGCGGTGGACATCGCGACCTGCTCGCCCTCGTTGAAGTAGGGGCCGATCTTCATGATGGAACGCAGGAGGTCCCAGTGCTCGATCGTGGTGGGGCTGCCTTCCTTGAAATCGCCGGAAAGCTCGAGCTTCTTGTTGGTGCCGAGCATGCGCACGGCGTGTCCGGCGGAGATCACGGAGTCCTTGGTGCGGAACACCTCGCCCACGCCGCCGCCCGAGCAGCCGTCGATCTGACGGCACATCGAGTGGATGTGGACGCCTTCGCCGTAGTCGAAGTCAACGCTGAAGAAGTCGTACTGGTTGCCCGAGACGCGGCGCATGCGCGCACCGAAGCCGAGAGCGCTCTTCGGATAACGCCCGATGTACCAGTTCGCGATGTCGATGTTGTGGACGTGCTGCTCGCAGATGTGATCGCCCGAGAGCTCCGTGAAGTTGAGCCAGTTGTTGCAGAGGTACTCCGCATTGCTCATACCCGCCGCGCGCGGGCGCACCCACGGCACCGCTCCGTTCCAGTACACGTTGCCGCCGATGATCGGGCTGACGATCCCCTTCTGGAGCGCGTCCGCGATCAGACGGTAGTTGCGCGAGTGGCGGCGCTGCGTGCCGGCTACGATCGTGAGCCCCTTCTCGCGGGCGAGCTTCGAGGCGGCGATCATCAGGCGTACGCCCGGACCGTCAACCGCCACGCCCTTTTCGGCGAACACGTGCTTGCCGGCCTGCACGGCCGCCATCGTGTGCACGGGACGGAACGCGAGAGGCGTGGTGAGGATCACGATGTCCGCATCGCTCGCCATCACCTGCTTGTAGCCGCACGCGCCGCCGAACGCGAACTTCTCGTCGAAGCCGAAACGCTGCGCGACCTTCTTCGCCTTCTCGACGAAGAAGTCGGCCGCCGCCACGACCTTGATCTGCACGTTACAACCTTCTTTACACAACAGCTCGGCGGCCTTGTGGATGTCGCCGAGGGCACCGTTGCCGCGTCCGCCGCATCCCACGATGCCCACCTTGAAGACGCGCGGCGCGCCCTCGGCCTTGACGATTGCCGGCGCGCTCACCGCTGCGGCAGCGCCAACCTTGAGGAAGTCTCTACGATTCATTTGCTTTTTCCTTTTTGGGTTTTTAAAGTTTTAGGACAGAAGACTGGTTTTGATTTTAAGATTTTAGGACAGAAGACAAAGGACAGCAGACAAAGGCTTGAAAAACAATCCTTTGTCTTTTGTCATCTGTCCTTTGTCCTACCATTTTCACTAGCCACTAACTTACGCCTCTTCCCACTGGCGGCGCAGCATGGCGGACATCTTCACGAGGATGTCGCGTTTGCCGGCGTTGTCGGGATAGGTGGGCTTGTTCTTCTCGTTGCGGCCGATCTCCTTGAAGCCGGCCTCCACCGACACCGCCCCGCGGTAGCCGATGAACTTCAGCCCCTTGAAGCCGTCCACGTAATTGTCGGCCGCGCCGTCCGAACCCGGGATCTTGCGCGTCGCAAGCGAGGCGATGTGCACGTGCGCGAGCAGCGGGCCCGCCGCCACGAACGCCGCGAAGAAGTTCGGTTCCTCCCAGCGCATGTGCCAGAAGTCGCCCATCACCTTACAGCCCTTGCCGATCTCCTGCGCCATCTTCGCGCCGTCGGACACCTGTCGGAGGAACGGCGTCTCGCCGCGGCGGAGCGGCTCCAGAACGATGTCCGTACCGCATGCGGCGGCCTTCTCGGCAAGGCGCTTGCCCGTGTTCTCCACGAAGTCGGCGCGAAGCTCCTTGAGGCCCACCTCGGGTCTCCCGCGCGCCGGACAGATGATGAGGCCCACGCTCTTCATCTCGCCGAGGATCTCCAGGATGGGCATGAACTTCGCCACCTCGGCGTCGTTCTTCGCCTTGTCGGCGTAGTCAAAGCGGGAGGGGCCGCACGCCGTCGTGAGCATGAGGCCGCGTTTCTTCGCGCCTTCGGCGACCTTGAGGCCCTTCTCGCGCAGCCAGCCGAGGCCAGACGGCGTCTCAACGGCCTGGAAGCCGTTCGCGGAAAGGAAGTCCAGCTTCTCGTTCACGTCGTCGCGCACGGGGATTCCGCCCCACTGGAGGCAAAGGTTCAACTGCGCGGGCTTTGCAGGCGGCGTCAGCTTCGGCATACCGCTGCAGCAACCCTCGCCACGCGCGGACAGGCAGGCAGCGGCCATCCCGGCCACGGCTCCGCCCTTCAAAAAATCTCGTCTATTCATTCTTGCTCCTATTGAGGCGTTTGTTGACAAGTATTTTACACAAAATGGCTGAGAAAATCTAGCCTTATTTCCCAGCACGAAATTATCCCCAATATCCGGGTTGCCGGATTTGGGGATAATCCTCAAGGCGTGAAGCCTTATGCTGAACTCGTCACTTCGCGAGGATCATGACGCCGCCCTTCGAAACCTTCAGGGTGTTGCCGGACCTCTTCACCATCCAGCCCTTCAGCGGAGCGCCGTTGACCGTCAGCGCAGGACGTCCGGTCGCGAACGACCCGCTGCCGGAAGCCGTGCCGACAACGAAGGAACGTGCCGGTGCCTCCGCAAGATCGATGGTCGCGCCGGAGAGGTCGAGGCCCGTGGTCGTGGTGGTGAAGGTATCGCCGTTGTCGATGCGGATCACACCGCTGACGGAAGAGACGTTGAGCGCGATCGCTCCGGACGTGCCGTCGCCGCCGGGAGCGAGCGTGCCGACGTTGAGCGTTCCGTTCTGGACCGTGCCCGTGCCCGCGAGGCGGGGCTGCGTGAGCGTGTGTCCGCCGAGGTCGAGCGTCGCGCCGGAGGCAACAGTGATATTCTCCGTCACGCCAAGGGTCGATGTCGCGGAAAGGACGGGCAGGACATCTGGGCCGAGCGTTCCGTTCGCCACGATCTGTTCCTGCGAGAGCGCCGCCGCCCACACGCGCACCTCATTGTAGGTGGAGTACACGTCCTTGTCATTCCAATGAGAGTGGCCGAGCCAGAAGTTCTTCTGCACGATAGTAGCGGTGGACCACTTCGTGACGCTCTCGCTCTTCACACGGATTGCCTCGCCGCCCGAAGGATCTTCAATGTAGGCGGTAACCGTTGCCGTATTGTTGCCAGTCGGCTTCACAACCAACGCGACGTGGTACTCCTTGTCAAGAGTGAGATTGCCCGATCCGACCGCGATGTTGTTCGATGTCTGCGCGCCGACCATACGGAACGAAGGATAGCTGCCCGCACCGCTCTTGGGCGCGATGATCAACCCCGTAAGAGCACCGCCCGTACCATTGGCGTCGGAGGAATTTCCGAACGCGAACCACTGCGCCCAGCTCACGTTCGATTTCGGCTTCGCCCAGAATTCGATGGTGAACGGCGTGTCGCCGAGTTCCGCAGGAATTATGTTCGAGCCGCAGTCCAGGTAGCCGATGCCGCGATTACCTCCGGGAATCTGGATCTCCGAGGCGGAGTTGTACACGATGGCGCCGCTCTTGCCGACGATGGACGCATGATTGGTGCCGACGAGGTCGAGGCCGTGTCCGTTGAAGTCCCAGCGGTGAAGCAAGTAGTTGTTCGCGAGAAGCGTGGCCGATGGCGATGCCGGATACTCATTGCCCGAAGCCGCGTTGACGGCGGAACGGGCACTCGCGTTGTCAGCGGAAAGCGCGACCATGCCGGCGTTGACCGCGAAGTCATCCACAGGCGGCAGCCTGTCGATCGTCACCGTGCCCGTGCCCGTCTTCGCGATACGCGCACCGGCGGAGGCATGCGTTTCGGCATTGCCGGAGATGGTCACGGCGTAGTCCGAGTTCAACGTGAGCGTTCCCGGATCGAACACGAGACCGTTCAAGCCGGAGACGAAGGTTGCGTCGGCGGCGGTGGCTTTGAGCGTGCCCGCTCCCAGCGCAAGACCGGCCTGTGCGGCGGAGTTCCCCTTCTTCAAGAACTGGGTCGAGAGCGTACCGCCGTTGCGGAGGCGGAGTTCGCCCTTGCCGTATGAATTGTTGCCGAAGTAGAAGCCCTTGCCTGATGCCGAGGTCAATGTACCTCCAACGTTGAATTCACCTCTGCCCCTGTACGGAAGGTTGATGTCAACGGCGGACGTCACAATGCCGCCGAACAGGTGGAACTTGCCTGCCGCGCCATTGTCCACACCAAGTGTGAAATCGTTGTTTATCTGAAGGCTGCCGCCATACTGGTTGAAGATGCCCGTGGCGTTCCCTGTCTGCCCGATGTGGAACGAACCGCCTGAGGTCTTGAACGTGCCGTTGCGCATGTTGAACGTGGCGGTGGAGCTGCGCTGGCGTCCAAACCAAAAAGCACCCTTCGTCTCAATCTCGCCGCCCGTCTGGTTGAACGTCGCCTTGCAGTTCTCGTTGTTGCCGAAGTCAACCCATCCGCTGACGAGCAGCTTGCCGGCGCTTACGTTCACCTCAACTGTGGAGGCGACGTTGGCACTTGGCGCGTTGATGTTGCCGAGCGTGACGTTGCCGCCGTTGACGTTGAGGATGCCGGCGGAGTTTGCAACGGTGCCCATCTGAAGCCCCCTGTTGCTCGTGAGCGGGAGCGAGAACGTCGAACCGCTGTTGAACGTGAGGGTGCCGGTCTTGTTCGCGACGGTGCCGAGGTCGAGCCACTTCCAGTCAGGCGCGACCTCGCTGGAGGCAATCGCCTCCGGTGCATCGCTGATGGTGACGGTGGTATCCGTCGTCGGGATGGCTCCGGGCAGGAGGTTGCTGCTGGAATCGTAGCAGTTCCAGTTGCCGGGGGTCTTCACGTCGTTGTCACCAGCCGCGCCTGTCCAGGTGGCCGTGGCGACGGCAACCTTACTGACGGTGATGTTGTCCGTGACCACGCCGGAGCCGACCGTGCCGGTGTAGGTGGTGAGCGTGGAGGCCGTCCCGCTCGTGTTCTTGATCACGGCGCCAAGGACATCGCTGTCAATCTCGGCGACGGAGAGGTTGTGTCCGTTCAAGTCGATCGTAAGGCCGCTGTTGAGCATAATCTCGCCGAGCGCGCACCAGTTGGCGTCGCCGGTGAGAGTGACCGTGCCGCTGTCGGTACCGAAGGTGAAGTTGTTGCTGTCGAACGCGATGTCCGATCCACCGTTGACGGAAATCACGAACGGGTACTTCATCGAGCCGAGCACCTGCTGTGCGCCGTAGCCGCCGCTCGTGTCGCCGGCAAGGCAGGTGAAGCGGTGCCAGCCCTCCGAGACATAGCAGCCCGACGTGCGGGCGTAGCGGTACGTGGGATGCGCGATGATCAAGTCGCCGTCAAGCGAGAAGGTCAGCACGTCGTCGAAGTTGTAAGTCAGCTTCCAGTAGCCTGCCTTTGAGGCGTCAACATACACCCAGCCGTCGAAACGGAGGATCGATGTCGCCATGTCGGACGGCGAATTGCCGGCGGACGACGTGCGGTAGATGTGCGTGAGCTCCGCGTCAACTATGCTGCCGTAATCAGACAGGGCACGGTCAATCCATACGTCCTTGCTCAAGTTGCTGGGCGACCCGGAGCGTTTGCCCTTCTTCGTCGGGGTGCGCCCGCCAAAGAGAACGCGTCCCCCGCCGAGCGACGCTCCGGCGGGCACGCTGAAGGAGGCGAGAGATGCGGCGGGGATGACAACCGTTGTCTTCGCCGTCGGCACGGCGGAAATCGCAGCCCCGGCGGCGTTCACGCTCGCCCAGTTGGCGGCGTTGGAGAAATCGGCCGCAGAGGACGGCGCACCGCCCGTCCAGGTCGATTCATACGGAATGGTGGATTTGAGCTGCACGAGGATGGTGTTCGCGTCCTCCATTGTGGCGGTGTAGTTGTCGGAATCGGAGAGTTCCACGCAGTCGAGGACGTTGCCAGATGGTACGGTAATGCCACCAGCCTTGAAACGAAGCCCCTTCCCGAAGTAGTCCGTGGTGTCAAAGCGAATCTTCGCCCCCGCGCCGATCACGACAGGCAAATCGGTCTTGTAGCCGTAGCCACCGGTCGTCGGGACATCAAACACTCGATCGGCCTCAATGACCACGTTCTCCATGCCGCCTCCGACAATCTTGTCAGGGCCTTGCAGGACATTCGCCTGAAGTTGGTCGTCGGAAAGGATGCCGTTCCACACGCGCACTTCGTCGTATGTGGCGACGCTGTCCTGATTGCCGTTGCACCACGGGTTGTGTCCAAGGGTGAGATACCAGCCTTCGGTGGCGGCCTGAGCCGCCGTCCATCCAGTCGCCGTCACGGTCCGTTCGGACATGATCGCGCCTGTCGTCGCATTGCGGGACATCCAGCGGACAATCGTGTTGTTTCCGTCCTTTCGGAATGTAATGGAGATATGGTACGTAACGCCGGGAACGAACGGCCCCCAATTCTGCTGGTCGTTCACATAGCTTGTACCGTTGTAGCGCATTGAAAACTCGTTCCTGGCCATATTGTCGTTGGCACTAGTTCCACCCCTGCCCCACGAGCAGGAGAAGAAACCGTTGTAGTCGTTCGCGGTCGCCCCGTTCTGCCCGCTCTTGACGTCGCAGATGCCGTATGCGAACATGTACGCCCAATTCGGCTGTACCCCCGGCGTGACCCACACTTCAAGCGTGGCGTCGTCGGACTCGACAACACCGGTGCCGAGGTTGAGGTAGCCCGCGCCGTTTCCGCCCACGAGAACGGCCTGTCCGTCGGAAACCGACACATTGCAGTTGTCGGTGGGATGATCGGCGCTGCCCGTGTTCGGCCAACGCTGCGTGAATCCATGGGATGTCCCCACGGAGTCCGTATAGTCGCTCGTGAACGACCAGCGGTGTACGAGCTCCGCGCTGCGCGAATTGATCCACTTGTTCTGCAGGTACTGCGTGACCTCGGTGCGCTCCTCGTCGCTGAGGGCGCGATTGAAGATGATAAGTTCGGAAAGCTGCTTGCCGCCGCTGTGCAGGCCCCCGCACTGGGCTGCTAGGTGTTCAGCAGTATAGATGGCGGAGTCGTCCATCTGCGCCGAAAACACGCAGAACCGGTCTGCCGGCGGATGTTCGGTCGTCATGTCGGAGATTACGTCCGTCCCAATCCAGAAGTTCGCGAAGCGGGACTGCCCCGGCTGGCCGGAGCGCTTGTCGTTGTAGGCGCCGTTTTCATCGCGCCTGAAGCAGTTGCCGGAGGTGCCAATGGCGTCCTCCTGTCCCAGCCAAGCCGCCTTGCCGTCATTCTGGATGCGCGTCACGAAGAATACGGTCTTGACGGCGACCGGCGTGTTGATGTTGAGGTCTCTGCCAGGATTGGAATTATCCCACCCGCTCTGGACTGCATTGCCGAAATCTACGGTCGGTATGCCGTATGTCGTTGCATCGTACGTCGGATACAGGAAGGCGCTCCCTGCAAAATAATTCCGCCCCTGCGTCGCGTAGTTGCTACCGACGCGCGAGTTCCACCGCGTGACCTCGCCACTCGTGTTCGTGGTGATGGTGCTCACGTCGGAGGCGTCGAGCCAGAAAATGGCATCGTCAAGGACGCTACGCTCGCCAAACCACTTGGTCTGCAGGTACTGCGTGACCTCGTTGCGCTCCTCGTCGCTGAGGACGCGGTTGAAGACAATCAATTCGGAGAGCTGCTTGCCGCCGTTGCGAATGTTCCACCTGTCCTGCGTGATTGAGTTTGCGGTAGCCCCGCCCTCCTTCATCTCTGCTGCGATGACGATGAACTGGTCGTCGGGTGGACATTCCGTAAGCATGTCAGAGACCTCGTCCGTCCCGTTCCAGAACTTCGCGAACTTCTCGCCGCTGTAGTTTGAGGTGTACTGTCCAGCCTCGCCACGGCTGAAGGGATAATCTGATCCGGTTCCGCTGATGAGACCCAGCCAGAACGCATCCGCCGACCTTTGTATCTTCGTGACCCAGAAGACGGTGCGGATGCCGCTCACGTCCACGTTGAAGCGAAGATCTTTTCCGCTTTTCGCCGCACCGAAATCGACGGTTGGGATTCCATAGGTCGTCGTGTCGTATGTCGGATAATCAAGCGTGGCGTAGCCCGTGCTTTGCTTGGCGTAGTTGCTGCCGACGCGGGAGTTCCACTGCGTGACCTCGCCGCTCGCGTTCGTGGTGATGGTGCTCATGTCGGAGGCGTCGAGCCAGAATGTCGCTTCGGCGGTGATGCGTGCCTCGGCATTCGCGTATGCCGTCTTGACGTTGCCCTGGACGGTAATGTTGCCACTGTTGACGGCGCCGCCTTCGGCAAACGCGATGGTGCCGGGAGTCGCGGAGGTGTCCTTGATGTTCGCGCCGAGGAAAGAGGAATCCATCTTGTCGATGGTAAGGGTGTGTCCGTTGAGGTCGAGCTCCGCGCCGGAGTCGAGGGACACTTCGCCGATGCTGGACCAGTCGGCGTCGCCCGCAAGAGTTACGACCGGCGCAGCACGGTCGGGTGAGCCGAACTGGAAATTGGACGATGTGAAGGCGATACCGTTGCCGCCGTCTATCGAAACAAGAACGGGCACCGCACGGCTGTAATCGGTCGTCATGGCGCAACCGCCAAAGCCGCCGTAGTAGTCGCCGATGATGACCGTGAAACGGTGCCATCCCTTCGGAACATCGGCAACTGCGGTGCGGATACCGTCGTCCATCACACGCGTGAAGGCAAGCCATTCGTCGTCAAGACGAAAAGCGGCATAGTCGTCGGCGTAGGCGGAAACCGCCCAGCGTCCGGCCTGTGCCGCAGTCACGTACACCCAGCCGTCATAGCGGAACTGATTTCCCGCAAGCCCCGCCGGCGCATCCAGCACGGACGGAGCGACCACACGGGCGAGTTCGTCAACGTTCGCATCGCCCTGGAGCGTGTAGTCCGCCGAAGAGGGGTCCAGCTGGGCGGAAACCGAGGTCTGCGTGTACGTCTTCTTACCCCACTGCGCAGTGGCCTTGCCCTCGGAGCCGATCTGGAGCTTACGCCAGTTCGGCGTGAAACCCTCGGGAATCGTGAACGCGGTGGTGCCGTTGGGGATGATCACGACGGAACGATGATCGGGCACGCCGGTGATGGCGTCGCCGTCCTGGTCGGTGCAGGACCAGTTGGCGCTGTTCGCGAGGGATACGGCGGTGGGCGCGGTTGCGCCTCCCTGCCACACGGCCTTGGCGACGTAGCGCACGGCGGAGGCGTTCCACGGAAGCGTGGAGAGGTTGGCGTCGGGTCCCGCAAGCGCGCTCGCCTTCAGCTGCGCGTCGGAGAGCACGCCCTGCCATACGCGCACTTCGTCGTATGTGGCCTTGGCATCTGCATTGCCCTGGAAGGAACGTCCGAGGCGGAGGATCGGGCTGGAGAACGTGTGGATGCCGTTCGCGATGGAATAGACGGCAACGCGCTGAATCGCGCCGCTCGCCGCGTCACGGCGCATGGCGCGGACTTTGGTGCTGCCGTCTCCCTGACGCTCGAACGTGACTGAGATGTGGTACTGCCTTCCAAGGGTGAACGGCGCGAGTGCGCCATCGTAGATGTTGTTCGAGCCGCTGAACGCTTCTGCGCTGTCAACGTAGAGATCGGTTGACTTCGTCCACGCCATCATGAAGTAGTGGCTCGTATCCACTCCGTACTCGAAGATGCGCGAACCGCCCTTCACTTCGTCGTTCGCCGCCCAGATTTCGATGGTCGCACCATCGGTGTTAAGGAGGTTCGAGCCGAGGTTGAGCGAGCCCTGTCCCGCGCCGTTGCCGGTGCAGACGGCCTTGCCGTCAACAAGGTTCACGTTCGAACCGATCTTCGATGCGTTGGACGAACCGACCGAGTCGTTGAGATTGTCGTTGAAGCTCCAGCGGTGCGTGAGCGCGACGGATGGGGTGGTGACGGCCGTGCCGAGGTTGAGGTCGAGGCCGTGGATGTTGCCGGATTTCGCGTTAGAGGCTGTACCGGCAATGCAAGGTGTCACGTCCGCCTCGACCTTGGCGGAACTTCCGCTCTTCGTGGCGGTGAAAGTGTAGTATCCGCGAGGAAGCATGAAGGAATAGATGCCCTTCGAATTGGAGGTGACGTTCGTCGAGAAGCCCGTCTCGCGGTTCGTGGCCGTGACCGTGACGCTGCTTTGCGCGGTGGTGCCGCTCAGGACGCGTCCGCTCACGATGGTGAGGTCGTGCTTGCTGACGGACGGCGGATAGACGTTGAAGATGATCTCGCCCACGGAGGTGAAGGTGCCGACGTTCGGCGGGGTGTACCAGTCGCTCGGACCTGTGGAGCCCCAGCCGTAGTTGAAGTGGATGTACAGCGTGCCGCCGGAGTAGCCGTATCCGTCCGCGACGACGGCGTGTCCGCCGTCGCCGTATATGCAGAATCCGCACGGGATGCCGGCGTCGAGGCTTGCGAGCAGGGCGTCGCGGTTGGCGTCGCTCCAGCCGTTGACGCACTTGCCGCTCGTGTAGGCGAACTGGTCGACGGCGCGGTGGGCGAACGCGGGGCCGGGCGCGCCGCTGCCGCCGTCCGCATAGTTCATGCCGCAGGCGATGCCGCAGTCGCGGGTGAGATGGCCGATGGCCTTCTTCTGGGCGGTGGTAGTTCCGTACGTGAAAGTGAGCGGCATGTTTGCCCAGTCATACGTACCGCCGAAAACTGGCCAACTATAGGATGTCCAGCTAGTTTTCGTCGTTGCTGTTTTAGTTCTATAGTAGCCGCCTTCGAGATCCCACTCGGTAGATACCGCAGCATCGTCTTTGCCGTATGTCACCGTACCTGTGTAGTTGGCGATGGCCGTGATGTTGGTGCCTTTCGGCCACTCCCAATATCTCATGATCTGCGCACACATCGTGGCGACGCAGCCGCAGACGAATCCGGGATTGCCCGCCGCGCTGGCGCCCGGCGTGTAGTAGTTCTCGCCGTTGCCGCTCTGGCTCCACGCCGACTGGAGGAGCGCAGCGACGCGGAGGTCGCTGCTCGGCGCGGATGCACCAAGGCGAATGCCGCCCTTCTGGCTCGCCCCCGCCTTGTACTTCGCCCACTTGGCCGCGTTGGACTCTCTCTGCGCGGCCATCGTATCTGCCGACCCTTCTTGCTGTTGTACGCTTGCTGTCGCCGCAAGACGCCGTCCTCCAGTTTGCGTTGCAGCGTCATCACCTTGCTGTTGTACGCTTGCTGTCTCCAATGCAGCCGCAGCCGCAATATCAATCTCCAGCATCGCCATGAGCGGATTGCGCTTCACGTCGTCAACCCACGTGCCGGTCTTCGAGTAGGCGAGCACCGGCTCGAGCGAGGTGTCGCCCGACGTCACCACGTAGCCGCCGCCTTCGAGCGACACCACGTAGTACGTGCCCGTGCCGCCAAGGCCTGAATATTCACGCACGGACGCCGGCGCAGCCGTGAGCTGTTCGCCCAGCGCCTCCTGCGCCCTTTGCCATCCGACGACGACGGCCGTCACGTCGTTCGTATCCGTGACCGCCTCGGCATACACCGAGAGCGTCGCGCCTGCCGCGACCGTGATGGCAGCCGCGATCTTCATCATCTTAGTCAGCATTGTTTTCATTTATATTTCCCCGTTTGCGTGATTAAATGGCTCAAATCGACTCACCTCAAATGGATGGAGAGGCTACGTCCGCGCGTGATGCGCAGGCCGTCGGCGCATCTCTTGAATTTGTACTTGCCGCCGAGCGCCGCCGTCGTCGCGTCGAACGCGAACTCCACATTCTCCGGCGGAGGCGCATCCCAGGAAATGATACGCGTATCGCCCGCGTAACCGTACTTCGAGGGCT
>CADCOC010000012.1 GCA_902802945.1 uncultured bacterium | reverse complement strand
TGTGGTATCATACATGGCGTCGCCTCGCTTGTTTGTGTAAGGACTTCGTATTATAGCGAAGATCATTCAGGAGAGGCGACACTTTTTTGCCCCGTAATCCGGAAGCGACGTGATGAAAGTCGCGCTCGCCGCGGGGGCGTCTCGCCAGCCACGAAAAAATTGGGGAACCTCCAATGTGTTTTTGGGTGTGCTTTAGAAACGCCGATATGGTACAATATTCGTCACCGATTTTTTGAACTACTATGTCTGCGAAAACAAAAATGCACCTTGGCATGATTGACGATGCCAACAACGATGCAGAGCTCCAAAAAGCTCCGCAAGATAACGGATTGCAGAATTTTTGTAACCAGATGCGATCTGTCGTGTAAACAGGGTGTTAGGAGAAGCGACCATGAGAATAGACCAGACAGTACAACACATTGCAGATTCAAGCATCCGCAGCATTATCGACCTTTCCAACGCCGAAGGGTCGCAAAAAGGCATAATCAGAGCCGGCGGAAACACCTACAATGTCACCGTTAGCGAAAACGGGAAAGTCAATGTGTCCTTCAAGGGCGGCTGGTTCAACTTCCTGCGCAAGGATTCACTCCAGCGCATGCAAGCGCGCATGCAGACGGACTACGACAATTTCAAGGCATCGTATGCGGCGAGTACAACCCGAAAACCGGCAGCCTCCACGGACGACGATCTCTACTCCCCCGCGATGAAGACGACGCGCGATGCGACGGGCACGGTCCTTTCCCATCGGTACAACGGCGATGCCGGCAAGCAGGAGATCGCCCTCTACGGCTTCACGCCAGTTCGACAGGGCGTTGCCGGGAAGCTTGAAGAAAACAATGTGAATTTCACCACGATCGACGGGTACAACAAGTATTGCAGCATAGAATGGGGCGATGTAACGCTGGAAAAACTGCCCGAGCTTCTCAACAACATCAAATCCGGCTCGCTGCAGATCAAGAACGTTCCCGATGGCTCGATCTCGAACGACAAGCTCAACGCATGGGCTGCGTTCCTGAAGGACAACGTAAGCAAGCTCGACGTATTCGCCAAGATCCGCTCCTACGTAAATGCCGCGAATCATCCCAGACAATACAAAAACAGCACTGGCTGGGTTGGCGAGGCGGCGCGAAACGGCATCCTCAAAACGATGGACGCACTCGTCCGCAAGAATCTGCCGGGCGACGAAAAGACAATCTGCTTCGGCCGCCACGACATCAACGACAAGGACATCCGCGCGCTCGGAACCCTGCTCGCGGAAATCGCCGTCCGCGGCGGCGTTGTAAGCGACAAAGATCAGGAAGGCATCCTCTACACCGCACTCTGTCTGGCCGGATACAAAGAGGACGAAATATCCTCAAATCTGATGACGGAGCTCTCACGCTTAAGCGGCACGATTCTGCGCAATATGTTTTTCCGCCAGACGAGCAAGCTGGGGCTCGACTTCTTCAGGCAGCGGGGCGTGCCGGTAATGTTCCAGTGGACGAATCACCAGGGCGTTTCGCTGGAAAACAGCGACAAGACTATCAAGAACACCTGGTGGAAAGACCCCGCCGATTCCGTCCACAACCACTACGGTGCCACGATCACCTTCTCGGAAATGCGCCACGTTGTCAAAATGCAGCAAAGGGAGCTTCTGAACGGATTCGACCTCATCAAGATCCACGGCATGAAAGTTTAAGGAAAGGAATGCCCGCCATGTCAAATACAGGAAAAGAATACTTCTTGGCGCTTGGTGAAGCGCTCAGTCTGGATGTCAAGCCCGACGAGGACGGCAACTGCCTGCTAGCTGTGGACAATCAAATGCCGGTAATCGTCCGCGCAAACGAATCGGCTGAACGCATGGAGCTTACGGCATCTGTTGCCGATGAGTTGCCGGAAGGTCTTGCGTATTCGGACATGCTGGATTTGCTCGGCATCGCCCTGGGGCCACTCTTCAACGCGCCGGGAATCGGACGCGAGCCGGGATCTGGCGCAATCGTCTTGTATGCCACGATGCCGTTCGCAACAACATCTACCGCCGACTTTGCCGAGGCCGTGCCGGCTTTCATCGACCTGGCCAACAACATCACCTCGCGCCTTGCAGCAATCCCAGATGCTTAATCAGATCCCCCAGCGGGAGAGTTGAGAAAAGAATCGCCCATTCCTTCCTCGCCGATTCCCCAATTGCAGGAAGCGGCTGCCCAACTCCTTCTTGTCCAATTTGAGGCAATTGGGGAATCACCGATTCCCCTTTCCCAAAACGCTCCTGAAGATAAGCGGCAATTGGCATAGCAAGTCTGGGAAAGACCTGATAAAAACGGCGGTATTTCTTCAGGTTTTCAAATGTGATCGTTTTGTCAGAGAGCCGCTTCTCAAGCCTTTTCAAAAGCCCGTCGCCATACGCCGCGCGCGCTTTGCCCCCTTGCTCGAATTCGACGATGTAGTAGCCCGTGAGCCAAGCCCGCGCCGTCACGCTGCGGTTGATGACACCAAGCGCATCCTGCCTAAGCGCCTGAGTGGCCGTCTGGATTTTCCCCACCAGACAGTTGAAAGCACGTTCATCAGTGATTTCAGTATTTGTTTCCCGTTTTCTCATAAGCCCTCCTTTGCCGCTATGATGGAATCATACCACGTAACGGCCTCAATGGCATCATCGCCAAGATAACACATCTTCTTCATGCCTTTTTCTCCGTTGAAATTATACCACATTCACACCTTCACCGCATCCGGTCACAGCCACGACTCGCGCGCGTGAACGGGCGCAGGGCTTTCTCCCAAACTTATTTCGCCTTTTCCAGATGTTTCACTTCAGCTTGCTTCATAAAGGCGCAATATTCCTCAAGGGATTTCTTCATCACCGCTTCTGGAACGAGCAATCTTTTGTATTCTGCAATCATCATCGGGCTCATCGTGCGGTCTATCGCGTATTTCACTTCGCACATCCCGGCTTCAGGACAGAGAATGATCCCCACAGACGGATTTTCGCCTTCACGTTTTATCTGGTCATCAATTGCCGCAAGATAGAAATCCATCTTACCTGCAAATTCCGGCTCGAACGGCACAGCCTTCAACTCCACATCAACAAGGCATCTGAGAGCCCGATGGTAAAAAAGAAGATCCAGCCGCCGCTGCTTGCCGCCGACATTGATATGGTATTCGTTGCCCATGTACAGAAAGTCCTTGCCCATCGCAAGAATGAACTCTTTCATGTGCTCAAGAATGCCGGCATGAAGGCGATGCTCATTGTGCTTTTCGGGAAGCCTAAGAAAATCAACAAGCACTTTGTCTTTCAAAAGAAAGTCCGCGCCTGGATACGCCGCCTTTAGTTTTGCCGACATATTCTTTCCTTTACTCATCACCATGTCGTAAGTCTGAGCAGCAAAGGCTCGGACTAGCTCCTTGGCGTTAAGCCGCTCTCTTGCCGAGTAGAGAATGTAAAAGATTTTTTCCTCCATCGAAAATCTGTGATTGAGTATCTGAATATGATTCGTGAAAGACGTAATCGACAAAAACATTGGAAACGGCATACATTTAATGTCCATATCGTCAAATTGTGCAATTGGCGATTGCACAATTACGCCATCCCCTGCTTTTACAATCTCGGACTTCAAACTAGTACCTTCCTCCATTTGTGCAATTGGCAATTGCACAATTGCACCATCCTCAATTTGTGCAGTCGCCGACTGCACAAATTCGTGAAGCCGCAATCGCTCGGATATGTTTTGAAATTCAGGCGACGTATAAGTGTCGTAAAATGAAACCATGTTGTAGATGTGCCGCTTTCCAAAACCTCGCCTCTTGGGATTGCGCGTCTTGAGGTAGTCGCTAAGTGCCTCTACCGTTTTTGAACCCCATTGTGTATTTTTGAGTCGTTCCGACACGAACGCGCCGACGGTCCAGTAGGCCATCAGCGATTCGGCGTTGGCAAGACCGATGGCCCTGTTCCAGTGCCGCTCGATTATGCGGTTTACCTGCTCAAACTCTTTTTCGACCTTCTTCATGTCTTTCTCTCCGTTGAAATTATACCACATTCACACCTTCACCGCATCCGGTCACAGCCACGGCTCGCGGCGCTTGAACGGGCGCAGGACTTTCTCCCATTCCTTCCTCGCCGGTTCCTGCTGGCCGGCGGAAAGCGTTTCGATCTGCACCTCGCTCCCTGCCTTTGTTTCCGCCGATGCGCGGCGCGGGCACGCACCTCGGCCTTCTTCTTTTCCTCGGCGTCCTTCTTCTCCGCCGCCCGTCGCTTGATTGCCTCTATCGTGCCTGTCCTCCGTAGCCTTGGCGTAGGCGAATCGTCTCTCTGCGGCATCGCCATAGTCTCTACTCCACCATTTCTACTCCACCAATGGGGGCTTGTCCCTCTAGCCTCTACCTTAATTCCCCTCTTCTCACCATTTGAGCAGAACGACCCATTCGCCGCCATTATCAGGGCCAACCCGATCTAGAACCTTTAGGTTCTTCAAGATGGCAATATCCTCTTGAACAGTTCTTCTGGAAGCGCCAAGCAAACTCGCCAACGCGACTATCGTGATGTCTTTATCCCTAAGCAATTGCTGTAACAAAAGCCCCATTCGTTCGATCACCTTGGCAGGACGGCGTATCAGCGCAGTTTTCAGCGCAGTTTTCAGCGCAACTTTTATATGTTCCAATTCCTCTTCTGCCGTCATAACTCCGACAATGCGCCCAGAATCCGCCAATCTAACGCTTTCTTCACCATTATCTTTGTTAGTTCCCCTCTGTGAAGTCAATGCAGTTTTCAATGCAGTTCTTTGTGAAATGGGATCCTCCATTTTACGAAAATGAGGATTGACCGGTAATATGACGGAGAGCCAATCTCGATTTTCAGGGGAAGAAAAGACCGGCGGCGGCGAACCGTTCTCACGCATGACATTCACGACAACTGGAATACCCGTATTACGCCCTTCAACGAGGTCGAGCTCCTTGAGGAAGTCGCCGATGCGACGGTTGCGATAGTGAAGGCCAATCATACGGCAAGCAGCAAGGTCGGCGTCCGTAATTGACCGTTCCGGTCCGGGCAGGCTTGAAATCGTCATCGCCTCGGGCGTCACCACGACGGTAATGGGTTCTGCAATTCGATATGACTTGTGATAGACGGCGTTTGCAAGAACCTCTTCAATGGCGCGATAGGGGTAGTTCCAGAACCGGCCAGCCTCAGGTCGATCATCGTACTTGAATATCTTTTCGCGCAAAAAACGGTTTCTGATGTAGTCAAGCGCCGAACGGAGCTGCACATGAAGTGGCCCCCGGAACGTTTGCTCAACCATGCCCTCGCCCGTTGGATCAGGTTTGTCAACGACATCAATCCATGCGCAACGGAAGAAATTCTCCGGATGCGGATTGAAGAACATTAGACCCACGTTTTTCGGCTTGAAACACTCCGCCGGCCCGACCGCGATCTGCATGTTACGGGCGACATCGGCGACCGACATCTCCTCGGCGCTGTTCGCAAGATCGCTGCCGACCTCATGCAGATACTCGACCAGCAGATTCATCTTGAGATCGGTAATGTCGGCATGAACATTCGGGCGGTCATCAAACGGCACGTCCCCCGTCAGCTCAAAGAGCTCTTTCTCATCCTGCCGTGTCGCCTTGACGGTACTCGCAAGCTTGCGGATATAGTAAGCCTTCGGCGACTTGACATCCTTGGCAATGCGCTCCGGGCACCGATAGGGGCGTTCGCACCCGCCCGGCGACCAGACAATCAGCAGGCACTTGCCCTCATACACGCACGGCTCGACAATCGGCAAATAGACCGGTTCGATGAGATGACAGACATTCAGCAGCTCCTTCTGAATCACATCCACCTCATTCGGCTCAATTCCCTTTATCGGAAACACAGGTCGTCCGTTCTCCTCGGCAATCCCAATAATAATATATCCGCCACCCCAGTTGTCGATGTCATTGGCAAAGGCGCACAAGGTGTGAAGAACCTTTTCGGGGTTCCACCCTTCCTTGTACTCGATGCGTGCCCATTCCACCTTACGATGGTTGATCAAATCGTCAATGTTTACAGGCAATGCCATAAGTGCCTCCTCTCACATCATACATCCTTCACGTTGTTTCAGAAAATATAGCCCGGTTTATCACAGTCTGGCATGTCGTTCGCGAACGCGCAGACAGCCTCGCCGAACTTGCCCTTGTCCGTCGTGGACTTGGTTCGTTCGACACGGTACGTCTCCGTGGACGCAAGCAGTTGTTCCAATTCGTTCTTCGTTATCATAGTGTTCCTCCTCGAAAGATTATACCACACTACCACCATCTACCGTCAAACTTCATCCGTCAACTTGCGCAGCTGCTCGCGGAGACGTGCGGCATCTTCCTCGCCTCCATGCATGAAAGCATACTCAAGCAAGGCGTCAAGTCGCTTGATCGCCTCTATCGTATCGTCTCTCTGCGGCATCGCCATAGCCTCTACTCCACCATTTCTACTCCACCAATGGGGGCTGTCCCTCTAGCATCCCCGATGCCTAACACGATCATAACGGATTATTTGCCACAGACCAATCTACCACATAGTCTTTTGTATCAAATTTAATGCCTGCGTGTTCAAGGGGCACTCGCCATTTGCTGTTCGCTCCACAAGGTCGCTTACGACTGAACAAATGCAATATGCCACCATAAGCTCCCTCATTCCCCCCACGACGTGCGATAAGTCTAGCAAGTTGCGTCTTGCCCTTCCAATGTTCTCCCTGTTCAATATCGTTATTCGGTTCACTCCCCGAGCGCCCCACATCCTTCCGGATATCCACAAGCGCCTTCCCTTTAAAGTAAAAGAACTTGGGACCTTGATATGCCCCAGATGGACTTCTATTGGGCATGAACTGTTTGCAGAAACCAGAAAGCGAATACTGATTACCGTCAAATGATATTTTATTCTTCCCGTCAACTACCTTCACTACAGAACCAGTAGGCATGAAGACCAAATCGCTCCCAACGGATATCCCGACACTCGCAAATGAGAACGGCAACGCCCGCCCTTTCTTGTGTACATCATCTCTTGCGCATTTTGCTTTGTCCGTAGCCAATGTCATGGCTTTTTTGCGTCTTAATTGCTGACGTTCGATGTTTGCACGAATCCCGGCACCATGTCGCCCTATTACTTTACCCCCCTTATACTCTTCCACATTCTCTTTGTGCCCACGGGAAATTAATTTTTTTATTCTAAAAATGACCTCCTCAAGAGGGCACGCGAAAAACTCTGTTTTATTACCGTCTCGCGTATAGATCCTGTAATCCTGAAGCGCTGTATGGATTAGTCCCTCAAGTCCAACCACATCATCAGTCTTGATTCCAAGATGGAAGTCAAAGTTCTCATAGACGGCTGTGTTCAACGAGCCGAGCCGATTCGTAAAGTCCTTGGCATTTCCAATCTTTACTGCCCTTACCTTTTTACCTCTGAACACCCCTTTTGCGTTCACCTGCTTGAGGCACTCGTTCGTTACAACATAGACATATCCAGACTTGGGTTTGAATTCGGAAGTTGAAGTCATAAAATCTCCTCCTGTTGTTGATTTTTACTCATGCCGCCGTCGCAACTAAATGCTCAAGCTTCGAAATTACATCAAGAAGAAGCGGCATCTTGTCGCCGAAAAGCTGGACAGGATGCAGGAACTTGAACGGATAGGAGTTCACGAGGTCATTGCGAGTTATTTCGCCATTCTCGCGGACATAGTTTATCACCATCTTGATAAACTCCTGCTGGCTGGAGTTGAAAACGGTCCCTGTGAGATATTGACCGAACTTCTCGTTGACCGCCTCCTGGTCAAGTCCTACAAGGCTTCTCACGAATCCAGCAAGGCTGCCAGGATAGTCTTCGCCGTCATAATCGGTCTTGCTGCCGAGCTTGTGCCAGAGGATATCTTCAAGCTCCGCCATGTCGTCGTCCGTCAATGGTTCCAGCTTTTGTATCTTCTCAACGACCGGGAGGCTCCAGTTCTCCCGCAAATAGTCGATTACTTTCTGCCGATATGTTCTGAACTCGATTCCGATGTTAATTGGCTCGCCCGGCTTGATTTCGTCGCCGATGTTCACGAAGACGGCCTCCTCGCCGTCGCCTCTTGCGTACTTCATTATGTCGCGTAACTTGCGTCGCCATTTCTCGACCGCCTCAATCGACGGCACACGCCAAAACATCTCATCGGCAAGCGCCTCTATGTCTTCACTCTTTGCCTCTACTTGCGGGATGGAGTACTTCGTCATGAGGATCTTTACCATCGCAACAACTGCCTCGACATCCCGCTTAACGGTATCGGTCAAACCGCCGCTCATCAATACAGCGAGCTCGATGCGGAGCATCCGAAGGTCATACATCTTCGTGCGAATGTCATCCCCTTCTCCTCCATCGACAAGAGGGGCGACATAACGGTTGATTTCCGCCATCTGCACCTCGGATATAGACTGCCAAGACTCCGAAGCACAAAAGCGGTCTATGTGCGGCATCATCTCCCGCACTTGTATGCGGCAAGAATGGACTTCGTCCTTAAGCTTCAGAACCTGCCCCTGCAACTCCTTCTGCAATTCCACATGATAGTCCTTGTTGAACTGGAACTGCCTGTTCTGCGCTTTCTGCAACTCAACGAGAATCCCAACACGCGCCGCGAAGGCCTGCTGCGAAATAGAGAGCGTCTTTGCCGCTTCCGTTTCTGGCTTCTGCTGCCCGAAGAACTTGAAATTGTCACAGTAGTCAAAGATGCGAAACTCCGTCTTGTCCTTTCCCGGCGCAAATACGTTCTTGCACGGTCTCGTTCCGCGTCCGATCATCTGAATGAACTTGATGCGCGACCTGACCGGCTTGAAGAACACGAGGTTCAGAATTTCCGGCACATCAATCCCCGTATCAAGCATATCGACGGAGACAGCGATGCGGAACTTTGGATCGTGCTTGAACTTCTCGACGAGCGTGTCAGCATAGTTTACGTAGTTATCTACCAGCTGGCACCAATCGTCATCATGCGGATAGCGTTCCTTTATACGCTTCACGATGAGGTCGGCGTGCCTATGGTTGTAAGCAAAGATAATCGTCTTGCCGATTGTTTCCCCGCCATCGACCTTAAGGCCCCGCTCTATCACCTCGTCGATGACTTTGTCGACAGTATCTTGGTTGTACACCGTATTGAAGATACGGCTTGCTGCGATCTCGTCCGGCGGTTCATCATTAAACGCCTCATCGAGTTGTTTCCTCTCCTCGTCGGAACATTCCCTGTAGGTGATGCCGCGACTTAAGACTTGGCTCGTCCGCGAGACAACCCGATAGGGCTTGAGAACATCGTCCTTGAATCCCTGCTCCATCGAATAGTCAAAGTCCGGGACATCGCTCTCGCATTGGAAGAGCGAATAGGTGTTCTTGTCCACTTCGCCTCGTGGCGTGGCGGTGAGCCCCACGAGAAGCGCATCGAAATACTTGAATATCGCACCATACTTGTTGAAGATGGACCGGTGCGCCTCGTCAACGACCACGAGATCGAAGCGTCCGGTGGTGAACTCCTTTTCCGCGCCGTCAATCTTGTTGATCATCGTCTGGTATGTCGAAAAGGAGATGCGGGCATTGGGACTTCCCTTGAGCGCGGAATCCGATATGACCGAGCGCGGGTAGTCCGGTAAATGCTCCTGAAACGAATCATGCGCCTGTTTCACAAGCGACGTGCGGTCGGCGAGGAACAAGACATTCGTGATCCAGTTCTGCCGCGCCAGCACATCGACAAGCGATATGACCGTCCTCGTCTTGCCCGTTCCCGTTGCCATGACGAGAAGCCCCGCTCGCTTCTTGTCGCTCAACTTCTCGCAGATCTTCGTGACGGCGGTGATCTGATAGTCGCGCCCAGCGATGTCGCGGTTGATCTGGAGGTCAATTCCTTTGAGTGACTTGCGGTTCCTTTTCTGTATCAGCCGTTCCAGCTCTTCGAGCGTATGGAACGCCCGAATCTGCCGCGATGGATAGAACCCGTCAATGCACCAGATCTGATAGCCGTTCGTGTAGTAGAGTATCGGCGTGTATCCGTACTTCTTTTCGAGGCATTCTCCATACAACTTCACCTGCTGGCGACCTTTCTCCGGCCCGACGGTCGTCTTCTTCGCCTCGATGACGGCCAGCGGTTTCAGGTCGCGCCCATAAAGCACGTAGTCGCAGAATCCTTCGCCCGTGTTGTTGGGCATCCCCTCGACCTTGATTTCAATACACGCCTTGCCGGGGAGCATCGTCCCCTCGGTTTCGAGGACATCCCATCCAGCCTCCTCAAGATAGACGTCAATGTAGGCGCGTCTCGTCTCCGCCTCGGAAATGCCCGGCTGCGGCACGCTTGGCAGGGCGGTCGCCCCGCGACCGCCGCCATTCAGCTTCGCATCAGCCATCTCAAGAAAATCGGCGCTGATCTCGGCGGCAAGCTGCGCATGAGTACGCTTCACCTTGCGCTTGTGTTCGGCGTTCATTCCGAGGACGCGCACAAACTCCAGATCGCGCAAACGGTCGTCGTCGGCTACGAACTCGCGCACCGGCGTGTCGGCGAGCAGTTCCAGGAGCGACGCCTTGGGCGGCATTTCAGCGCCCTTGCTCTTGTAGATTTCGCCAACGCAGTCACGAACGGCTTCCCGACACGCAACAGCCGTAGCCGCCGGGTCTTTCTTCCCGGACACATCGGCAATCTTCCGTATAAGGTCTTTGATTGTCACGTTGGCGCTCCTTGTTTTAAGTTCTATGCGATAAATCGCCTGTGGGAGTTCTTGACGTTGCTCTGGTTTACAAGTGCATACTGCATGGTCGTGTCGATCTTCGAGTGGCCGAGCAGACGCTGGACTTGTTCGACCGGCATGCCCTTGTCAATGGCTCTCGTCGCCATCGTGCGGCGGAACTTGTGCGGATGCACCCTGTTGATACCGAGCCGCCGCCCCAGCCGTCGCAACCGTATCTCAACGCCGCTGATCTTCAACCGTTCGTGCGGCGAGGCGAGCGATACAAACAAAGCAGGATTGTCGTCGCTCCGCGTCCCCAGATAGTTCTTTAGGTGTATCTTCGTCCTCGCGTCAAAGTACGCGGGACGCTCCTTGCCGCCCTTGCCGAAGACGACGCACTCGCGGTTCTCGAAGTCGATGTCGGCGCGGTTCAGCCCAACCAGCTCGCCCACGCGCATCCCCGTGGACGACAACAGATCGATGATGGCAAGGTCGCGGACGCTGCCGCAGTTGTCTCGCATCTGCTCCAGCGCCTCGTCCGTGTACGCCTCCTTGACGGGACACTCCATGCGTATCTTATGGATGCGGCGAACCGGGCTTTTCAGAATGTAGTTCTCGTCCTCAAGCCACGAGAAGAAACTGGAAAGGATGCGCCTGATGTTGTCCATGTTCAGCTTACTGCACTTGCGCTCCTCTTGATAGTCGGAGAGATAGGTGCGCAGATGCTCCGTCGTCATGTGGACAAGCGGCATGGCGAGCGTTTCGAGCATCTTGCAGATTGTCAGACGGTAGTAGCGGATCGTCCGTTCGCTGCATCCCTCCAGACGCTTCGCCTCGAAGAAGCGTTCGGCTATCGTCTCGTTCGGAACCTCCGGCTTCGCGCCGACGGACTCGTCCTTGACAACGACAGCACCGAAGAGTGCATGTTCCAGCACCCTGTGCAGTTGCGCCCTTTGCGCGTTGTCAAGAACCTCTAACATTCCTTGCTCTACCTCTCGTATGACTTTCTCTTTCATTTTAGCGTTTCCTTGTCGCCTTGTGAACGCACCGCGTTCCCGGCGGCGTAGGATTCGCCGTGCTTGGACTACCCGAAGAACTCCTGTATCTTCGCCCTGTACAATTGCTTCGCCACTTCCCGCCTCTGCCGGGCGGCAAACGCCAATTTGTCGACCTTCGCCACGAACGCTGCGAACTCGCGCTGGAGGGGAAGAGGGGGAGCTATCAACTGCAACTTCTTATATCCACCCACATTATAATGCTGTTGTGCCGCACCTCCTATCTGGTTCCTGATCTGATTCTTTCCATGTGGCATATTTGTAAACATTGCCAAGAAAGTAGGATCAACCTTATTGCAATCAGGACGAGCAATAATTATATCCACAGCATTGCA
Organism: uncultured bacterium; assembly: GCA_902802945.1. Lineage (GTDB taxonomy): Bacteria > Verrucomicrobiota > Kiritimatiellia > RFP12 > UBA1067 > RUG572. Next base: position 50,924 of record CADCOC010000012.1, on the reverse strand, counting down.
ACCGTCAAAATGTTCGGGAACAACACAAGCAGTCCCTGGCGCACCTGACCTTACTACTAAAACATCATTTCTATGCACCACAGACTTTTGGTTTTTAGCATGTCCCGTTTCTGAGAAAAATACCCAATCATCATCCTTAACCACCATCTCGCCAATATTCAAAGAACGGAAAGCCCTTATCCCACTCTCCTGATAATACTGGGTAGGCTTGATTACAACGCCAACACATACATTGGCCACTTCGCCTACTGTTGTAGATGGCCAACGCCCCTGCTCTAATTCGTTACCGAACATCTCCACAAACCGCGATTTGACAAGTTGATCAAGCCGAACAATCTGTTCATCACATTTCGCCATCAAAGCGCATATCTTATCAAGAGTTGACGCAACCGCTCTCTGCTCTGAAATGTCTGGCTTCGGAATTCTCGCAGCATTGAGCGTCGCCTTGTTTAGCGTCACACCCTTAACCGCCTTATTGCATCCCTCACTCCAGTTCCGATTGGAGAACAAGTGATACAGGAAATGCAGATCGAACGCAGTGGCATCATGCGGCAGAAACGCCATAATCGCCTCGTTCGTGTACATTCTCGAAGCGGTAATCGCCGTGCGACCTAGCGAGAGCTTGAAACTCATCACCACCGTATTCTGCGGTACGGCTTTTATGCCAGATTCCGAAACCGCCTCCTGCGTGATTGCCTCCTTTGTATCGGATAGGTACATACCTGAACGCGCAATGTCGGCAATCGAAGCCCATTTCTGTTCGCCACCCCAATACGCCGGGTTGTCCCTCGCAGGGGTCTTCCCCATCTGAAGGTCAAACTCGTCAGCAACCTTTATCATCGGCCAATTCCTCATGCGAACGCCTCCGAAAGCTGTTGACGATATAGTTTTTCAGCCGATTCAAGACTCTTCCTAACGGCAAACGCCAATTTGTCGACCTTCGCCACGAACGCCGCGAACTCGCGCTGGAGGGCGAGAGGTGGAATGGGAAGTTTCAGCTTTCTAATCTCCCTTACATTCAAATGAGCAACCGTAGAACCAGAAGAATAATCAAGAATCGCCCTCTGCACCTTTTCGGAGAGGATACGATACGCCATATACTCTGAATCTATGACCGCAAGTCTGGGGCGTAACAAAACAGTCCGCTGCCCCAGGCAGACCTTCTCTTCCTTTTGAATAACTGCAATGTTTCCAGCCGGTGCCTCTCTTGCCAGAATTAAATCACGTTCTCGGGGAACTGCTCTTTTGTTCCTCAGATTGTATACCTTCTCAGACACGCGATGCATCTTATCGTAAATTAATCGCCCCTTGCCAATATTTGGGGTTCTAACAAGAGGATAACCAACTCCTTCATCTTGAGCAGTCGTGTGGGGACAGTCTGCTATTAGTTCGCAAATCTCCTCGACAGGCTTACTCTCCCATGTTTTAGAACTTGCGCTCTCAAACATCTCTACAAACCGCGATTTGTGCGGGCGCCTATATGAACGACGACATCTCATTAAGCTGCCTCCACAAACCGCGATTTGACAAGCTGCTGGAGCTGCACAAGCTGTTGCTTGCGCTTGACTACGATATCGCAAATCCGATCAAGTTTTGCCGTAATTCGCCGTTGCTCGGCAAGTGGCGGGAGGGGAAAGAGAAGGTTGCTCAATGCCTTCTTGTTTATGGCCTTGAATGTACTGCCAGTTCCTCTCGCGTTGAGTTCAGTCACGTTGCTTTTGAGCGCATAGTAGATAAACTTCGAGTCACTATCAGGTTTAACGCGAAGCGCGGCAAGGCCACGTCCAATACAGCATCTTTCATTTGCAAAATTCAATGCGCCGATAGGCGCTCGCACAGAGACCAAAAGATCTCCTGCTTCCGCGATTTTCACCGGAGAGTTACACCAAACTCGTGGTGTAGGATAAATCGGGCCGAAATCTGCATTCCCTTGATAGAATGGCAACCCTTCGGTCACTGTGTTGTATGACGCCGATTCTGGCGATTGACCCATATTCAACTCGCACACATCCCCCAGACGCACCTGCGTTGCAACGCCGCTCTCTGCGCCTCTGCGTCTCTGCGTTAAGACATCCCCGCTCATTTCCCGCCTCCCTTCGCCGCGAGGCCCTTGGGGGTGAGACGGTATTTTTGCGTGGGCGAGCGCGGGGAATTCGGCTGCGTCATCTCGACGAGGCCAAGTTTCAGCGCGGGAGACAGATAGTAGTCCGTAAAAGTAACACGATCTTTTATCCCTATCGCTTTCATCGCTTTAGCCCGCGACATCTCACCATCAAGCACGTCAAGAAGCAACCTCAGCGCACGAGACAGGGCAAGCGTTTTACTTGCAGGGGACTTTGCGGCATTACTTGTAGGGGCGGGGAGCTTACTTGTAGGGGCGTCGCCTTTACTTGTAGGGGTAGAATCTCCTTTCCAGCCCCCTACAAGTAGAAATCGACTTTGAAGCTTGTTTTCCTCGCCCATGAGAGCGTTGCGGAAGAACCGTTCAAGGTACTCAGTCGTTTCTTCAATGCCCTTGGGGATGTTGGAGTAATTGGCTCGGACCAGGGCATTGCGAAAATAGTATGAGTTGTCATAGAAGATGTCGTTGTCAACATCAAACCCAAGAGTGCGCAGATATTTCATGGCGAACGTCGAGGTCGTCCGCGTGTTTCCCTCGCCGAATGGATGTATCTGCCAAATGCCGGCAATGAACTTGGAAAAATGGCGTATCACCTCATCCATCGAAACCGCCGCGTATGAAAACTTTTTCTCTTCCGAGAAATCGAAGGCCATCGTCTCGACAAGGCGGAAGCAACTTGCATACTGGACGGTGTCGCCCTTCAAAACCCATTCGTTCTTGGTGATGTTGTAGTCGCGGATCGTGCCGGCGTGTTTGAAGATTCCATCGAAAAGCCTGCGGTGTATGGAAACGAGCTGTTCCGGCGAGAACGAGAACGTCGGCTCGGCGAGGATTTCGGTGATGCGCTGCGAGACGATGTCCGCCTCGTCGGTGCGCGTTTTAGCAGCTTCGGCGCGGACGGCCTTGGACTTGTAGTATTCGCCGATGATCTTCCCCGCCTCGGCGATGGTGATCTCCCCTTCGATGTTGCGGCGCGCGGTTTCAACGAGATACGCCGAAGGCGTGAGACCATCGACCTTCTGGAGTCCGATCGCCGCCCGCCAGATGCCGGCGAGTTCCGCCCTCCCCGGCTCCTTCGCCCGCAGATACTCGGAAAGATCGTCTTGCCCGAGATTCCTCTCAGCGCCGTCTGTACGAGTTTTCCCCATTACAGCATCTCCTTCAGCTCCGCAAAGGTGGCTTGAATCTCCTGTTCAGCCTTCTCGAAGTCGGCAAGTATTTCGCTCACTGGCGGGAACTTCTCGGCGACATATTCGACTGTCTTGTACTTATTGATCGAAAGGTCATAGTCGTTCTCGGCAATTTCGCTCCTCGGCACAAAGAAGCACTTAGCCTTGCGGTCGTTCGGCTTCTTTGCGTCTCTTGCATGGAACTCCTCGATGACGTTGGGGATGTCGTTCTCCGCTATCGGCGAACGCTTGTCGTCGAGCGAGAAACCGTCCGCCTTCATGTCGTAGAACCAGACGTCATCCGTACCGCCGTGGTTCGTCTTCGTGAAGATGAGGATGGCAGTCGAAACGCCGGCGTAGGGCTTGAACACGCCGCTCGGCATGGAGATGACGGCTTCCAGCCGCTGGTTCTCGACAAGTTCCTTGCGAAGCGACTTGTGCGCCGTGGAACTGCCGAAAAGAACGCCGTCCGGCACGATGCTCGCACACCGTCCGCCGATCTGAAGCATCTTCGTGAAGAGCGAGACGAACAGGAGTTCCGTCTTGCCGGTCTGCGTCAGCGCCAGCAAGTCGCCGCTCACCTGGTTCTTGAAGAGCTTTCCGGTGAACGGCGGATTGGCCATGATGAGCGTGTACTTGTCGCGCTCGGTGTTGTTCTGGCTCAATGAATCCTGATAGACGATGTGCGGGTTGTCCACGCCGTGCAGCATCATGTTCATGGCGCCGATTCGGAGCATCGACTGGTCGGTGTCGAAACCGGAGAAAAGCGTTGTCTTGAACTTGTCGCGGTTCTTGGGCTTGTACAACTCGCTGTCGAAAGTGCGAACGATGTACTGCGCGGCGGAGACAAGGAACCCCGCCGACCCCATCGCAGGATCGGCAATCAAATCGTTCAGCGTCGGGCGCATCAAAGCGACGATCATATCGACAATGTGCTTGGGCGTTCGGAACTGTCCGTTCGCACCCGCTGCCGCCATCTTCTTGAGAAGTTCTTCGTAAACGTCCCCCATCGTGTCCTTGTCGGTCAGCTGCATCGAACTCATGTCGGCAACGACGCTCACAAGCACCTGCGGCGTAGGGATAAGGAACACGGCGTTCTTCATGTAGCGGCCGAAGGCCGTATCATCCTCGTCGCCGCCAAGCCGCTTGATGAACTCAAAAACATAGTTCCTCACCGTCTCAAACATCTCAGGCGGATTGGCGTTCGAGAAGCGGCTCCACCTGAGCCGCTCGTAGTCGCACGCGATAAGCGGCTGTTCAGAAATGACGCACTTACCCTCCTTGAACACCGGGTCCTGCACGGCGGTTCCGAAAGCATTGGCATTAGACTCGCGCACAAGTTGGTTGTCGTCCAGCAACTTCATGAAGAGCAAATATGTGATTTGCTCCATCACCGTAACTGGGCTTGTGATGCCCGCCGTCCAGAGGGTATCCCAAATCTTGTCAACTTGCCTTTTTAGTTCACCTGTAATCATAAAACCACAATCTCCCTATCTTCCGGAATGTTCCATTCCAGAATGTCGCGGTCGAAGCCGCTAGTTTTTTTCGCGTCAGATTGCGTCATTGTTTCCACGGTGACAACGGTTTCGATTCTTTCACGATTCCCTGTTGCACCCCAACCGCGTGAGCCAGTCGTCGAAATTGGGATTGGCGGCGCGCATTTTGTCGATGCCGATCTTGTCCTTCTCGTCCAGACGCTCGAACGCCGTCGCGCCGTCCTTGCGCTTCGCGACAACGATGTCGCCGACCGCAAACTGGTCGACAAGAAGAGGTGACTGCGTGGCCACGACCACCTGCGTCCGTGCCGACGCGGCCTTGATCAAGTCCGCAAGGATCGCAATCGCCTGCGGGTGAAGACCAAGCTCCGGCTCGTCGATCACGATCGTTGACGGCGGTCTTGGTTGCAGCAAGGCCGTTGCGAGGCAGATGAACCTGATCGCGCCGTCGGAAAGGTGGTAAGGTTGGAACGGATAATCGGTGCCCTTCTGCGTCCAGGTGAGCTTCACCTTCTCCGCCGGGCCGAAACGGACAGGGGTGAGCGCGAAGTCGTCGAAGAACGGCATGACGAGCCGCACGGCGGCCACGATCTCGCGGTAGCTCTTGATGCCCTCCGGCCCATCCTCGCGCAACGCCTTCAGGAACGGGGCAATGTTCGCCGCGTCCTCGCGCAGATAGGCGCAATCCTCCACGATCTCGCTCTGTCGCATCGGCGAACGTTCGCTCGTGTCGTGGAAATGGTACACGACCCAACCAGAGATCGCGTCATCTACATTCTCGCCATTCTGACTTTCAGAAACGGCAAATGTCTCGTCCGCCGTAGGCGTCAGGGTGAAGCCATACGATTCTCCGCCAAGATTAAACTCTGCTTCAATGGACTTTGTCGCCTTCAAACCGTTATGCAGAAACGCCGCCGCGCCACCATGCGTGGCGATGAATTTCTGGAAGTCTTTCCGCACCATTTCCCGCACCATGCGGAACATCTGCACGAAATTGCTTTTCCCCGCGCCGTTCGCGCCAACAACGACATTGATGTCACCAAGCGAAAAGTTGCTCAAGTCCCTTATGGACTTGAACCCCTTTATGGTCAATCTGTCAATTTTCTTTCGCATTTCCAAACCTCATGTTTACGGCTTGCACCATCTAGTACGACTTCTGCGGTTTTCTTCCTCATTTTCCTGACGGCAATAGTATACCAAAACACGGGCATCATGTGGGTGTTTCAGGTATGTTGCTTTTGCCGCAAAATGTTTCGCTTGGCCGTATCAATCAAGAACTGCGACACGCTCAAAAGATCGACATCCTGCAAGCCGATGGCGAGGCTCCAATTGCTCGCCCGCTGCCGGACCTCTGGGTCAGGGTCGTCTTTGAACTCGGCAAAGATATCCCTTGCGGCTTTAGGCGCACGTACAGTTTCCTGTCTTGCCATACTCAAACTCGTTCCTCCCTTTCAAATGACATGCACACACACTTCTGGAACGTTCCAATCCAGAATGTCGCGCGCAAGGGCGCTATCTGTCGCATTGCCTCTCATTCGTTCGTTGGGCGATAGTATACCAAATTTTCACAGTCACAGACCGAGGATACGTTCGGCGTTTTTGTGGAAAATCGCCTCGTAGTCGGCGGCGGGACGATACGCCTTGACCCATTCCACAAGACGCCGCTGGCGGTTCCACGGATAGTCGGTGCCAAAGAGGACGCGCTCGGTCGGCCATGTTTCCATGATGCGGATGGGCTCCGGAGCATCCTGCAGCATCTCCAGACACGCCGTGTCGATTAGGCAGCCAGACTCCAGCAGCATGTCCGTTGCGCCCGACGGACTACCAAGGTGTCCGCCCAGGTGCGCGGCCACGAAAAGCGGACCCAAACCCGGCACGGCCGTCAGCAGCGCCGCGATCTCCGCAGGTCCGCAGCTCATCGGTTCGTCCGGGAATCCGTGGTCGAAGCCGCAATGCACGATTACGACAAGCCCCAGGTCGCGCACGGCGGCGAAGAACGGAAAGACAGAAGGATCGCCGAGGCGGAAACCCTGATAGTACGGATGCAGCTTGATGCCGGGAATGCCCGAGTCTGCAATCGCCTTAAGTTTGAGCTTGAATTCCGGATCGGCAGGATGGACGGACGCAAGCGGAATGATGACGCGGGCGGCCTCCTCGCCCAGCGCGCCGTCGCGGATATCGAGCGCGGTGCGCAAGATAACATCCGCCTGAGACGGCTTCGTGGCGATGGGACACATCACGCATCGGTCGATGCCGTCCGCTTTCGCGGCGGCAAGCTGACACGCGAGCGTGCCGTCGCCGAACGGGACGAATTGGTGCCTGAGATTTTCCACCATGGCCGCGATTGCGCGCGGCGCAAGGGCATCCGGGAAGTTGTGAGTATGAAAATCGATTATCATATTTACTGGTGCCGGAGGCGGGACTCGAACCCGCACGCCAAAGACTTGGCAAGGGATTTTAAGTCCCTGGTGTCTGCCATTCCACCACTCCGGCTGTGTGCGTATAGTTTATCACAAATTCAGACGGAGTAGAAGCCTCCACTGTGGGGGAGCGGCCGCGCTTGTCGGGGTGGCGGGCGTCTCGCCCGCAACTAGGGCAACGGGCGTCCCGCCCGTTGCGGTGGGGCGAGCCGTCCTGGCGAGCCGCCCCCCACACACACTACGGCCCACCACCACCTTGAAGAACCTAAAAGCCCCCTTGCACTCCTCCGTCGCCGCCCGCCAGTCGCTGAAAAGCCGACATGATTGCGCGGAAACGTTCCTCGGGAGCGTTCTCCGTCTGGACGAATCCCAGAACGGCATCCTCGAGATCTACATTCTTGACGTATCTGGAAAACTTCGTCCTGATTCCATTGCAGACAACGGCTTCCGAAATGATCTCCTCGACGAGGCCCGGCCGTCCATTGAAAAGGCAGATCACATCTTCAAAATCCGTACTGGCGATGAAATCCCCGTTCCCCCTGTCCTCAAACGCCTCGAGTTTCAATGCCACAAAGAACGGTGCCGTGACCACCTTGACCCCGTGGCCTTCTATGTCCACCGTCTGCGCGGCGTGAAGCGCCTGTTCAAACCATGATTGAGGCCGTGATTCCGTTCATGGGATCATCTCCGCGATTTTCGCTTCTGCAAACCTACGCTCGCGCAGCCTTCCCCCGCGAAGCATGTCGATGACGGCGAGGCGATCATAGAGTTCCCTGTCCTTCGCGGCCGCATGTGGCGCAGTGGCATACAAAGGATCAAAAGCCTGTCCGTACATTTGCCCAGATTGCGAACGCCAGACCGGACACGTCCCGGCAACGGCAAACGCGCCCTCTGCCACTGGCGCCGCATACGACGTCGGCATTCCTTTTGCCATGACGCCTGACGACCGAAACGGAAAGGCATATCGAATTCCATGAATGAGGAATTCGAGCACGTTGCGTCTCAGCACACGCCGATCCAGTCCAAGCAAGGAGGCGTCCTGCAGACGTTTTACCGCGGCATGGGCTTCCGAAGCGCTCAAACAGGTACGCGCACCCAATTGAGCATACGATTCACCTTGCTGCCGCCCATCCATGATTGCAGCCAACACGACTATATCCTGACCTTTAAGCACTACAACCTCTCTTTCATTCGCGATTCGCGAATAGAGTATCACATCTTTTGACGAGGGTCAAGCCCAGACAACAGCCCGGACAGCGCCTTCCACTCGCCATCCAGCACCATCACTCTGACTGGGAGCGCCGCCATCTTGGCGGCGATAGTTCGGGGAATAGGCACCGCCGCTATTACGAAAACTCGGCACGATCGAATCCGAGGTTGTTGGCGTTCTCGCCAATCGTGCGCACAAGGCTTGGCGAGAATGGATTCACGCTCTTGGCCTCAACAGTCAGCGTGACCTTGACATTCGCCCCAATGCCGGAAAGATGCGAGATGACTTCATCCACAACCTCGGCAATCTTGGAAGTCCCGTTTGAAGTATCGATGCATACTTCTCCGACAAACTTTCGCTTGGCAGCCGTAGGCGGCTGTACGGGCACGCTCCCCGTGCCATTGCCAGTTCCACTCGTCCCTCCTACAGCGCCATTACCACCGTTGCCACCGTTGCCGCCATCGCCCCCATTACCATTGGCGCCGCCACCAGTGCCTGTATTGCCTCCTGTCAACGTCGCCTTGTACGCTTCCGCCGCCGTATCTTTGACGATCAGTTCGGATTCGGAAACCCCAGGCATTCCGCGGTTCTCGCCATACGCAAACACCGCGTATTTGCCATCATCCGTCTTTCCGCGAGCATAACCGAAGAGTCCTGCCGACACGCCCTGCCTGACCGTCTCGCAAAATACCGATGCCGAGACGAGACGCGGGAAATAAAGATACGATCCCATGTCATTCCACACCTTGCGCGTGGACACTTCTGTCACTCCGTCCTTGAAGTAATACTGTTCCAACACATCCCGCATGAACTGAGGTGCCCAAGCCCGCACGATGTCGTCATTGTTTTCCAATGTCTGCCGTACGACATCGCCCAGGGGGACCGCGTTGGCAACGCTCAGCTTACGGACGATAAAGCCGACGTCGTTTCCAACCTGCTCTGGCACCAGCAGATACTTGAAACAGTCGCCGATCAACCCCTTCAACATCGTCTCGCTTTGCGTGAAGGAAGCAGTAACCTGCGCCTCTTCCTGTTTCGTGACGTTGATCGCCCCTTCCGTTATCGCGTTCTTCACCGCGCGCCATGCCAGCATCGTCCGACACTGGTCATCTATCCGCCCCGTAGCTCCAAGGTCCGCCGCGACAAAAACAATTCGGTTCTTCCTCATGCGTGCAACCGTGCCACACTGCGCGACATATTTCCGAGCCGCGTCAAACGTCCGCTTCTCCGTCGCCTTCGAATAGGCAACATTCAACGGAAGCACAACCACGCGGATGCCATCCGCGATGTCGTCGGGCACTTCCCCGTGATCCTCAAACACATGTACACCGGCTATACAACCAGGTACTCCCCACTTGGCCTTCAACGCCATTTCCAGACAATCCCTCGCATCCGCCTGCTTGACCCGCCCCTTGTAGTCGTTCATCGTCCGGGTCAGGTTCGGACGCGTATCGTACCAGTAGCGCTCATCGTGGTTGAACAGATACTGCAACCTCTCCCGCATCTTGTGCAAGGCATCCTCGTAGAACGAAAGTTCCTGCCCCGGCATGGCGCATCCCAAAAGTATCTGCTTGCGGGATATTCCCCTTACAGCCTGTTCCGCCGTAGAGGCGGCGCTTCCCAGAAAGATCGTCCGCGCCGCACGCACGGTTGCGTGGAGATTACCCAAATGCGGGTCGCTGCCGTCGATCCTCACGGGCTGCGACTGCTCACCATCGATTTCCCGGTCGATGATCGCCCCCCAACCGTTCGGAAGGAACTGCGTCGACTTGTTCGCCACCGCCGTATCGCACAGCGGGATCGATGCCGACATAATCAACGGCTCGTCCGTTCCCTGCTTCCACAGGCTGTTGATGACGATCGCCATGTACTGCAGCACGCCGCGCGTCTTCTGGAAGTTCTGCAATGTGGACCAATCCTCGTAGAGACGGATGAACACCTCGGGATGGATCGGATAGCACTGACGCATCTTGTCGATCCATCCGCCCTCCTGCACCATCGACGGAAGCGAATCCCTTTTCTCGTGGTAGTATGACGCAAACGCCTGACACGTCTCCTCCACCGCCGCCGCGTCATCTATTTTCTCGAAAAGCCTCCGCTTGACGATCTCGAAGCCCTCTTCCGCGGAAACAGGCCGCCAAATGGCATTGACCCGCCCGAATGTCTTCTCCAGCGTATCGAGAGCCTGCCGCCCGAACGACCCCGCAGCCTCCGTGTCGGAACTTGGCAGCGACACGAGCAGCATCGCCTGCGGCACTCCCTTCACGGCCTCCGTCAGCGCCTGGGCGAACGAAACATTGCTTTCGTACGTTCCGCCTGTCAACGAACCCTCCGCGCCGAACTGCCGGTAGTACGCCGCCAGCTCGTCCATCAGGATCACGCACGGGCCAGCCTCCCTCAAAATGGATTCAAGGATTGTCTTTCCGGGCGACGTTCCCGCTGCATCGCTCTCCGCAACTCTCGCATAACCGTCAGGACCAAGCAACTGCCAAGCGAGGTTTCCCCAGATGGTTCTGATGGAAAGTCCACCTTGTTTCAGGGGTTGGTTCGGCGCAAGCGCGTTGCCGTCAATCACGGCCACCTTCGCGTGCGGTACGTTCTCCACCTGCGCCGCCGCCAACACTTCCCCCATGCCCGGCAGGTTCGCGGCGCCACCTTCGTATTTCGCAAGGTGATAGACAGCAAGGAGCGTGTGCGACTTGCCGCCGCCGAAGTTCGTCTTGAGTTCGATGACGGGATCGCCGCCGCGTCCGTTCAGACGCTGCGCCACCGTCACGAGAAGCTGCTTCATCCCCTCCGTCACGTACGTGCGCTCGTAGAACGCCTCCGGATTCCGATATTCGTCCGGGGCGCTACCGTCCACCACTTTCATGATGTCCACGGCAAAATCGCTCTGCACGAACGTCCCCGCAAGCACATCGGCATGGGGCTTTGCAACTTCTCTCCAAGGTTTCATCTGATTATTCCTTTCTTAATTTCACAATAGTGATGCCATGCACAACGGCAAATGAAGTATGCCGTCCTTGACCATAACGTCCTTGCCATACAGCAAAACAGGTTCTCCAATATTTCGGCCAAATCTCACCGTGAATTTATCAAGCGACCTATGGAAGCGATAGTTGCCGCTCTTGACTTCCACGGGCACGGTCTTGCCGTCCCTCCCTATCAAGAAGTCAACCTCCATCCTTCCATCCCTGTCTCCGTCGCCAGACCGTGCGTAGTAGAACAACTCGCCGCGCGTTGCCTTGAATGCCTGCGCTACAACATTCTCGGTCAACATTCCCTCGTTTATGCCCAGTCTGTCGTCGAGGATGGCCTCGTACAGTGGATTCCCAGAAAACCCCGTACCACGGAAAGCATGCGTGACAAGCAATCCCGTGTCGCACATGAACGCCTTGAATGTGGTACTGTCCCTGCTTTGCGCGATTGCGGAATCGGATGGATCACTGGCGTTGACGCACTTCGATACGATATGCGCCTCCTCCAGCCAACTGAACGCATCCTCGTATTCGCGCATCCGCGCCGCCCTGTCAAGCTCGGACAGACGATATGTCTTGGAACCCGTTGGCCTCGATAGCTGATTCGGCAGGGAATCAAATATATCCAGAATCTTCGCCACGTCGCTGGCCTTGGCCTTGGAGATATCCTTTCTGTAGAGCGCGAGAATTTCCCGCTTGGCATCGTCCGATGCCGAAAAGTCTCGCGTTTCCACGAACTGCACCACCGACTGCGGCATTCCGCCGACCAGCATGTATTCACGCCATCTTTTCGACATCTTCTCCAACACACCCGCGCCCAACGGCCTTCGCGCCAAGAGGCAATCCCTCAGAAACGGCAACGATGCCTCGTCCCCGAGCGCCCACAGGAATTCCTCAAAGTCCATGGGGTTAAGCCGCAGCACGTGCTCTTCCGAAGGGATGACGATGTCCTTCACGTTCTCCTTGATGGACACAAGCGAACCCGTCTCAATATAGTCGTACTGCCCGTGTTCGACCAGATACTTGATCAGACCTCTCGCCTTAGGATAGAACTGGACTTCATCAAACACGATAAGCGTTTCTCGCGGATAAAACGTGATTCCAAGAACGGCTGACAATCGCTTGAGCATGATGTCGATGTCATCGCTCTCCTCTTCAAACACACGCTTTACCGACTTGGAAATCTTGAAGAAATCGATTATCGCGATACTACGGTATTCGTTCCGACCAAATTCCTCAACGAGCGAGCTCTTGCCGACACGCCGAGCGCCCTCGATCAGCAACGCTGTCCGACCGGCAGATTTCATCTTCCAGTTTTTAAGGTCATCATATAGCTTCCGCCTGTAAAACATGGCATTTCTCCTTGTTTTTTTTACGAAAGCATACCACAGTCCCCACGGTTTGTCAACTTGAAGACCATGGTTTTCCCACGATTTGTCAACTTAAACAGCATCCCATTCCCACGATTTGTCAACTTTATCGCCGTCACAAGTCAAGCACTGCCTGCTTCAGCACGGGCTTCGCGTTTTCGATGCTCGACGTGACAATGTCGTTCCACGCCGTCGCCAGTTCGTTGTACACGCGCGCATCCTCCGCAAGACCCTTCCGCTCGCAGAGCGTGTAGAGCAGATACGCGAGCTGCCGCGCCGCCTCGCCCTGACCCTGCACCATCGACAGGAACTCGCCCGCCGCGCCCGTTCCGCGCCGCTGGTGGATGCGCACCAGATGATGGCACACCTCCCACACGGGACGATGTGCGTCCTCCGTCGGGTCGTAGTCGTCGGGATAATCCTGCCACTTCACGAGCGACGTCTTGCCGCCCTTCGAGAACAACACACCCGCATCGACCACGTAATCGACCGAAAGCCCCTTCGCGCGCGCAAGGACATCCGCCTCGCCGCTCGGTCCCTCGCCCCACTGATATTCTCGGAACCAATCGCGGCAGAACTGCGTCTCGGCGTCAAAGTCGTCTCCCTCGTCAAGGAACCGGTTGATCTCAATGATCGCGTCATGGACGCTCATACGCGCACCATCGGCGTTCAGCACGGCCTTGTACTTCGAGTAGATTTCCATTCCGGGGCCGATAATCGCCTGCGCCATATCGACAGGCGCTACCGGCGCCGCGTTCTCGTCACCGCCCTGCATGTCCTCCAACGCACCGGGCATCTTCTCCATCAGCTCACGCAGAAAAGCCCGTCGCGTAATCTCCGTCGCATCTTCGGCGCGCTTGCGGCAGACAAGGACGATTGATGAGGCTAGGGCATTAGAATCCATACCCCGCATTCGAGTGCCAAGTTCTGTTCGCATGGGCCAGGTTCCTGTAATTGTGAACCCTGATCTCATAAGTGCTTCAAGAAATATCTCCCAACCGGTGTTACTAGTCCCAAACGTGTTGGACTCGCTCTGCTTGAATGCATAATATATCGTTATCGGATATTTTGGATGAGCCATACGGCAAATGTTTGACATAGTAACGGTCATCCCATTAAGGAAAAAATTAGCTGCCTTTTCTTTCCCGCCATGACGTGAAGGAGTTGCAACAAGTTCTTCTTCCTTCGGCGTTACCATTGTTGAGAACAACTCGAAATATACATCTTTCAAACTACGTCGCATCCAAACATAAAAGAAATCTGACAAATCGGCATACCCGATATTATCATAATAAGGAGGATCCGTTGAAATCAACTTGTTTTTAGACACACATTGAGTTTGTGCATCAGCTTGTATTGAATGTCCATAAGTATTAATTGACGCTCCCGACAAGACTTCGTAAATACACACTATTGCCGTATCAATGCAACCTGTCGCTTTTCCAAGAATATTAGCTTCCGCAAAATCCCATAACATTGACAATGCCTGACGTCCAAAACAATGTTGCGCTTTCTCACCAACACCATTCCACCGAGTCAAAGAATTGTTGGTCATCGCCAATCGATCCACAGCGAAAGTCAGGTAGACTGATATGGCATTGGCGTATTCCTTGCTACCACCATCTTGTATTACCTTACTAGATACATCATGTATTAAATCGGAAAATGTTGTAAGCGCAAGAAGTTGCCTATCGGTAAACAAATCACTCCATTTTTCCATTCCATAATTTCCAATCCGAAAGCCCAATGCTTCCTTAAAGAACTTTACATCTGGGCACCATTTAGGTTTCGCTTGACCAATGATATCTTCATGTATTCCTAATGGTGACAAGTATACTCTTCCCCGTCTTCCTTCGCACACAATCGCCATCAAGCGGGTGCTTATTCGACCATTTTTTCCTTCATTGCGAACATGCTCTACCTCTATCGGCGTCTTAGACATTACACAAAGAAAGTTTGCCCCAGAACTTGCCGCCTTTGTTCCATTTTCCGCCCCCTTCGGCGGAGCACCAACGCATACCTCAAAATGCCATTTGTCACCCTCAACCACCGGCTTGACCCACGCCTCCTTGCCTTTCTTCGACGAAAGCACAAAACTTGAAACGAGCGGAACGTCGACGTGCGAGTACATCGGATTGGGGCTTTTCACGGTTCTAGCCCAAAGCCACGCGATGACAGTCAGTTTCTGCCCTACGTACTGCTTGAGGTCTGGGCGTTTCGCCGCCATCTCCTTCGTGATTTCCACCTGTGGATAGAGGTGCCCAATGCGTTTCTTCGCTTCCTCGCGCATCCAGTAGCCATACCGCCGCACGTCCTCGGCAAGTCCAGTCGCTCCCGGCCACTCCTTGAAGGCATCTGGCAGTTCTTCGCCTGCGGGGACAGGACCTATCGGCTTCCTTCCTGCAAACTTCGGCGGAATCTCAATCATCGCCTTGTTGATCATCACGGCAACAGGGTTCAAATCGCTCGCGTAGCTTTCCAGCCCAAGACGTTGTGCTTCAAGCGGCAACGCGCCGCCACCCGCAAACGGATCGTGAAAGGCAGGCAACCCTTCGGGGCACGATTTGCGGATTTCCGTGCGCGCCCTTTCCAGCACTTCCTCGTTGTTCGTGTTCTCCCACTTGACCAATTCTTCGATGAGCGCAAACAGTCTCCTGCGCTCCTTGGTGGCAGCGCTCCGCTGCTGCGGCGTGGGGTTCTCGCCGTACTTCTCCAATGGATCGTCCACCATCTGCGCGAAGATGACGGCGCGCGCTGCCGCAAGCGGACGCCTCGCCCACCAGAGATGCAAGGTGGATGGATGTCCGTGACGGATCGACTTCTCGCGTGCGCACGCTTCGTTGATCGCCTTCAGCGGCAACGCGACTTCAATCAGTTTCTTCGGGGGTTTCATGTGGAGTTGGAAGTTGGTGATGGTAGTTGGTGCGGCGGTCGCGGGGCGACCACCCTACCGGTTTATGCCGTGAACATCGGAGGCGTACCAGCACACACGGCCGTGATGAAATCATCAAGCGGACACGACGGCCGGTTGTACAGGCTCACGTGATAGACGAGTTTCGTGATGCCGGACGGGAAATGTCCGCCCACGAACTGACCCGGCGTAATACGCGGGAAGTCATCCGTGATTTCATAGACGAGCGGCGAGCCGAGAACGTGATAGGGCCTCTGCCATGCGAAGTCACCTTCCACGAACTTCATCTTCGCGAGCTTCTCCATGATTACGGCGCGGGGATCGCCGAACTCCGCCACGCACGAGGCGAGCGAGAGATCGCCTGTATCCTCCATCGGGAAATAGACAACGTAGAGCGGTTTCGTTCCCGTGAGGCTCAACTGGTGTTCGCTGGAAATGACGAGTTCGCCGGATTTCGTCTCGGGGTCTCCATGCAGACGCGACTTGCATTCCAGCGACATCGTGTCCAGCTCGAAGTCGTGTACGCCCGAATCGGGTCCGCGATATTGCGTGGCAACGTCCGACATCAACCCCGCCGCACGGAGCTTGTTGACGAGACAGAGTTCGGCGATGTACGGATAGGGACGCAACTCCGTCGACGTATCGCCAGACATCTCAATCACGCGCGCCGCCCACTCCCACGGATCTGAAAGAAGCAACTCGCGCGTCCCGTTCTCCGTTGTCACGAACGTAAGGATGCGATGGGCAAAGTCCTCTTGCTTCACGGGATCGGAGATGTCGGTCATGGACGAATCAACCGTAAGCGCGAGGAAGTTTCCCTGTACGCCGGGCAGCGCATTCGTGCCGTCGAGCGTGTAGCTCTTGCCCGGATGGACGTTGTGGATGTTGATGCACGTCTCGCCCGTGGGAATGGCCGCGCCGATCTTGTCGCCAGCACGGAACATCGAGAAACCGTCGAAGTCGAACACCTCTCCGGAGTTGATGTGCGTGATGCGGTAGATAATCGCCTTCTTCAGTTCAAGGTACGTGTCAACTGTGTTTTCGCGTGGCATCGCGTTACCTCCTTATTGAATCTGCAAGGTGCCGTCTTCGTTCTTGACGATTCCGAACTGCGGAAGGTGTTCGTCAGCGAACACGGCGTTCCGCTCCTGTGACGAATTGGGATTGAACAGCCCTTCCAATGCTGGATTATTGGCTAGTACCGTTTGGGCAAGGTTTTCTCGCTTACGCGGCTGGTGGTCACTCAGGATTTCCGCCGCCCTTTCAAGTGCGAACTGGCGAATTTTAGCGACAGGATCAGCCGCCCAGTCCGTGTGATAGTACGCTTTCTTGGACGGAACTTTTGCGTACTTGATGCCATGGATGGGGTGATTGATGTGCGCGTTGAAAAAGTCTTCCGTGCATTCGGGCAACTCAGCCAGAACAGCCGGCTTCAACTGACTAACTGACATCGGGAATCCGTTCTGCGCGATGATTCCTACGACGGTCTCACCAAAGAGTTGTTCACTCGGATTATGCGATGCGGGTGACATACCGATGGAGACAAGATTGAAGTCGTCCGGGGAGTGGTCAGGCCAATAGAAAGACGGCGCAATCAGCGGGATATTATCGCACCCAAGTTCAACAGGAGGAGGAAGCAGATAAATTTGCATTGCAGGATTGACGATCCTTGCTGTCGAATACGCCTCATTCCTGTATTCGATTGCCGAACGGTTGGCAATATAGTGTCCCATGCACTCACGAATGGAATTGGGAACGCTTACCCGGCCGTCATCCCGAACCGCTGCAACCAGATTTCTTATGCGTTCTTCCAATGTGTCACCTTGATAAGGTGCAAGTGCATTCTGGATGACCATGGGAATCGTCCCGCCGTTTTCCTTTGCCTTACGCTTGATCGTTGACACTACTTCGGCAATTTTCCGGTCAAGCAGTATCGCGTCGGTACGGTTGATGTCCTCCGTCCTGATCATCGCGAAAAACGCCATGTCGGTACGAGCAGAACCGGCAAACTCCAGAGTGTCACCAATAACCTTTGGCGGCTGTGGGCTGCCGCAGAAGATCCTTCTTCCCACGCCCATGTCGAAGCTCTGTCCGCGATTCTTCGCAGGCTCGCCTATAATGACATTCCACGAACAGGCATCCGACTGGTTGATTTCCCGAATGAGCGCACGTATCCGTTGCCGCGTCGCCTCCGGATAGTGCTCCATGACGTCATTCAGATAGGTACGAATGACATCCTTGGAGATGTCCAGCCAAAGGGGAACGTCGCCATATATGTATTCCTGTTTGTTGTACAACGTTTGCTCTCCGAGATCATGCACAAGGCGAAGAGTCCGTTTGTACACGGCCTGGACATCGACTGCTTTACCAGGCATGACATTCGTCGTCGTGAGAAGACCGATGGACTGCATAAGCGTACTCTGTGCCCTGGCCCTTCCCGACAGCTTACGCCCCCAGCTGTATATTTGCGGGTAATGTTCGGGGTCTTGTGGCGACACTCCCTGTGAGAAGAGGTCGTGCATGCTCTCGTGCATGGCACCTTCTATGAACGCGACCTTTTTCATTTCGCGCACCGTATCAGCGGTCATCCAGATTCGGGGAAGAAGTTCATAACCCTGACGATATCCGAACCAACGTCCCATCTGCGTCATGGTATCAACTGCGACCGTCTTGCGGACGCGGTCGAAGTAGCTCGCGGTCAAGCCTCTGAGCGTAAGCCCTCGACCGATGGTATTGCCGCCAACAACAATCCACAAGTGGTCATCCGAGAGCGAATTCTCGTATGTACCCGTCTGATTGTACCGTTTTTGATTCTCTATGTTGTCGGCTCTAACGGAGTTGATGATGATGGTGTGTACACGAATATCATCCCATCCTTCGATAAAGTAACGTACATCATCGCATATCTCTTCCCACGTGGGGTAATCCGTGAAAGTGCCGTATTTCACATCCTGTGCGTTATTGAACGTCTGCTCAAAGTCATCGCTTGTATATGCGGCCTTGCCGCTACCAGTAAAGTATTCCCACGTTCGATGGCACTCCCCTAGAAACGCGACTCTGTCCTCATCGGATTTACAGCGCAATTTGAGATACTTAGCGATGGCATTCCGCAGAGAGTCATGTGCATCCGTCTTTGGAGATATGTTCACCATCATCGTCGTCCAGCGGTCATCCATGTCGGACGATTCCTTCTTGAGTCGATTGTGGCGTCTGGCACCAGCTGAGCAAAACGCCCATGCGACGGCACGTGCCATGGTCTCCCACGCACCCTCTTTACTTGGATTGTCACATGTGTAGCGAAGGTCATCTCCGATTGAGACAGGCAGAACCTCTTTCTTCTCGCCATCCTTGATGCCTTGGATAGGATTTAAGACGAATCGCTTGTCGTCCGTTCCGATTGCATCTACAATGTTCATCTTGGGTGGAATCGGCGGTTCCGCCTTGTAGTCGCGCCCGAATATTTTGTCGAGGCCGAAATACAGAGGCGATGTAGCGAGTGGTTTTATGAAGTCTGCGTAAAGCGGCGTCTGGTCCGGTCGTTCATTCAGGATGTTTGCATACGGAGTGGCCGTATAGGCAATGTAGGCGCACCGCTGGAAATTGAACGTATATTCATCTGACTTGGGTTTGCAGTCGATTAGTTCGCAGATGCGAAGGCTGATGGCACTGCGCTCCCGTGCCACCTGCAGGACGGTATTGAGAAACCTTACAAACGTCTTTGCAGAACGGGGGCCACTGCCAGTTCCGTTGAAATACTTAATGGCGTCTTGTTTTAAATCTACTAGCACACCACCTTCATCGGTATACTGCTGCATGTTCAGGAGGTCAAGGAATTCATCCGTCGTTAAAATTTCACTCATCTTCTCCGTATCGCCACCACCTTGCTCGAGTTTCGTCTGGAGCGAACGAATCGAATTATCCTCCTTTGAGCCAGGATCGCACTCGGCCTTCTCCTGAGCCTCAGAAACAATGTCCTGTACATCAAGAATCCAATCGGCCAAATATGAAAAATCGCTCTCCCCCTCATTACGAATAGCAGAGACCAATTCATCTATTTCGCTCTCAGTAAGTTGCGTTTTCGTCCGCGTATTGGAGTCTGGCGTCGCATTGTCAGCCTCGTCATCAATAACGAGAATTCGCATCTTCGGCGCAATGTTCTCGTTCTTGTGCAGCCAATCGAGAATACTGTCGAGGTTGTGTCTCTCCTTCATTGCCACGCCCCAATAGAACGATGTGCTGTTGGGTGAAAGAAGGTGCGTCGGAGATGTTGCGGCCTCCTCGTCCCTGAAGGTCAGGGGAGTCTGCATGTGGGCGTTCGCCTTTTCGAAATCCTTATTGATGCGCCCTTTCGTCTGGTCGGCCAATGCCGTGTTGGCGCTTGTGAGCACGATAATCACGTTCCAGCCTTCATCGACGGCCTTGAGCATCAGTCCCACATAGTTGCGCGTCTTGCCGGACTGGACGCGCCCGACCACCAGCCCGTTCACACGCTGCTCGTTCGCCTCGCGCTCCGCAAGAATACTGTTCATCCGATCGACAATGGACTCCACATCCGCCTTTGTGCGTGGATCGCCCTTGCCACCATCAAGAGACTGGATGTAATTGTCGAAATAGGAAACAGTGTTCTGCACAATGGGAACCTGCGGCGGCGGATGCGGAAGAGACAACGTTATGAAGCTGACATTGGCAAATATCTGGCCGACGATGTCGCCGTATTGGATTTGCGTAAGCGTGATCTCATCGAGAGGAAGAAGCGGATTCTCGTTGCCAAAACCCGCAATCGCCGCATTCATTTGTGCAGAGGGTACTACATCTGCAAGGAAATCGTGATAGTCATCTACCCGCTCAAAGTCGGCCTGCACTACACCTGCCAGACGCTTCACATGGACATAAAACCCCAGTGACTTGGCCATTGACGTAGCGTTCATTCCCTCATAATCTCCTTTTCCGTGCCTGTTCCGATGAGAGCAAACCGTCGACACGGAAAAGAAAGGCGGCGCACTCTCAAATCACAGTTCCGATGGAGGTGCCGCTAAGAACCTTGCAAGAAACTGAATATGAAAGTGCGCCGCGTGGATATGGATCCACGCGTGCGCACAGTCGTATTTCGCTCCTTGCTGAAGATTAGCGGTCTTTCCATCGAAGCTACTCTACGCTGTTGCGTACGTTGCTGGGGGCCTTTCGGGCTTGCCCAGCGCCTCGGAGGGGAGCGGCGGTCGCGGGGCGACCGCCCTACCGGTGATCCGAGGTTCTGCCTTACTTCCTTGGGTGATACGGCCCGCTCGGCGAGCGGGCCCTACCAGTTGGTCGCGACAAGCGCGACCCTCCCGTTTCGGTCGCGACAAGCGCGACCCTCCCGTGGTTTCGGGCCGATGGCGGGTACTCGGTGCCGCTTTTCGCCGCGCGATCGCGTCACGAAAAGCCGTACCCGCCGATATCAAAGATCAAACATCCCGCCCACTGAGAGGCAAGATGGAAATAGTATGCCACATTCCCCCGCCCCACGCAAGCGGGATTTTGGAAAATTGAAGTGTTGCGCACGGGGGGCGCAGAGATTGACGAGAGACGCGAGACGTGAGACGCGAGCGGAGACAAGAAGACGTGAGACTATGAGGCAATGCGGCTTCGCCACCGTCTCATCGTCTCACGTCTCGGCTCGTCTATCGCCTCACGTCCGCGCGCACACGCCCCACTTCGCAAGCGGCGGGCACGTGCGCGGCACGTCACTTATCGCGATATGTGACGTACCGGGTACGGGGCGTGAGATTACGGTGCGAAACGTATGCTTTTTACTGGCAGACCTTGACGGAACGTTCTTCGTTCAGAAGTCCGTAAAGATACTCCGACCCTTCAAGATACAGCCCCGTCTCGACGTCATGTAGCTTTTCATGTAGCCTGGAGTGGTAGACAACTCCCATCGCGTCCTGTATCGAAAGGCCCTTCCGCTCGGCAACCATGGCCACGAGATCCTGCGTCGCATATTCCATCAGCTGTTTCTGCTTAATAGACATCATCCACCCCCACAAACTTGAGCGCCGAAATCTTTATTCGGACGGCAAAGGGAAAGGTCAACCTCACGAAACGCCGTGTTTGAGCCGTGGTACAACCTCATGCCACAAGTCCTTCATTGCGTTTGCAGATGGCATCAAGATCGTCAAGCGCCGTATCGAGCGAAAGCGTGTGTTCCGCGTCATAGCAATCTTCAAGAAAATCCAACCCCTTGTTCCGCAAAAGATAGTCAAACGTTTCCGCATACGACAAACCATGCCTGTCCGCGTAATCGTTTACGCAGACAACCATGTAATTGATCATATTGCGCTGCAAGTCTGACATAATCGTTTCCACAATCTTAGAATCGCCCCGCTGAGCAGGTTACGAAAACGCAACCCTTTCGCGCGGGAAATCTGTCACCTTACCCTTTTACAGGCAAGACGGAAATAGTATGCCACATTCCCCCACCCAACGCAAGCGGGGATTTTGGAAATTTGAAGTTTTGCGCACGGGGGGGCGCAGAGATTGACGAGAGACGCGAGACGCGAGACGCGAGACGCGAGCGGAGACAAGAAGACGTGAGACCATGAGACAATGCGGCTTTGCCACCGTCTCATCGTCTCACGTCTCGGCTCGTCTCTCGTCTCGCGTCTCACGTCCGCGCGCACACGCCCATTCCGCCAGCGGCGGATGCATGCGCGGCACGTCACTTATCGCGATATGTGACGTGCCGGGTAAATGGTGTGAGATTATGGTGCGGAACGTGATTTAGGGGATTCGCGGCTCGCCCGGAGGGCTCGCCCCACCACGGCTCGGCGGGACGCCTCGCCCCACCCAGCTCGGCGGGACGCCTCGCCCCACCGAACGGCAGCAACAAGCGCGGCCTCTCTCGCTGTTGGCCGGGCCACCATAGGAGGGGGATTTTTGAGCCACGTTGGGAGAGCGACCTCCCTACGATTAGGGAACGACCTGCCTACGATTAGGGTTGGATGCCACTACAGCGAGGGCATGACCTGCATAAGGAATCAATTCTCTATGCATAAGCTTTTGTTCAGCTATACATGAGCCTCGCCTTTGAAAGGCGAGACGTATGTCACATTCCCCCGCCCAACGCAAGCAGGATTTTGGGAAATTGAAGTTTTGCGCACAGGGGCGCATGGGGTGACCTGTTCGGGTAGGGTGCCGCTCCACGAACGTTTCGCGTACACCCTCTAGATGAGTGTATTCACTCCATATTGCGCAAATCGCCTGTCGGAAGTGACGACATCAAACGAGCGAAGCAATGCCGTCGATATGATGAATCTATCGGCGGGATCGCGATGGATAAGAGGCAGGCCTGCCGCCTTCAGCATCGCCTCTTCTTCAACAGGGAGCATGATGATTCCATATTCACCCTTCACTCGTCCGACGAATTCCTCTGGCGAAATGGGCAGTTCCAATTTCCCTCTTCGCCATTTGAAAGCTATCTCCCATGCGGAAACGGCTGATGCGTAAAGTGCTGGTGCTTGCTCAATTCTATGCAAAGCGCTCTTTGACAACCGCTCTGGTGAGACGGCAATCCAGATAAAAGCACATGTGTCGAGCAATAAATCCTTCATTCTGCACACGCTTCCCAAAGAGCTTCATCGTCAGAAAACAAATCCTCATCGCTTATCTTGGCAAAAAGGCCAGGTATTTTCTTGATTGTACGAAACTTGCGCGGCTCTGGAGCAATCGGGACAAGTACAACCCGAAAGGAATACGAACGGTATTCCTTTGGAATCGGAACATTTATCCTGTTACGGACAGGGCGAACGATAGTCTCAATAGGTGGCATTTTTTCCGTCTCCCTTTGAAGGAAAGGACGATGTTAGTATACCCCATTTCCCCGCTGGTTTCAAGCGGGGATTTTAGGAAGTTGAAGTTTTGCGCACGGGGCGCATGGGGTTGACGAGAGACGTGAGACGTGAGACACGAGATTACGGTGCGGAACGTGGTTTTTGGGGGAATTGCGGCTCGCCTGCTTTTACGGTCATGCGTGATAGTAGTCGCAAGCGTCCGGCGGGCGCACGTTCGTGAGCGTGCCCACGTAGTGCCGGAGGAAATGCGGCTCGAACGGATGCGCGGCGGCGGCCATTTCGTCGATCTCGATGCCGAGGCCGGGACGGTCGGAGGGATACATCATGCCATCCACGAACTTCACGTCCTCGTCCACCACGTCCTTGCGCCACGGCACGTCGTTGAAGAGCGTCTCGTGGATGCAGTAGCCGGGCGTGGACACGCCGAGCGCGAGCGTGACGGCGTTCGCGACGGGGCCGGACGGGTTGTGCGCGCAGAACGGGATGTGGTGCGCCTCGCAGAGCGCGGCGATCTTCTTCATCTCGGTGATGCCGCCCGCGTGCGACGAGTCGGGCTGGAGGTAGTCGGCCGCGCGCAGCTCGATCGCGCTGCGGATCGCGTGGATGCCGTAGAGGCGCTCGCCGCAGGCGATGGGCGTGGAGACGCGGCGGCGGAGGTCCGCGAGGGACTCCATCGTGTCCGGGATGATCGGCTCCTCCACCCAGTACGGGTCAAACGGCGCAAGCGCGTTGCAGAGGCGCAGCGCGGTGGGGAGGTCGAAGCGTCCGTGGCACTCGATGAGGATCTCGGCCTTGCCGTCCGTCGCCTCCTTCACCTTCTCGATGCACCGCATCGCTTTCTTGAAGTCGGCGGGCGGGAGCTGGCGGTAGTTCTTGCCGAACGGATCCCATTTGAGTCCCTTGAAGCCCTTCTCGACGGCGGCGACGGCCTTCGCGGCGAACTCCTCGGGCTCCTTCGCGCCCGCGAACCAGCAGTTTGCGTAACACGGAACGGCGTCGCGACACTTCCCGCCGATGAGCTGCCACACCGGGACGCCAAGGGCCTTGCCCTTGATGTCCCAGAGCGCCATGTCGACCGCCGAGAGGGCGCTCATGAACACGGGGCCGCCGCGCCAGTAGGCGTCGCGGTAGTTGTCGTGCCAGAGCGCCTCGACGTTCATCGGGTCCTTGCCGACGAGGCCGTGCTCGAGGTCGTGGATGGCGGCGCAGAGCGTCGCCTCCTTGTATTCGAGCGTACCTTCGCCGATGCCATGCAGCCCCTCGTCGGTCTCCACCTTCGCGAACACCCAGTTCGTGCGGAAGCAGTCGACGACGATCGTCTTGATCGCGGTGATCTTCATCGTCAGAGCGGGCGGATGCGGATGTTGCGGAAGTAGGGCCTGGCATTGCCGTGCTTGCCCTGGAATCCGACCTTGCCCTTGGTATCGAGCTCGGCCCACGGACGGCTGAGCCACGGCGGGATCTTCGTGCCGTCTGGGTTCTTCTTCGCGTCGGTCCACTTGGCGAGGTCGGCGTCCATCACCTTCTCGCCGTTGCAGATGATCTGGATGTTCTTGCCGCGCGCGTAAACGGTCATGCGGTTCCACTCGCCGGCCTTGCGCACGTTCCGCTTGAGCGGCGGGCAGTGGCCGAAGAGGGAGGCGTTCATCCAGTTGGGGTCGCACTTGCCCCATTTCTCGGCGTAGTCGTCCAGCAGCTGGATCTCAACGGCGTTGGGGATCCAGTTCTTCGTGTTGCAGCAGTAGATGAGCACGCCGGAGTTGGCGCCGGGATCGAGCTTGTACTCGAAGTCGAGGGCGAAGTTCTCGTAGTCGGTCTTCGTCCAGAGCGCGCTGTCCTTTTCCGCGGTGATCTCGCCGCGGCGGCCCGCCGGGTGCCACACGCCGCGCTGGACGTCGAACTGGTCTTCGATCTTCTTGCTGCGGTCGTAGAGCGGTTTCCAGGGGGCGACGCGGGAGTTGGGGTGGCCGGAGACGATGTCCATCTTCACGGCCCATTCCCACACGCGGCCCTTCCACGTGTCGGCAGGCGTGCCGGGGGTGGGCTCGTTCATGAAGCAGTGCGGCTCAAGCGCCATCACGTGCAGCTCGGCGGGGATGCCCATCGTGCGGAGCTTGTGGTAGACGCGTACGCTGTTCATCGGGGACCAGCCGTCGGCGTCGCCGTGCATGAGGCACATCGGCGGGGTCTTCGCGTCGAACTTGAGATCGGGGTCAAGCGCGTCCGCGAGGTCGTTGCCGCCCTTCGTGTTGTGCTGGTCGAGTCCGTCGGCGAGCGCGTAGGCGGGGTAGACGGGCACGGCCCAGTTCACGTGGCACGGCAGCTTGTCGAAGTCGTCGACCGGCTCGTAGGCGGGAGTCTGCGAGGACGCGGCAACCAGGAGCGTGAGGTGTCCGCCCGCGCTGCAGCCGGTGAAGCCGATGTTCTCGGGGTCGAGTCCGCGCTTCGCGGCCTCGGCGCGCACGAGGCGCACGGTGCGCTGGGCGTCCTGCCACGCGGTGAGGTGCTTCGGCAGGCCCTTCGGACGCGGCGTGCGGTATTTCATCGTGACCACGGTCACGCCGCGCTCGAGGAAGTAGTCACGAATCGGCGCCACCTCAAACCCGGTGATGTTGCTACCCATGTAGGAACCGCCGGAGACGGAAATAAGAATAGCGGTGGACTTCAGCTCCTTTGGCGTATGCCACACGAGGAACGGCTTGCACTGTTTTTCCTGGCACGAGGGAATCTTGCCCTCCGGCCACAGCGGAACTTCTGCACCGCCGAACACGGCGCCGCACATGACGGCGGCGACCAGCAACAATTTCATCTTCATTGGTATTCTCCTTCTTATGGTTTGAAAAGGACTTTTATTTTACCACATTTCCGTGACGCGCGCACGCGAATATGGTATAATTCGCGCCATGTCCGAAGACACAAAAGAAGAACACGCAGGCGAACCCTCCGAAAAGCCGGAGAAGCCTGAACAATCCACGCCGCGCCGCCGCGCCCTCCCGAAAGGCGCGGCGAGGCCCGGCCCGCTCAGCGGATGGGTCGTCCTCGCCGTAATCGCCGCGACTTTCCTCGCCATGCGCATGATGAACCCGAACCGCCCCGTGTTCGATTCGATTTCGCAGACCGAATTCCGCGCGCTCGTGGAGAGCGGCCAAGTTGTGAAGGTGAAGCGCGTGCGCGCGCTGGAAAGCGGAAGCACCTACCTAGCCGGCGAGAGGAAGTCAGAAGCCGGCGCGCCAGTGAGGTTCCGCGTGAACCTCGTTCCGGGCGAGAACGAGAAGCTCACGGAATTCCTAGTAGCGCGCGGGGTGAGCTGTCCCGTGGAGGAAGAGGAGCCGCTGCTCGGACCTTTCATGCAGCAGCTTCTCATCTTCGGAGTGTTCGCCGCGCTGCTCTGGTTCTTCATCTACCGCCGCATGCTGGGCGGTTCGGGCGGGCCGTTCTCCTTCGGCAAGTCGAAGGCCCGGCTCATGGACGGCAACAAGAAGGACCGCGTGACGTTCAAGGACGTGGCGGGCGTGGACGAGGCGAAGGAGGACGTGGCGGAGATCGTCGAGTTCCTCAAGGAGCCGAAGAAGTTCACCAAGCTCGGCGCGCGCATCCCGCGCGGCATCCTCCTCGTGGGACCGCCCGGAACGGGCAAGACGCTTCTCGCGAAGGCTATCGCCGGCGAGGCGGGAGTGCCCTTCTACTCGATCAGCGGCAGCGACTTCGAGGAAATGTTCGTGGGCGTGGGCGCAAGCCGCGTGCGCGACCTCTTCGAGCAGGGCAAGAAGTCCGCGCCGTGCATCATCTTCATCGACGAAATTGACTCCGTCGGACAGAAGCGCAACGCGGGCGGCATGATGTCGCAGCGCGTGGCGGACCAGACGCTCAACGCGATGCTCGTGGAGATGGACGGCTTCGGCACGAACGACGGCGTGATCGTGATTGCCGCGACGAACCGTCCCGACATCCTCGACCCCGCCCTTCTGCGTCCCGGCCGCTTCGACCGCCAGGTGAACGTTGACCTCCCAACCCTGAAAGGACGTGAGGCCATCCTGAAGATCCACGCCGCGAAAGTGAAGCTCGCGGACGACGTGGACCTCGAACGTCTCGCGCGCGGGACGAGCGGACACTCCGGCGCCGATCTCGCGAACATCATCAACGAGGCCGCACTCCTCTCCGCGCGCAAGGGTCTTGACGCGATTCCGCATTCCGTCCTCGAGGAGGCGCGCGACAAGGTGTTCTGGGGCAGCGAGCGGAAGTCCGCCGGCTACACGCGCAAGGAATACGAGACCACGGCGTGGCACGAGGCCGGGCACGCCCTTCTCCAGCTTCTTCTCCCGAACGCCGATCCGCTCCACAAGGTGAGCATCATACCGCGCGGACGCGCCCTCGGCGTGACGATGAGCCTTCCCGAGAAGGACGTCCTGAACCGCTCGAAGTCGTACTTCCTTGATGCAATCACGATGTGCTGCGGCGGACGCATCGGCGAGGAGACGCTCACGAAGGACATTTCCACGGGCGCCGCCCAGGACATCGCCTACGCAACGCAGATCGCGCGCGGCATGGTCTGCCGCTTCGGCATGTCGGACGCCTTTGGCTTCCAGGCCTTCATCGAGCCGAATGCGCTCTCGGTCTCGGAGGCCCCGCCTCCCTACTCGCAGAAGACCGCAGAGGCGATCGACCAGGAAGTGCGCCGGATCATCGAGGACTGCTACGCGCGTGCGGCCAAGCTCATCAAGCAGAACCGCGACAAGCTCGAGCTGCTCGCGAAAACGCTGCTTGAGCAGGAGACCATGGACGGACGCGACGTGGAGAAACTCCTCGGACTTGAAAGGAAACACGATGACGTGGACGTGCCGGCAGTTTAGCATCGACCTCGCGTCCACGCGCGTGATGGGTATCGTGAACGTGACGCCGGACTCGTTCTCCGACGGCGGGCTCTATCTCCGCCCAGGCGACGCCGTCTCCCACGCGCGCGCCCTCGTGCGCGACGGCGCCGACATCATCGACGTGGGCGCGGAATCGACGCGCCCCGGACACCGTCCCCTCTCCGCCGCCGCCGAATGGGCGCGCCTCAACGCCGTCCTGCGCCAGATTCTTCGTGAACTGCCGAACGTTCCAATTTCCGTGGACACCTACCACCCCGAGACGGCGCAGCGCGCGCTCGACGCCGGCGCCGCGATCATCAACTGCGTCTTCACGCCCAGCGACGAGATGTGGCAGCTCGTGGAAAAGAGCGGTTGCGGTTTCGTGGTGCCGGCGAAGGACTACCGTCCCATCGGCTCGCAGGTGCTGCAGGACCCGATGGTCGGCTTCGACACCACGCGCGAGGAGGACATCGCGATTCTCGGCTCGCTACGCAGACTCGCGGCGCGTGGGCCTGTGCTCGTGGGCGCGTCGCGCAAGCGCGTGGTCGGCGCGCTCAGCGGAGAGGCCGAGCCTGCCCGCCGCCTCGGCGGCAGCGTCGGCGTGGCCGTGTGGTGCGCGATGTGCGGTGTCAGCGTTGTGCGCGTACACGACGTGAAAGAGACCAAGGAGGCGCTGTCCGTAGTGGGCGCGCTCGCCAAGGAAGGAGGATCGACATGGACTGGTACCATCTGATGTCCTACGTTCCGGACGTCATCCAGATTTTCATCCTCTACCTCGTGATCTACGCCATCCTCAAAGGAGCGCGTGGCTCAAGGTTCGGACAGGTGCTTATGGGCGCAGGAGTTCTCTTCGCCCTTCTCGTCGCGTTTACGCTCGTGTTCCGCTTCGACGTGCTCTCCGTGATCATCGGTTGGCTGCTCCTCTATCTCGCGCTGTCATCTGTCGTGATTTTCCAGGACGAGATCAGGCGCTTCCTCGCGGCCATGGGGTCGTTCCTCTTCCAGGACCGCACGCGCACGCACGCGATTCTTGGCGGCCGCGTGTCGCCTGAAGACCTCACGACGATCATCTTCAAGCTCGCGAGGCGCCGCATCGGAGCGCTAATAGCGTTTGAGCGAGGTATCTCCCTGCGCGGCTTCGAGACGACCGGCGTTGAGCTCGACGCGATCATCTCAAGTGAACTGTTCTTCTCCATCTTCACGGAGCCGATGCCGCTCCACGACGGAGGAGTGGTGATACGCCACGGCCGCGTGGCCGCCGCGCACTGTCTATTCCCCGTCTCCAGCAAGGGCGACCTCTCCACGTCCGGCATGCGCCACCGCGCGGCGGTGGGGCTTAGCGAGCAGACGGACGCGCTCGTGATCGCGGTCTCCGAGGAGACTGGACGTGTGTCCGTTGCCCACAATGGCCGGCTCATCCGCTACCCTGACGCCGAGGAGAACTCGCGCATGGCCGTACTGCGCTGGATCCGCAAGGCCATGCCGCAGCAGAAGACGACGTCCGAGGCCATGGCCGACTGGATGAAGCGCCGCACGGACAAGGCCGCGAGACTTTTCCGCCGCCGGCACGACGCCGCCGCCCCAGCGAAGGAAGCGACGGGCGACGACTCCAAAAAAGGCGACGAACCGAAAAAAGGCGATGAACCCCAAAAAGACAAGGAGGGCAAGGAGGCATGAAATCAATAATCGCTTTCTTCACGAGCAACTTCGGGCTCAAGCTCCTGGCGCTAATCCTCGCCATCATCGTTTTCTACGCCGTACGAGACTCCATCAAGACATCGCACGGCCGTTCTGACCCGCCGCTGTTCAGGCGGGCAAGCCAATAGAAAGTTTCCGCACAATGCAGCCACAGCCCACATCCTCATCCAACCCGGCAGAAACAGAATCCCGCGTGCGGCGCCGCATAATCGGGTTCTTCATGTTTCCCATCGCGCTGTTCCCCCTCCTAGCGCTGTGTACATACAACTGGCGCGACATATCCGACCTCTGCATCCCGGCATCGGCGTCATCCAACCTCGTAGGTATAGCCGGTGACTGGTTCGCCTACATCGGCTACCAGTTCGTAGGCCTCGGCATCTGGAGCGTTCCGGCAATCTGCGTGTACATGGGCCTCCGACTCATACTTGGGAACACGTGCCATCCCGGACGCCGCACGATTGGCGTCGTCCTGCTAGTGTTCTCCGCCACATGCCTGCTCCAGGTGGCCGGGACCTCGCCGACCATCGCGCCCCTCCTGCGCGACCTTAACATCGAACCAAACGCCGGCGGCGCAGTGGGATACCTCGTGATGACGCGCTGTCTCGTCTACCACTTGGCGCCTTTCGGCGCAAGCGTGCTCATGATCTGCCTTGCCGTCCTTTCCCTGTTCATCATCGCGGGGCCGCGCAACATCGTATCCGGCCTCGCCCGCCTGACGGACTGGGCCGCCGATCGTCACCGTGACGACGACCTGGACGACGTTGACGATCCGGACGCAGCAGCAGCAGCAGCCAGGGCCGCAAAGGAAGCGGCCCTTGCCGCTCGCCTCGCCGAGAAGCAGCGCATTGCCGACGAGAAGGCCGCAGCCAAGGCCGCCAAGGAAGAGGAGCGCGAGAGGGAGCGCATCGCCCGAGAGGAGCGCAAGGCGGCAAGGGAGGCAGAACGCGCTGCCAAAGAAGCCGAACGCGCCGCCAGGGAGGCCGAGCGCGAAGCCGAGAGACTGGCCCGCGAGGAGCAGCGTCGCAAAGAAGAGGCAGAGCGCGAAGCCATCCGCGCCCGACTCAAGGCCGAACGCGAGGCATCGGCGAACGGTCCGATCGACTTCTTCCCGCCACGCGAGACGCCTGCCGCGCGTCCCGCCACCGCACCTGCCATTACGCCCGTGCGCACTGTCGCTCCCCAGCCGCCACAGCCACCGCCGACGCCAGCGGCAACGCCCGCCCCGGCAGCAGCAACCGCGCCCGAAGGCGACGCCCCTGCGGACAAGGGACCCTACATCGTCCCCTCCACCGATCTGCTGAACCCAGTGCCAAAGCGTGAAGGCGGACCCGGCGAGAACGTGGCCGCAATGGCACAGCGTCTCATCGACACTCTCAAGGTGTTCGACGTCAACGCGGAGCTCGCCTACTACGTGGCCGGACCCGTCGTCACCCAGTACGCCCTCACCCTCGACCTCGGCACGCGCGTCGAAAAGGTCGCCGGCCTTGCCCGCAACCTCCAGATGGCCCTCCAGGCCACCTCGCTGCGCATCGAGGCCCCAATCCCCGGTAAGAGCGCCGTCGGCATCGAGGTGCCGAACCTCAAACCCGCCTCCGTCCACTTCCGCGAAATCATCGACGGCGAGCTCTGGCAGAAGAACAGCCCCAGCAAGTTCCAGGTCCCCCTTCTGCTCGGTAAGGACGCCGCCGGCAACGACCTCGTCGTGGACCTCGCGAAGCTCCCGCACCTGCTCGTCGCCGGCGCCACGGGACAGGGCAAGTCCGTGTGCCTCAACTCGATCATCAACGGACTCCTGATGTGCCGCACGCCCCAGCAGCTCAAGTTCATCATGGTCGACCCCAAGCGCGTGGAGTTCACGTCCTACAACCAGCTGCCGCACCTGCTAGTCCCCATCATCAACGACACGAAGAAAGTCGTGTTCGCCCTCCGCGCCGCGCTCGTGGAGATGGAGAAGCGCCTCAAGATGTTCGCCCGCGCCGGATGCCGTAACATCGTGGACTTCAACACGCGCAAGACCGTCGCCCAGCCAGACATGTTCGGCGGCGAGGAGCAGCTGGGCGACAAGGACATGCCCCGCACGATCCCGTACATCGTCATCATCATCGACGAGGTTGCGGACATCATGCAGGCCGCCGGCAAGGAGGTGGAGCCCGTCATCGCCCGCCTCACCGCCCTCGCGCGCGCGACAGGCATCCACCTCATCCTCGCCACGCAGCGCCCCGATACGAAGGTCATCACCGGCACGATCAAGTCCAACATCCCCGGACGCATCGCGTTCAAGACCTCGTCCTCCATCGACTCGCGCACGATCCTCGACGCCCAAGGCTCCGAACAGCTCATCGGCAAGGGCGACATGCTCTTCAAGATGTCCGACGGACGCCTCCTCCGCGCACAGGGCTCTTACATCTCGGACGACGAGATCAACCGCATCATCGAATTCATCGGCGAACACTCCAACCCCGAATTCGACGAGGCCCTCACAAAGCGCATGGCGAAGGTCAAGGAGGACGATCCTTCAGACTCTCTGGACGGGGATGGCGATGGAGAAGGCGGCGGAGATGCACCCCCGCCCGAACCGATGGCCACCACCGTAGTGGGCGGAGTGCCGCCGCCCGCCGGCATGACGGCGTCGAAGGAAGAAGGCCTCTTCCGCCGTGCCCTTGAAGTGGTGCGCGACACGAAACGCGCCTCGATCTCACACCTCCAGCGCCGTATGGGCATCGGCTACAACCACGCCGCCCGCATCATGGATCTCCTTGAGGAGCGCGGCGTGATCGGACCCGCACGCGGTGCCGGCCCACGCGAAATCCTCGTCGACCCTGAAACCCTTCTCAACGGCGGCGCGGAAGCCCCCGACGCCTCCGCAGACGGCTCGCAACCCGCCGACGACGCAGCCTTCGCCCTTCCGCCCGATCCCGAGGGTTAAGGTGTTATCCAAATGATCGTGGTGGGGCGAAGAATCGACATTTTGCAGATTCTTCGCCCTTGTCGTTCGCATTGGGAAGACGGCAGCACCCATTCATCGTTTTGGAACAGCAAGCGCACTACAGCAAGTCTTGCTGTTGTACGCTTGCTGTCACGGCACGGCAGAAATCCGCGTCCTACCGCACGAGGATGATCAAGCCCTTGTAGAGGTAGAGGCCGTCGTCCTTCTTCCGCAGGCCAATGCGCTCGCCTTCGGCGGGCATGAACGTGACAGCAGGCGCAGTGGTCCAGCCGAGAATCTTCGTTCCGCGCGCGCCCCCGACTCTACTCGCGCCAACCTTGACCTTGACCGTGGCGCCGTCGGCGAACCTGATCGCCGTGTTGCCGGACGTGAAGCCCGAGGCGACCGGCCAGCCGCCCGGCCACGCGGAGAGGTCCAGCGTCGAGCCGTCCTGCAGCGTCGGGCCGTAGAAGCACGCCACCGTGGGCTTGAACGCGCCATACACGTTCAGCGCCGCCGTACCGCCGTTGGCGTTGTAGCTGTACGCCGCCTCGTAGTCGTGTACGCTCAGCGCGGCACCCACGTTCAGCGCGCAATTGACCCTGAAATCAACAGTCCGCGCATCGGTGGCGCCACCGATATTCAGAGTTCCACCTCTCGTGATGTCGATTATGCCGTTCGTGACGGTATTGCCGCGCAAGTACAGCGTCTTGGCGGGCGTGATGTCAACGGACAGCGTATTGCCGCCCAGGTCCATCGTGCCAGGCCCGAATACGAGCGTGTTCTCGACGTCCAGGTTCGAATCGGCGGTCATCTTCGAAATGATGGCGCCGCTCCATCCGGTCTTCGTCATGTCCACCCCGGTGCTTTGGAAGGTGCCGCCGTCAACGATGAATTCCTGCATGACGTAATCGTAGTTGGAGCGGACATCGAACGTCGCGCCCTGCGCGACCGTGACGCTTCCGAACCCGAACGGCTTTCGATAGAGGTACCCGGAATCTGAGTTCGCCGCCGCGCCCACGCCGGGTTGCGCCTTGCCGGCGGCGATGAGGGTGCCGCCGCTGTAAGACTGCGACTGGAATCTTCCGATATACGTTCCCTCGCCTTCCTTGACGAACTTCATGTGGCCGGTCAACAGCACCGAGTCGTTGATCAGCGTCGCTCCGGCGGGAATGTCGAGGTGGAGTTCATCCTGAACAGGGCCGAAGTACTCAAGCTGCACCAACTCAAGGTAGTTGGCGTTGTTGCTTTCGAGCACCTTGAAACGGTAGTAACGGTAGGCCGTGGCGTTCTCGAACGCGAGGGCACGCGTCATCTGCGGATTGGTCGGCCAGATCATGTTTCTCCTGGCGTCGAGGAGCGTCCAGTTCGTCTTGTCGTCCGAGCCGTAGAATTCCCATGACTTGGGACGCCTGCCCCCGTCGTCTGGCCCGGTATAGATGTTGTAGCAGTTCACAACCGTGCCAACTCCGAAGTCGTAGTCCACCACAAGCGGAAGATTGGCTGTTTCGAGGATGATGCGATGCGTGCTGTCACCCACTCGCGAAAAATTGTTGTTGAAGAGGTTGGCCGCCTGTGAACCGCCATATAACACATTGTTGCACGATACGTGATTGCCGTTGACGTCCGGCTCCGTGAGGTCGGAAGAGCCGGCGATCGTGCCGCTGCCCGCAACTTCGGTCGCGTAGAGCTTGTGTCCGTTCAGGTTCACCGTGCAGCCGCTCGCGATCTCGAGCGTACCGAACACGCGCCAGTCGCAGTCCGCCGCGAGTGTGCAGTTGCTCACCACGCACTTGCTCGGCACGACGTCATATCCGGATGACGGCTGAAGCGTGATCTCGCTCGCCGCATCGCCGCCAAGGTACACGATCGTCGAGGAAGAGGGAAGTCCGTCCTCGATCTCGTCGCCGCTCGCATTCACGCATCTCCAGTTGTCGGGATTCGTCGGGTCGCCGTCGTTGCCGGCGCCCGTCCAGAACGCGAATTCCGCGACGTTGCTCGCCTCGCCGTAGAAAAGCCCCGTGGCGGTCAGGAACGGCGTGATGCCGGTCTGCGTCGCCTCCGGGCCGAACGTGAACGTGACGCCGGAGGGAATCGCGCTCCACGACATCAGGCGCGTGCCACGTGCAAGGGTGGCCGCGCGGTCGCCCACGTCGATCGTCACCGTGGCACCCGAGGCGAACTTGAGCGTTCTGTCGCCGTCCCAGGCATCGGAGACGAGCGGCATCGGGCTCGTCCTCGCCGAGAGATCGATCGTCGAGCCGTCCTGCATCGTCGGGCCGTAGAAGTAGTTGTGCGCGGAGGGTTTGAACGAGCCGTAAACGTTCAGTGCTGCCGTACCAACGCCGTTGTTGCCTGCGAACAAGGCTATGTAATCGCGCACCGAGACGGGCACCTTGACGTTCATCGCGCTGCCGATCCGGAACGATGCGTTCGTTGCGACGATGGCAGTCTTGTCAATGTCCAGCGTGCCCGCGCCGGTCACGTCAAACGTGCCATCGCTCACGACCGTGTTGTAGAGCCAGAAACTCTTGCCCGAAGCGACGTCCACCGTAAGCGTATGTCCGCAAAGAACCAACTGGCACTGCCTGTAACCATAGCCGACAAGTCCGATGCTGTTCTGGGCCTCGAAGCGGGAACCTTCGGCGGTGACGATCACCGAACCGATCTGCGCGGTGCCGTTGCCTAGGTTCGCACCGGTGTTCCGAGCCGTTCCGCCGTCGAAGGCAATCTGGTAGATAAAGAAGTCACCCCTGCCGTTGAAGTCGAATGTCCCGCCGGTCAAGACCGTGATCCGGCCCGTGTCGGCCGTCGGACGCAGCACAAAGTCGTCGTAGCAGTTGGACAAGTCGGAGGTAGTCGTCGGCTGGTAGATCATCAACCTGTACGCGCCCGGCTCGTCTATCTTTACGGTTCCGCCATATCTCCAGAAGTTGTCGTTTCCGGGCGTCGCCGAGGCAAGGCGATTGGTGACCGTTTCGTTGCCGCCGCCGTCGAGCTTGATTAGATAGACTTCCATGGCGTTGCCAGTGTACTTTGTCCGCTTGGCGCAGTTGAAGGACCAGTCGTAGTAGCCGCTCGCGCTGATGTTCACGTCCTGGTACACCTTGCCATTTTTCTGGATGAGCAGTGCATACTTCCCGACGTTCTGGTTTGCAAGCCATGTGGTACCCGCAACCGTCAATCCAATTGAGCCATTTCCAGTTCCGACTACGTAGCTCCAGTGGGGGTTCGTCGCACCATTACTGGCGAAGTAGCCGTAGTTTCCGCTGTTGACAGTGACTTCACCCTCGTCGAACGATCCGTTCAGGAGAAGGTTCGCCCCGCCCGTTCCGAAATCCGCGCCGAAAGGATGGGAGCTGCCGGGAAGTCCACTCGCCAGCACGCCGCCCTCAACCACCGTACCGCCCGAGTACGTCTGCCCCGACTTCGACGCCGTGAACGTCCCCGCACCCGTCTTCAAGAACTTCAGGTTGCCCGTGAGCGTCATCAGCGTGTTGACGTACGACTCCCCTTCCGCGACGGCGATCTCAAGCGTACCGACCTGCTCCGCCGAGTTCGTCACCGTGAACGCCTTGAGTCCTCCCGCCAGGGTTGCGGGCAGCTTGAGGTGCCCGCCGTTCACGTCGAACACGGTCCCCTCGTTGACAGCGATCGTTCCCGTCCTGTCGAGATCCACGGTCGTGCCCGCCGGAATCGTGAGGCTGTCCGCGGTCAGCACGAACGCGGACGGCGTGACCGCGCCTGCGTTGCAGAACGCCGTGTATTCCGCCGCCGTCGAAAAGCGCACCTGCATGTTGGTCGTGACGCCGTCAGTCCAGCCGGCGACCTCCTCTCCGTCCTGCGTGTAGAACTTCCAGCCGTTGTCCCACATCGCGTAGTCGGGCGTGCCGGACTCCTTCACGTAGATTCCGTGTCGGTCGTCGCTCTCGACCACGGCAAGGGACTTGCCCTCCACCGGCGCACCGTTCGCGCAAAGGACGAACTTCACGGACGCCGCAGGCGCGAAACCAGCCGGCCACGAGACGAGGCAGTCGCCGACCGCGACGTTGCGCGCACCCACGTCAACGGCAATCGTCGCGTTGGGCGAGAACGTCATGTAGTATTGCGAAGCATGTGTACTGTTGCCCGCCGTACTCAACGTGCCTTCCTGCCCAGAGAGGTCGAACGTGGAACCGTCCTCAAGCCTGACGTCGGGGAAGTCCAATGTCTCGGTCTTGAAGCGTCCGAATACGCTGATGGTCTGCGTATTCGCCAGAGTGGTGCACGGCGCATGCAGCAGGAGGTTCCGTACCGTCGTAGGCGAGGCGGGATTCACCACGCAGGAAAGGTCGAAATCAACCGTCGGTGCGCGAACCTCGCCATTGACGAACGACATGATGCCAGCGCTGGTCGACGTTACGCGCACGTTGCCGTTCGACGCATCGCAGTTCGTCATGCGGAAGACGCCTCCGCTCCCCGTGTTCACGTCGAGGGTGTGCCCGCCGAGGTCAAGCAGGGTTGGCGTGTAGGATGCATTGACGAATCCAAGCGAATGCGTGGAATCGAGAACGGAGTCCGCCGTCAGCGTCAATGAACCCAGCTGGGCGACACCGGAACCCAAACCGGAACCAGAGTTCGTCAGCGTGCCTCCGTCTGAAACGAAGTTGTAATGGTATGCCCGCGTGCAGTCGTTGATGTCAAACACCGCGCCGTCCGCCAAGCGAACCTGCGATTCCTTCGCTCCGAGCAGCTGGTCCTGCCCCCCGCTGGCAAGCTTGACCGTGCCGCCGAGGATGTCCGTGCCGCCCAAATACTGCTGATCGGTCTTCGCCGCAATGAACGTGCCGTCACCTTCCTTCACCAGCTTGAGGTTTCCATCGAACAAGACCGTGGAGTTCGTGTTCGTCACGCCTGCGGGGACGTGCAGGTGGAGTTCGCCCGCGACACTCTGGTAGAAGTATTCCAGCTGAACCATCTCGAAGTATCTGTCGTTGCTGACAGAGCTACCGCTGCCGCTGCTTGTGAGGCCCTTGAAACGGTAGTAGCGGTAGGGTGTCGTGTTGTAGAAGCAGTAGGAGCGCGCCGTCTGCTCTGTTGGCCAGGTCACGCCGCTGCGCGAGTCGAGCAGAGTCCAGTTCTCCTTGTCGTTCGAGCCGTAGAATTCCCAGTCCTTCGGACATCTGGCCTGTACGCCGTCCATCGGCCCGCAGTACATCCTGTACATGTTCACGATCTGAGGCGTGAGCATGTCGTAGTCCACGACAAGCGGAAGATTGTCCACCGACAGGATGATGCGCTTGGTGTTGTCCGTGCTGGCTCGCGCATAGTTGTTGTTGAAGAGCGTGGCGGCCGTCACTGATGAGTTTAAGAACGTGGTGGTGGATGACACGTGGTTGCCGTTGTTGTCCGGCTCCGTGAGGTCAAGCGAATGGTCTGGAGCCATGTCGTTCCCGGCGATTGTTCCCGTGCCGACGACTTCCGTGGCATGGAGCTTGTGTCCGTTCAGGTTCAGCGTGCAGCCGCTCGCGATTTCGATCGGCCCGAAGCCGCGCAAGTCGCTGTCCGCCGTGAGCGTGCAGTCCTTCACGACGCATCTGTACGGGGCGAGGCTGTAGTCGGACGGCGCCTGCACCGAGACGTCGCCAGCGAAGAACACAGTCGTGGGCGATGAGGGGAGTCCGTCCGCGATCACATTGCCCGCGGCGTTCGTACACGCCCAGTTCACAGGATTCGTCGGATCGCCGTCGTGTCCCGTGCCGGTCCACCACGCGAACTCGGCGTCGTTGCCGACGAGGCCGTAGAAAAGACCCGTGCCGCCGACGACAGGCTCGTCGCCGGACGGGACGAACGCGAACGTGACGTTCTGCGGTTTCGCACCCCATTCCACGATGCGCGTACCCGTCTCGATGGTGCGACCCGTCACATCGACGGTCACGTTTGCGCCGGAGGCGAACGAGAAGTTGCTCGCATCATACGCGCTTTCGCATCCGGTCAAGTCGAGCGTCGAGCCGTCCTTCATGACGAACTTCGAGAAGTTCAGCGCATGGACGTCGAGAGACGAAAACACGTCAACGGTGGCGACGCTGCCGAACGGGTTTGCGAGACTTGCGGAGCTGGAGTCGATCGTTCCGCCGCGAAGCTCAGTTCCGCCGGAGTACGTCTGGCTCGCCTTCGCGGCGATGTACGCGCCCGCGCCCTCCTTGACCAGCTTGAACTTGCCGGTCAGCGAGACGGTGGAGTTGTTGACAGTCTTCCCGGACGGCACGTTCAGGTGAAGTTCGCCCGTGTGCGAATAGAAGTATTCAAGCTGCACCATCTCAAAGTAGCCGTTGTCCCTGCCCGCGATGCCTTTGAAGCGATAATAGCGGTAGGCGGTCGTATTACTGAGGTTGCATACTTTCGTCACCACCGCCTTGCTGTCACCGCTCAGGTTTACGTTTCTTTGGGAGTCGAGCAGCGTCCAGTTCTCCTTGTCGTTCGAGCCGTAGAAATCCCAGTCCTTCGGGTTTCGGTTCCCGGCGCCCGGACCGCAATACAGCTTGTAGGCATTCACGACGCGCGGAGACCAGAAGTCGTAGTCCACCTCAAGCGGAAGATTGGCTTTTTGGAGGATGATACGATGGGTGCTGTCAACCACTCGCGAAAAATTGTTGTTGAAGAGGTTGGCGCCAACGGTACCACCGTAGAACGTGCTGGTGGACGACACGTGGTTGCCGTTGCTGTCGGGTTCCGTGAGGTCAACCATGGTGTCGGTGATCGTGCCGGAACCGGCGATGTCGCTTGCGGTGAGGTTGTGTCCGTTGAGGTTGAGCGTCTTGCCGGAATTCACCGTGACCTTCCCGAACACCTCGTCGTCGATAAGGACAAAGTCGTCGAAGGTCTTGTCGATCAGTGCGTCGGTGAGCGAGCCGGTGCTGGTACTCTTCGTCTTGAAGCTGCCGCCCACGGTGTCGTAGAGGCCGACGGTGCCGCTGGAGTCCTTCGCGGGAACGAGGTCGAGCTTCAGCGTCCCCGCCGCGTCATAGACCTTGAACGAATAGAGGAAGTGGGACGACCAGTTCCCGTTGGCGGTTGCGGCGCTGGTGGCGTGCGATGCAAACAGGCAGAGCTGCGACCCGACCGTGAAGCTGGAGGAGATAGTGAACGAGCAGTTCGCCACCTCCGCGCCCGTAAAGGCGTTTGTGACCGCGACCGTCCCGGCGTTGCCATCGGCGATGATGGTGTACTTTGTATAGGCGACAACGGGATCGCGCTTCTTGACGGTGACGGTGGCGGTGGACGTGTCGGTATCGGTCGAGCCGTTGTTGTAGAGGACGCCGACCTTGCTGCTGCTGTACTGAAACGCCGTGAACGCGGCAGTGCCCACCGCCGAGCGCGCGCACCAGAGGGCCTCCGTTGCGTTGACCCGTACCGGACACCACGTCATCACGATCTTGTCCGTTGACTTCGGCATGTAGCCGGTCTTGACCTGGACGTTCGCGTTCGCCTTGAGGTACGGCAGCTGCGTGTAGCCAGCGGGCAACCCGTCGGCAAGTACCGTCACCGCGCCCATAAGCGCCAGAGCACAGATAAGTTTTCTCATCGTTTTCCTCCTTTTTCACTTGGCAGGGCGTTTTCGATGCAACCCCTTGACCAGTTGAATAGATATAATGATACCACAATCTCACCGCACCCCGCAAGCCGAAAATCATTTTTGCAGAGATGGTGAAAAGACAGAGTATACCTCAAAATGACTTACCCCGCACAAGTGCGCAGAAATGTGCTATACTAACTGCACCCACGACAGAAAGAAGGCTAAAAAATGATACGCGTCAACGAAAACTACCTGAAAATCCAGGCTTCATACCTTTTCACCGAAATCGCCCACCGCGTCAAGGCGCACCAGGACGCGCACCCGGATGCGAAGATCATCCGTCTCGGCATCGGCGACGTGACGGAGCCGCTCGCCCCGGCGGTGGTCGCCGCCATGCACAAGGCGGTGGACGACGAGGCCGCGCGGGAGACGTTCCACGGCTACGGTCCAGAGCAGGGCTACGCCTTTCTCCGCGACGCCATCGCCGAGAACGATTTCCAGAAACGCGGGATAGACGTCGCTTCCGACGAGATATTCGTCTCCGACGGCGCCAAGTGCGACTGCGGAAACATCCAGGAGCTGTTCGGACAGGACGTGAAGATCGCCGTGCCGGATCCCGTCTATCCGGTTTACGTCGATACGAACGTCATGGCCGGGCGCACCGGCGCGAACACGGACGGCCGTTATTCGGGGCTTATCTATCTTGACGGCAACGCCGCAAACGGCTTTGTGCCCGCCCCTGGCAACCTTGAGGCGGATGTCGTATACCTCTGCTTCCCGAACAACCCCACCGGCGCCACGGCCACGAAGGCACAGCTCCAGGCATGGGTCGACTGGGCGCGCGCAAACAAGGCGCTAATACTCTTCGACGCCGCGTACGAGGCGTTCATCCGCACGCCCGGAATCCCGCACTCGATCTACGAATGCGCCGGCGCGCGCGAATGCGCGATCGAGTTCCGCAGCTTCTCCAAGACAGCTGGTTTCACCGGCGTGCGCTGCGGCTACACCGTGGTTCCGAAGGGACTCGTCGCGTGGAAAGCCGATGGCTCGTCCGCAGAGCTGCGCCCGTTCTGGACGCGCCGCCAGACTACGAAGTTCAACGGCTGCAGCTACATCACCCAGCGCGGCGCCGAGGCCGTGTATTCCCCAGAGGGTGCGGCCCAGACGAAGGCGACGATCGACTTCTACCTCGGCAACGCGAAGGTCGTCAAGGACGCCCTTCTCGCCCTCGGATACGACGTCACGGGCGGAACGGACTCCCCGTACCTCTGGGTGAACGTCAAGAGCGACAGTTGGGAGTTCTTCGACCGCCTGCTCAAGGAGGCGAACGTTGTAACCACGCCTGGCGCAGGTTTCGGACGCGCCGGCGAAGGCTACATCCGCATCTCCGCCTTCAACTCGCGCGAGAACGTGGAAGAGGCCGTTGGCCGCATCGCCAAGGTCCTAGGCGGCTGAAATATGGTATAATGGCGGGGAAATGAAAACATCGCTTCCACCCTCTTTGGCAACCGCGTTCCCGAAACGCCCGGCGGACATGCACAAATACTCCGCTGGCGTAGTCACGGTGATTGGCGGCTGCGCGCGCTATCCGCACGCTCCGGTGATTGCGGCTCTCGGCGCGCGCGTGGGTGGAGCGGGACTCGTGCAGCTCGCTGTGCCGGATGCCTCGCGCGTAGCCGCGGGCGCGCTTGTACCTGAGGCAACTTTCGCGGAACTTGCGCCCGGCGTCACGCCGCCGCGCACTGACGTGACAGCGCTCGGCATGGGACTAGGCGATGGCCCAAATAGCGAAGCGCTCGTCGCGCACGTCCTTTCCTGTGCCGGAAGATTCGTCGTTGACGCAAGCGCTCTCGCGGTCCTCGCACGCCTGCGCGCGGCGGACGCGCTTCCGTACGCTGAGGGCAGTACGCTCATCCTCACCCCGCATGTCGGCGAAGCCGCCCGCCTGCTCGACTGCACTGCTGACGAAATCCAGTCCGACCGATCTTCCGCCGTCCGCCGCCTCGTGGAGAGCTACCGCGCGGTAGTCGTCCTCAAGGGGCCGCACACTCTCGTCGCCGCGCCGGACCGCGCCGACATGTTTGAGTGCCCCGCCGGAAATCCGTTCATGGCCCTC
Organism: uncultured bacterium; assembly: GCA_902802945.1. Taxonomy (GTDB): domain Bacteria; phylum Verrucomicrobiota; class Kiritimatiellia; order RFP12; family UBA1067; genus RUG572. Next base: position 8,274 of record CADCOC010000012.1, on the reverse strand, counting down.
GGCGGCATGGGGGACCTGCTCGACGGCGCGCTCGCCGCCCGCTGGGCGTACCTTTCAAAAGCCTGCCCCGATCCCGACGCCGCGTTTCTCGCCGCCTGCGGCGCCGTATGGTTGCACTCCGCCGCCAGCGACGCACTCGTCGCCGCCGACCCGCCGGGCGATCCGTCCATCGTCAACACCGCACACGCCATCGCGTCACTCCGCGTGGCACTTGAAAAAGCAAAGGAGAACCAGCAATGACCATTGGATACGAAGCACTCGTCAAGCACCTGCATGTCGTGGGAACCGAACCGTTCGGACTTCTCTCGCGCGGCACGCTGCCCACCGCCGGCATCCTCAGCAATGAATTCGGCGAACGTCTCAAGTGCCTCTTCTCGCCGGAACACGGCTGGTACGGCTTCGCCGCCGCAGGGGAACGGACAAACGGTGAAATGCACCCGTATTGGAACATTCCAATACATTCCCTCTACGGCGACGTGCGCAAGCCAACTCCTGAAATGCTGTCGGGGCTCGGACGCATGGTCATCGACCTTCCCGACATCGGCGTCCGGTGCTACACCTACCTCGCCACGCTCAAGCTCATGCTGGAGGCATGCGCGGAGGCTGGCGTGGCCGTCACCGTACTCGACCGCCCTATTCCCCTCGGCGGGCTCGTGGACGGACCGATGCGCAACATGGACTTCGCCTCCTTCGTCGCCCCGCTCAACGTGCCCTTCTGCCACGGGATGACGCCTGCGGAATGCGCGAAGTTCATCGTCGGAACGGAGATGCTCGACCTTGACCTCACCGTCATCAAGATGCGCGACTGGTCACATGCCGACCGCGCCCCGTGGTTCGACTTCATGCCGCCTTCACCCGCGATCCGCAGTTGGGACTGCGCAGCGCTGTACCCGGCCACCGTCTTCACAGAAGCCTACCCCGCAATCGACTGCGACCGCGACGGCGCCCTCGCCTTCCGCGTCGTCGGCGCCCCGTGGCTCGACATTGCAAAGCTCCTGGACGACTTCATGGATCCCCTTCCTGCCTGTGGCTTGGGCGTGCGCCCAATCCGCTACCATCCCACCGGCGGCGCATACGCCGGACAGGTCCTGAACGGGCTGCTGCTCTCCGTCGAGAACCCCGATGCGTTTTACCCCGTGACGGCAGGCACAATCGTCCTCGCCGCGCTTCTCAACCGCCACAAGGATGAGATGACGCAGAACGCCCGCACCGAATGGATCGACAAGCTCGTCGGCTCCACCGGCCTGCGCGACGCCATCGCCAGCAAAAACCTCAGCGAACTTTTCCAGTCCTGGATCGACGCGCAGGACGTCTACCTCCCCACGAAGGTAGACCTCTACGCATAACGTCAAATGGCCGTCACCGGGTCGAGAACACGGTCGTGAACGTGGCCTCCGTGACCGGTTCCTTGAACGCGAAGTTAAGGCGCTGAGGCGAAGGCTTGCCGGGGTTGTCGATCAGTTCCTTCGAGAACGCGACAGGTGTAGAAGCCTTCACCGACATCTTCATCTTGCGATGGGTCGTCGGTGACTTGCTGAACATGAACTGGGTGAAGTCGCCATTTGCCGTCCACTCGCGATACGTGATCACCGGCACCTCAAACGCGGTCGGCTCCTTGAATGCAACCGCATCGGTGATCGTCACCGAGCAGTTTTCCCGGTCGAACGTCATCGTGCGCACGAGCGACTTCAGCGCGGGCACTCCGTAGGCCGCCGTGTAGTCGAGTACAATTTCGTCTTTGGCGTCCGTGAATTCCGTCTTGTGTACTTTCGCGGCGGCCTTGCGTCCGCCATTCTGCAGCTTGCCGCCCACGACGGGCACGGGATGTCCGTAGGAGTTGAGCACCTTGGAGATGTAGCGGTCCTTCGAGAACGTGCGGCGCGTGTAGACCTCGCCGCCGGGGTCGCCGCACATCTCCACGCCGTCCATCATGATCGTGTACGAGCCGACGTCGTTGTGGTTGTGAAGCTCCGCGTTGTGTCCGCCCTTGATGGCGACGCTCCAGTCAAGTTTCTTGTCGTTGTTCGGCCTGCGGGAAATCAGCACCTGCGCGTTGGGGAACCATGTGCGGACGGGCAGCACGTCCATCGTCGGCGCACAAGGCGCCGGTTCCTGTCCGAACGCCCGCAGGGAGGACTGCGCCGTGTCGAACCCGAACGCAGGGGATTTGAGCGCGGTGGTCGAGACGAGGTCGGGCCAGATCTGCCGTCCGAGCGCGAGCAGCACGGGCGAGGGGTTGCCGCCGCCGTCTGCGAAGTGCGGAGACCTTCCGCTCTGGAGCTGGAACCCGTAGGCGTACTCCATCACCGTCTTCGTCTTCGGGTTGGCGAAAAGATCGACCTTTCCGCCAGTCGCGGCACGCAGGGAGAGCCCCATCATGATATGATGCCCGTAGCCGTAGTTCCAGTAGCCCATGCCCTCCGAGCAGTAGCCGTCGTCCGTGTAGCCGCGCAGAGCAAAGGGCACGCTCCCTTCGGCGTGCATGACGAATTCCGCGCGGAGACGGCGGTCGGTGATGAGCGCGAGCGCCGCTCGCACCACGCAGCAGTTGCACACGCTGTTCCAGTTGTTACCGCCGTGGAACCACCAGTGCTCGCGCATTTTGCGTATACCCCGCGCATGGGCGAGGTGCGGCTGGAACGTGCGTCGGTCGATCTCCGAATACACTTTCGCGCGCGTTGCCGCCGGGATGGCGTCGCCGAGCCACGAGAGACAGTACGCGAGTTCGCGCGAGAGTTCCGCGCTGCAGAGGTCGACATGCGGAGTTCCGTTGAAGCAGGTGAGGTTGCCGTCATGCGCGGGAAGTGTCCAGCTCTTCATCGCGCAGAACGCGTCCATGTATTCGACGATCTTCGGGATGAACCGCCCCTTGCGCTCAAGACACTCGCCCACGTAGAGCCAAACGAAATTGGCCTTCCGCCTGAAAAAGCACTTCTGGTAGTTCGAGCGGTTCCCGTTCTGCGAAAATTCAAGGTAGAGTTCGTCCGGCGTATCCGGCACGGGCTCGCCGCTGATTTTCTCCGCGTTCCGAATCGCCGTCTGACCTTCCTTTGTCGCGGCAAGCGGATCCCATTTCGCGCGGTCGCACGCCGGCGCGCCGTCCGCGCGCGGGGTTTCCGGCAGTCCCTGCGCGATTTCGTCAATGCGCGCGTCGTTCGCCACGTATGCAACGGCGGAAACCGCCGCGCCGATTGCGCTTTCGGGAGGAAGCGGCTCGAAGCCGGGGATGGACGAAAGGTCCGCCGGAAGCTTCGGCACGCACACGTTCCCGCGCATGACCGTCGTCGCAGGCGCACGCCACGTAAACGACTTCTCGTCGCCCTCGAACACGTTGCATTCGAGCGTGTTGCGCATGGGCGTGTCGAGGGCGGACGCGAACTCGGGATACTTCGCCTTGAACGCCGCGCCTTCGACGTTCGCCGCCTCGCGGGAGGTCTTGCCCCGCGCGCCGGAGAGGAAATTCCGCCAGTGACTCTGCGTCCATGGCGAAAACGTGACGCCGTAGCGGCAGCGAGTGAACACGTTGTTGCGCACCACGTTGTCGCGTCCGCCGTTCATCTGCACGCCGCCGAAGTGCGCCCTTGAGCAGTTGTCGAAACGGTTGCCGTACACGAAATTGCCGGAGATCGAGTCGTCGAAGCGGATGCCGCCCTGTCCGCACCGCACGAACGCGCCGCCGCGCCCGACATCGCGGAAGATGTTGTGGATGAAGCGGTTGCCGCGATACGTGGGATCGCCCCACATGTCCACCGCGCCCTGGTCGTCGGACTCCTGCACCACGCGCTCGACGAGGTTGGATGCGAAGAGATGCTCGTTTCCGATGATCCGCACCGCGCTCGAGGGAAGGTCGTGGAAATCGTTGCGCACGATGCGGTGTCCGCAGCCCATCACCCAGATTCCCGGCGTGTAGGTGCGCATCGCAAGACCGGTGTCGCTGAAGTCGCAGCATTCAATCGTGACACCAGACGACGTAAGCGTCTTCCTGTCCCCGCCGTCAAGCGTCATCGCGCAGTGCCCGAACGTGCGGAACGAGCAGCCGCGCACGAGCGAATCTCGCGCATGGTCGAGCACGAGGCCGTGTCCGCCGAAGTTGCGGAAGTCGCAGCGCTCGATCTTCACGTCGGAGACGTCGCGCATCTCCACGCCGTGGTGGCGTCCGTCGCGAAACGCGATTCCCTCCAAGCGGATGTGCGCGGCGTCCTTCGCCGAGACGAGCGACTTCTCCGCGCGCGAAAGCTCGTAACGCCCCCGGGGAGGGTCGTGCTTGTCACGACCTTCTTCGGGATAGACGTACAGAAGCCCGGTCGTGCGGTCCAGGTACCATTCGCCCGGGGCGTCGAGGGCCGCGAGCGCGTTTTGCAAGTAGAACGGCATGCCTTTGACAAGGAGCATGCTGTAAAGCCGATCGGACTTCGCGGCGGCGGCGCTCGTCTCGCTCAGGTGGAACGACGTTTCGGCGTCCGTGCCGAAAGCAGCCGCGTCAAGTGCGAACGAAATCGTCCCTGCGGCAGGATCGACGCAGACAGGAACCGTCTGGTCGGCCCACAGATACCTCCAATATCCCAGCGCCTCAAGACCCGGCGCGTTCGCACGCGACCAGCGCGTCATGTCGCCGAGATCCGCCTTGAACACACCCGCCCTATCGACGACCGTGCCGGTGCGGAGAAATCCCGTGTTCGGGTGACGTGCGAGCGTAAGGCGCTTTCCGTCGCAGGTGAGCGAGCGGATTCGGAACTTGGGCCGCGCGGTGTGGAATCCGCATAGCGCGTCAGGTTCAAGCGCATCGTAGCCGAGCGACTTCACGTCCGCCACCCAGACCTTCCCCTTCGCCTCTGCGGGGATGCGCGGGTCGTCGGCGAGACGCCAGGCGGACGGCGGTACGGTCCACGCGCCCGTGAACACGGGCCGCTCGCCCTTCCACGCGCGGTACGCGACGGGCGCCCCGACCGCACCGGAATCCTCCTTGCCGAGCACGAGAGATTCGCGCATCGGATATTCGCCGCCGCGCAACCATACGTTCACGCCGCCCTTGGGCAGTGCACCGGATTTCTTCAACGCGCGCACGGCGTCACGCGCGCGCACCACCGTGGTAAACGGCCTTTCACGCGAACCGTCTGCCGAATCGTCGCCCGTGGGCGACACATGGAATGCAGTCTGCGGAAGATTCGCGCCGTATGCGCACGCCGACACCACGCAGAGTACAGCAGCGACAACCTTGACGGTTGATTTCAAAGACGATTTACTTTTCATGTTAGTCCTTTTCTGTTTATCTTGAACGGGGCAAGACGCATTTTATCATTTCCCCCCGATTGGCGTCAACCTCACCGATCCTCGACTTTGCGAAGAATTTGTCATCTTCCGGCAGCCTTTTGCCGCCAACGACCGGGAGTGTCGTCGTGGAATCACCATTACGAAATTTTCGTTACGAAATTTTCGTAATTCAGCATTGCGCCCACGCCGTGTTTATGATATAGTATCGGCGTGAACAGAAGCAATCCTTTTTTGACCGCCGGATATGACGGTCCAGAGACATTTTGTGACCGCGAGCGGGAGACGGCAGATCTCGTTTCCGCGATCGAAAATGGCCGCAACGTCACGCTGATCGCTCCGCGCCGGTATGGCAAGACCGGTCTCATTCGGAACGTGATGCGGGTCTTGTCTGACCGCTACGACACGGTGTACATCGACATATATGCAACGGAAAGTCTTTCGGACTTCGCTCGCATATTTGCGGAGCGTGTGGTCTCGTCTCTGGAGACGAAACGGGAGAAGGTCGTGTCCACGCTCGGACGCTTCTTTGGAAGCCTTCGACCAACCGTCTCACCGCAGCCGGACGGGTCGGTGAAATGGTCGTTCGACCTTGCGCAGTCGGAGGCAAAGGCCTCGCTTGAGGGAACGTTCGAATTCCTCAAGAGCAGGAAACGGCCGATAATGATTGCAATAGACGAGTTCCAGCAGGTGCGAAAGTACCCAGAGGCGAACACCGAGGCGCTTTTGCGTTCGTACATACAGTTCCTGCCTGACGTCCATTTTGTCTTTGCCGGTTCGCAACTGCGCCTGATGAGCGGAATGTTCGTCTCGCCGCGCGGGGCGTTCTACAATTCCACTGACATCATGTCGCTTGACGTCATCGACAGGAAAAAGTACAGGGACTTCGCAGGCAGATTCTTTGCCGCGGAGGCGATGCCGTTCTCGAAGGCCGCATTTGATGAGCTGTATCGTCGTTTCGACGGCATAACCTGGTACGTGCAGTCGGTGCTCAATCGCGTCTGGCAGAAAGGCAGCGGGTTCAGGACGAGAAGGGATACCGACGATGCGGTGAAGTCGCTGGTGGACAACAGAAACCTTGTCTTCTTCGACCTTTTCCGCAGCCAGAGCGAGGCGTCAAGGGCCCTGCTCAAGGCCGTTGCCGCCGAGGGCGTAGTTTCTGCCCCGACCGGCAAGGCTTTTCTCTCGGATCACTCGCTTGGAGCGGCGTCGACAGTATCTTCCGCGATTGAGAATCTCGTCGGGCGGGAACTACTCTACAAATCGGAGAATGGATACATGGTCTACGACAGGCTTTTCGGTATATGGCTGAGGCGAGACATGGTTAGTCACCACTCAAAAATGACTTGAACACTCCATCGAGTACTGTTCACAAATCTTCATTGCCAACATTGTTCATAAATCACAAATATCAATTGCAGAGTAGTATGCCACATTTTGCCGACGGTATCATCGGCAGACTTCGCGAAGGACTTTGCGGAAGTTCTCCTGCGTGCGCGGCAAGGTGGGCTTCAACGACTCAAGCGGTTTCGCCTTCGCGGCCTTGCGGATCGCCCCGAATCTGGGATGCACGGAGAAACCGACCTTGCGGTCGCCAGATTTCACGGCCTTGGCAATCCGCCCTGCCAGCTCTGCCATCGCTGGCGCGACAACGTACCGGATCGCCTCGTACTGGTGGCTTAGGCAGTACTGGTTGACGGCGTTCTCGAAGAGCGTCTTGGTGAAATCGGGATTTCGGATTTTCTCGATCGCGTCAAGCCGCTGGTACGACTCCCAGAGCGAGTAGTCCGTGTGCAGCTCCAGAACGTCGGCAAGGCGATCGAAAAGTGCAGCCAGCTCGCGCGCGCGGGCAACAACGGCATCTTGTTGTTGTACGCTTGCTGTTTTTCCACCCCTCCACGTGACGACGGCGGAGCCAAGCTCGTCAATCTTCAGAACGATGAGCCTGTCAAGCACCATACGCACAATGTCGATCGCGTCGCGCCGGACAAACTCATCGTCCCACGATGCGTCCTCTAGACGCCGCAGCGCCGCCATCGCCTTTGCGACGGGCGGTCCCCACTGCGCCGGACGCTTCGCGTAGCCTTTCTTCAGGATGCCATGGTAGACCAGATGCTGTGCGCAGTTGAGGTTCGATTCCGAATATTCGTCCCAGCGGCGCAGCGCTGAGGCGTCCAGCACGTCCGCCCACACGGACTTCATCAGCGCCGCGTTCTTGCCGTAGCGTCCCCTGCAGAAGGCGTCCAACACATCACCGTGCGGAATCGGCTTGTCCGACCAGGCGTTGGCGGTGAAGAAATCGAGGAAGAGAGTGTCCGTATGGGCCGACTCCGGCCAGTGGATCCAGCCTACGCACATGGGATCGTTCTGTACAAGCCGCTGGCGTTTTTCAATGAACGGATAGTCAGCGCGTGCGTCAAGCGCCGCTTCAAATGCGAGGATGGTGGAGTAGGTGTAGGGGAACTTGCCGATCACGTCCCAATCAACAAAGGTGGACCTGCCCTCCTGACAGTCCGCCTCGTAGTCCCACAGGATCACGCGGTTCTTGTCGAGCGTCGGCAGGAACGCGCGGATGTCCTCCGGCTTCCAGCCGCCGTAGAAGTCCCAGCCCGAAAGCAGCAGCTTAGCATCGGGATAGTCGCGTTGCGCTCGCGCGAAGAACTTGTTGAGCGCTTCGATCTTGAGGTCGAAGTTCTTCTTGCGCTCCTTGTAGCAATTGCGCTCGCTCAGTCCGATGGTGTGGAGAAGCTGCGGCTTCGGCGCGCCTGCGCCGTACTGCTCGACGGCCGTCGTCGTCAGCTTCCAGTACGCATCCACCCACTTGTCGTCGCGGATGTCCCAGACAAGCCCGTTGCGTCCGGCCGCCGAGCCGCTCGCCTGCGGGAGGAACTGCGGGTTCTTGTTCGCGAGCCAGTCCTCGGGCGTGCGCGAATACCAGTGCGTCATCGTGCCGAAGTCCTCTGGCGCAAGGAGTCCGCGGTCGAATCCGTACTTCTGGATTTTACG
>CADCOC010000011.1 GCA_902802945.1 uncultured bacterium | reverse complement strand
GATCAGCAGTTAAATGCAATCTCGGCAGACTGAATGCACCTTCACTGGACTACGGAGCATTTAACCTGCCCCTAGTTGCATTTACTCTGTCTGGCGACCCGCAAAATCTGGGGGCATATTTACTCATTTCTAGTTGCTTTGCCATCGGTTATGTGGTTATCCCATGGGCATGATAACGAGAGTGGCGAAAGGTTCCGACAAAGCGAACATGTACGAGGGACGTAAAATCCACCGCACGCCGCAGTCTGCGCCCCTGCCGCAGCGGTCGCACGAGCCACCAACCACTCAAATGCCGAGTAGCGACCTAAACGATATCAGGGCGTCAAAGAACCCTTCCGTCTCAATGATTGGTGCGAGATGGCCGTCGTACACGGCAAGTCACAAGCGAGCCTGTCCGCTTCCCCCAAAGAGAAGCAAGTTCTGCCAATTCCTGATCTCGACCAAAGAATTTCATAAAATTGTCCTTTTGGCCGCTATTATAACACAAACGTTTGTGTTACGCAATGGTAATGTGCACCTAATTGAACTTTCGTCAAATAGGTGCACACAGGACGGCCATGAAACACGTGCACCTAATTGAACTTTTGCCAAATAGGTGCACGCGATCCCTTTAGCCTAAATTCCTCATTTCGATTTACCACTCCATGCTATATCTCACGCAGAGGCGCGGAGAGGCAGAGTTCGCAGAGGTTATCCCATTGCTTGAGCATGTATTGTCATGTTTTTCTTTTCCGTCGGATTTCTGAACTTTCTCTGCGCTCTCCGCCTCTCTGCGCCTCTGCGTGAGACTTTCAACCGAGGATTTTAGGTTTAGAGACTAGATTACGTGTCGTAGGCCGTGGGCATTGACATCAAGCGGTCTAAAGTGGTAAACTACGCAACATGAAAACAACTCATTCTGCTAGATTCGGCGCCTACCTGACGCCGTTGGCGGTTGTCGCGCTTTCCTTCGGCTATGCCGTGGGGTGGGGTTCGTTTGTCATGCCAGGCACTGTTTTCCTGCCAGGCGCAGGCCCTGCGGGGACCGTCATCGGGATTCTCCTCGGCGCGGCGGCGATTGCCGTATTCGCCTTCAACTACCACCGGATGCTCCAGCGCGTCCAGGGGCCGGGCGGTGCGGTCGCGTTCACCATAAAGGCTTTCGGCGCGGACCACGGATTCCTGCTCGCGTGGTTCCTGTGGCTCACGTACGTCGCGATCCTTTGGGCCAACGCCACCGCGCTCGTGCTCCTCGTGCGGTATCTCTTCGGCGACGCGCTCCAGTTCGGCTTCCACTACACGCTGGCCGGGTTCGACGTGTATTTCGGGGAAGTCGTGCTCTGCATTCTCGCAATCGCCTTCTGCGGCGCGGTGTGCCTTTTCCGCAAGCGGTTCGCAATCGGGCTTCACACGATCCTCGCCGGCGTGTTCGTCGCGGGCGTGGTCACCGTGTTCGCAGCGGCGTTCTTGCGGCACGACGGGGGCTTCGCGGCGATGGGGCCTGCTTTTGCGCCCAAGGGCGGATGCTTCAAGCAGGTCGTCACCATCCTCGCCATGATTCCATGGGCGTTCGTCGGCTTCGAGGCCGTGGTCCATTCTTCCGACGAGTTCCGCTTCCCGGTCCGCCGCATGTTCGGGCTCCTCGTCGCGGCGATTGCGGTTTCCTCGGCGATCTATCTGCTGCTCGCCCTTCTGCCCGTCGTTTCGCTGCCGGACGGCTACGCGACGTGGAGCGACTACATCAACGCACTTCCGAAACTCAAGGGAATCGACGCCGTGCCGGTCTTCGCCGCCACGAAGAAGGCACTCGGCACGGTGGGCGTCGCCATAATCGGCAGCGCGATGCTCGCCGCTCAGCTGACGGGCATATTCGGCACGCTGATCGCCTCGAGCCGCCTCATGTACGCGATGTCGGAGGGCGGGATGATTCCAACGTGTTTCGGGCGGCTCAACCGCGACGGCACGCCTGCCAACGCAATCATCTTCGTGATGTGCGCGTCGTTCGCGATTCCGTTCTTCGGGCGCACCGTGACAGGATGGCCGGTGGACGTCTCGAACCTCGGCGCGGCAATCGCCTACGGATACACGTCCGCGGCCGTGTTCTCCATCGCGAAGAACGACTCCGGACGCTTCGCGCTCACGGAACGGATCACCGGAATCGCCGGCATCGTGATGGCGATCGGCTTCTGCCTCCTCATGCTCGTGCCGAACTACATCTCGGGCGAATCCCTTGCAGCCGAGTCGTACCTCGTGCTGGCCATCTGGTGCCTCTGCGGATTCCTCCAGTACCGGCACGTGTTCCTCGTCGACCGGCTCTCCTGCTTCGGACGCACCATCGTGGTCTGGATCGGCGTCCTCGCCATGATCTTCTTTTCGTCGCTCATGTGGATACGCCTCGCGATATGCGATGCGTCGGAGACCGCGTTCGGCGCACTCGTCGGCAAGACGGTCGACGCCGGCATGGTCGAGCGCATCATGGAGCACGTAGGCGACGACATGCTCCTGAAGATGGTCGTCGAGCTCATGCTCTTCTTCGCGTCGCTTGCCATCATCCTCAACCTCTTCTATGTCCTCAGCAGACGCGAGAAGCGGCTTCTCCAGCAGAAGATCGAGGCGGAGGAGAGCGCCGGCAAGTCCCGGAGCTACTTCTTCTCGACCGTAAGCCACGATATCCGAACGCCGCTCAACGCCATCATCGGCTTCTCCGAAATGATGAAGATGGGCTTCAGGTCCGACGCGGAACGCGAGCAGGCCGTCGATTCGATTCTCGTCAGCGGGAAGTCGCTCCTGCGGCTCGTGGACCACGTTCTCGACTTCTCGAAACTTGAGTCCGGCAACATGGAGATCGTGCCGACGCAGACAGAGGTCTCGAAGCTGATCAGCGACGTCGTGGGGGCGTTCCGCACGTCGAAGAAAATCGAGCTTCGGTGCAAGGTTGGCGCCCTTCCCGCGCTCATGGTCGACCCGCAGCGCATCGGTCAGATGCTGTTCGACCTCGTCAGCAACGCCGTCAAGTTCACAACGAACGGATTCATCGAAGTCCGCGCGACGTTCACACCGGGAGGGTCGCGCCCCGTCGCGACCGACGGAGAATTTTCCGGCACGCTTCGCATCGAGGTGGAGGATTCAGGATGCGGCATTGGCGAAGAGGATCAGAAACGCATCATGTCGCCCTACGAACAGTTGAACGCCAAAGAGGCGCGCCACGGCGGCACGGGGCTCGGTCTCGCCTTCTGCCGCCAGCTCGCGAATGCGATGGGCGGCGACATCACCGTCACCTCGGCGCTCGGCAAGGGCTCCACGTTCACCATCACGCTGCCGGGGGTGAAGGCAGCGGAGAAGCCGGAAAATCCGGAAGTTCCGGAAAAGCCGGAAATTCCGGAGATCCCGGAAAATCCGGAAAATCCGGGAAAACCGGAATCCGCCGCCCGTCGCCGCATCCTCATCGTCGACGACCAGAAGATGAACCTGGTAGTCCTCAAGGCAATGCTCAAGAAACTCGGCGACTTCGACGTCGTGATGGCCGCCGACGGGAAACAGGCGCTCGCCACGCTCGAGGCGCCGGACGCGCAGCCGTTCGACATGGTGCTAACCGACATGTGGATGCCTGAGCTTGACGGTGCGGGCCTCGTGAAGGCGATACGCGCCAGCACGAAGCTCAAGCCGCTGCCCGTCCACGTAGTGACGGCCGACGTTGAGCTGGTCAAGCGGCACGAGGAGGTCGGCTTCACGAGCATCATGTTAAAGCCCATCACGATTGAAAAGATACGCCCGGTCGTCTGCGGCGGAGAAGCCGGAAAGGAGGTTGCGCCATGAACGGATTGAAGAGCAAATTCTCGTCTTTTTCTGCATGGGGCCTGTCGTTCGGCTTTGCCGTGGGTTGGGGCGCGTTCATCATGCCCGGAATGGCGTTTCTCCCGAGTGCGGGCCCTCTCGGCACGCTTATCGGCATTCTAATCGGCGCGCTTACAATGGTGGTCATCGGCTGGAACTACCACAAGATGACGTCGGCCTTTCCGGGGCCGTCCGGCGCCGTCGCCTTCGCGTCCAAGGCGTTCGGGGCGGACTACGGCTTCCTGACCGCCTGGTCGCTGCTGTTCGCATACATGGTGATCCTCTGGGTGAACGCCTCTGCGCTTGTTCTCTTTGCCCGCTTCGTGTTCGGCGGCATGTTGCAGTTCGGCTGGCACAGCACGCGCGCCGAGTTCGACGCCTATCTCGGCGAAGTGCTTTTCTCCGTCGGCGTGATGGTCGTCGCGGGTCTTGTCTGCCTCTGGGGCAGACGCCTCGCCGGGCGCGTCCAGGCGGCCCTCGCGACGTTCATGCTCGTTGGCGTGGCCGCGTGTTTCTTCGCAGTCCTCTCGCACCACGAAGGCGGAATCGCGGCGATGGCGCCTGCGTTCTCGCCGAACGGCTCGGACGGCTTCACGCAGGTGCTGCGCATCTTCGCAATGATGCCGTGGGCGTTCGTCGGCTTAGAGGCGGTGTCGCACATGTCCGACGAGTTCCGCTTCCCGGCGAAGCGGCTCTGGTGGATACTCCTCGCGGCCATTGCCGCATCCGTTGCGATGTACGCGCTGCTCGCGCTCATGCCCGCCCTGGCGCATCCGGCCGAGTACGCCACGTGGGCCGAGTGGGTCGGCGGCAAGAGGGCTTTCCCCGGAATCAAAGCCATGGCGACATTGACCGCCGCGCGCACCTCGCTCGGCAAAGCCGGCGTCGCGCTCATCGGCACGGCGATGTTCGCCGCTATATTGACGGGGATCATCGGCGCGACAATCGTGATGGGGCGCCTCGTATATTCGCTTGCGGTGAGCAACGTTCTGCCGAAGGGACAGTGGCTAGCCCGGCTTGACAAGAACGGATCGCCCCGCAACGCGACAATCTTGGTCGTTGGCATTTCGCTTTTGATCCCGTTCTTCGGGCGCACGATGCTCGGCTGGCCAATGGACGTCTCGAGCATCGGCGCGGTGGTCGCCTACGGCTGCACGTCCGCCGCCGCGTACAGTTTCGCCCGCAAGAGCGACGATGCGGTCACGAAGGCGACGGGGCTCGCGGGCGCTGTTATGGCCATTGTGTTCTGCTTCCTGCTGCTCGTCCCCAACGGCATCTTGGGAAACGTCCTGTCGGCGCAGGCGTATCTCGTCCTTTCGGTCTGGTGCTTCTTGGGTTTCGCCCTCTATAGGCAGGTGTTCAAGCACGACGAGCAGCGGCGCTTCGGACGCTCCCCCGTGGTCTGGATGGGTTTCGTTGTCCTGATCTTCTTCGCATCGATCATGTGGGTGCGAATCGCCACGCAGCAGGCCACGGCCGAAACCGCGGATTCAATCGTCGCCTTCCAGACACGCCACTGCTCCGAAATCCACGGTTCGACCAATGCCAATGCGCTGCGCCACGAACAGGAATTCGTCGCAGGCGCGATGGACCGCCTCGACAAGAAGCAGCTAGGCTACGACATCGTCCAGCTGGCGCTCTTCGCCTTTTCGTTTATCATCATCTTCAACGTCTACATGATGCAGCGGCGGCGGCAGGACGAGCTGAAAATCGCCAATGAGAAGGCCGAAGCGCGGGAGAAGGCGAAGAGCCTCTTCTTCTCGACCGTGAGCCACGACATCCGCACGCCCCTCAACGCCATCATCGGCTTTTCCGAGATGCTCCAGAACGGCCTGGAAAACAAGTCCGAGCGCGAACTCGCGGTGAACTCGATCCTGATGAGCAGCCGGACGCTTCTGCAACTCGTGAACGACATCCTCGACCTCTCCAAGCTCGAGTCGGGCCGGATGGACATCACTCCCGAACCGACAGACGTCGCAAAGCTCGTGGGCGAAATCACCCTCTCGTTCGCGGCGACCCACAAAGTCCCCGGACTCAAGGTGCTATGCCATGCCGAAGGCGTGCCGCAGCTAATGGTCGATCCGCACAGACTCGGGCAGATCGCGTTCAACCTGATGGGTAACGCCTTGAAGTTCACGAAGCAGGGATTCGTCGAACTCCGCGCCTCATACGAGCCGGGTGAGCCGGGCGAGAAGGGCGTGTTCCGCCTGTCGGTGAAGGACACTGGCTGCGGCATCAGCGAAGAGGACCTGCTGAAGCTCGCGCGCCCGTACGTCCAGGTCGGCAACGCCGCGGCACGGCGCGGCGGAACGGGCCTCGGGCTCCACATCTGCCGGATGCTTGCCCGCGCAATGGGCGGCGACATGGAGATCGAATCCGAACTCGGCAAGGGCTCCACTTTCACGGTGACGATTCAGGCAGAAGTGGCGAAGGATAATAAGGCGCATGCAACTAGCGGCTCTGCCGTCCCGGGGGTCCCGTCAGTCCCGTCCGTCTCGTCCGTCGCCCCGCTCCGCATCCTCGTGGCGGAGGACACGAAGATGAACCAGATGGTCCTGAAGACGATGTTCAAGAGGCTCGGCGTGACGGACATCACGTTTGCGGACAACGGGTGCGAGGCTTTTGGAATCCTCACGGCCCCGGATGCGCCGAAGTACGACTTCGTCCTCACCGACGCCTACATGCCGGTGATGACCGGACATGAACTCGTCGCCAAGATCCGCGCCAATCCATCCATCGCAAAGACCACAGTCTACCTCTTCACCGCCGAGGTGGAGATGAAGGACACCTACGCCGCCGCTGGATTCAACGGAATCCTGCTGAAACCAGCCAACCTCGAATCCCTGAAAAAACTTCTTCCGTGAAACGATTGTCCCGAGAATCCCGCCCTACCGTTTGAGATGCCAGATGTCGTCGCCGGTTAGGTCGAGCCAGTCGATCACCTCAAGCCAGCGGGAGAGGTCTTTCGGCTTCGGGTTGAAGTTGTTCGTGCCGAAGCTGAACTTCGCGCCAATCTTCTTCGCGAGCTTGAGGAACTTCGCGCGCGGGAACGGCGACTCCGCCTGGATTTCAAGCGCAATGCCTTTTTCCACCGCCTTCGCTATGACCTTGCGCATGCGATCTTCGGTCCAAAGTCGGTCGTATTCCCCGGCAATGCATGTGGGCAGATAGGTGGGGTTCGCGAGAATCGAGATCGGCTCGTCGAGGATCTGAAGGTTGTGCGCCATGTAGCGCTCCATCCATGCATCGGGATCGTTAATCGGCTCCTTCAGGAGCCAGAGCCGCTGCGGCTTGCCATCAGGACCAGTGCCCATGATCATCGTGTCGGCAAGGACATAGTCTAGCGCTGCGCGGTTTTCGGGGGAGACCTGACGATACCAGTCGCGGTCGTTCGCCTGTATGCCAACAGGCAAGGCTCGCCCGTCCACGCGCGCCTTCTTCGCATCGACGATGAACTTGGCGAGGATCTCGTTGCTGCAGAGCGGCCATTCGCGTCCGTGGTTTTCCAGCACCCCGCTGCGGATGCCGCTTGCCTTCTCGCGTTCGGCGGCCATTTCGGCAGTCATGCCGCCTCGGAGGTGTATGTGCCAGTCAGTGATAGTTATGCCGCGTCGCGCGCACTCCTTCTTGAGAACGTCGTTCACGCGGGTGAGCCCGTAGCGGAAGTCCGCCTGCTCTATCGGCGTCGTTGACTTGGCGGCATGTGCGGCAAACGCGGCACCTGCCGCGCCCAGGATAATGAATTCTCTGCGTTGGATGTTCATGGCGGGTTCCTCCGGTCGGCCGCGACAAGCGCGGCCGCTCCCGTACGAATGCTAAGTGGTTTTCAGTGATTCGAGGGTTTTCTGAATCTCGTCGAGCGTGTAGGGCTTGGCGAGGAAGGCGTTGTATGGCTGCGTGGCGAACTGTACCCGTATCTTCTCGGAGGCGTAGCCTGACGACACAATCACCGGAACGTTCGGCGCGATTGACCGGAAACTCCCCAAGAGGCGCACCGCGTCCGTCTCCCCGAGATTGGCGTCCATCACAACGCACGAGAGGTTCGGCGCATGGCGGCGGAAGATGTCCAACGCATCACGATGCCCCTTCGCCGTGAACACGCGGTACTTCAGCACCTTCAGCAGAATCGCAGTCGTCTTCAGGAGCGTGGTGTCGTCGTCCACCACGAGCACCTCCCGCGCGCCGCCCGCGAACTGCGCGGCTGTGGGCGGGTCGTCGGCGACGGTATCGGGGGCATCCCCGGCCGGCACGTCCTTTGACGCCGGGAGGAATATCTGGAACGTCGTGCCCGAGCCTAGGGTGGACATGACGTGGATTCCGCCATGATGGGCATCGATGATCGACAGTACCGTGGCCAAGCCCAAGCCATGCCCTGTCGATTTCGTGGACACATAAGGATCGAACATCCTCTTCAGGAACTCCGGCGTCACGCCAGGTCCGGTATCCGAGAACTGGAACACCACGCCTGCGCCCGGCGCAAGCGGCCTTGACGCGATGAAGTCGTCTACAAGGTCATCCGTCATCGTGAACGCCCGCGCGGAAATCGAAATCTGTCCAGCGCCGCCCATCGCCTCGTTGGCGTTCTTGACAAGGTTGAGAAACACCTTCCACATCTGGTCAATGTCCACGTCCACGGCTGGCAGACCGTCCGCCACGTCATACGTGACGGTAACGTGTTCGCCCACGATGCCATCCACGAGGCGGTGGGCGTCGTGTACAAGAGCGGACGGCGACATGGGCTTGAACTCCACTTTCGTCTCCCCCGCGAACGCCATTAGTTCGCGCGTCATGGCGGTGCCATGGCGGATCGCGTCGCGGATCGTGCTGAGCGCGTCTATCACCAGAGGATCCTTTTCCTCCATCCAGGTGATCTCGACCGTGTTGTTGATGGCGGCGAGTACGTTGTTCATGTCGTGCGCGATGGAACCGGCGAGCAGCGTAAGCGACTCCCGCTTGCTCGCGTGCGAAAGGCGCGTCTCCGCCGCAAGGCGTCGCGCGTGTTCGCGCCTGTATGCGGTCACGTCGCGCACTACGGTGAGGGCGAATATGTCGTCCATCTTCGCCATGCGCACTTCGAAGTACCGCGCATGGTGTCCGCTTCCCGTGTCGAGCACCAGGTGCTTTACCCCGCCGTCGGCGAAGATCGCGTCAATGGCCTGTCCCAACGCCTCCACGCCCTGCCGTCCGAACACCGTCACGTCGATCGGCCTTCCCTCGTAGAATCCCGGGACGGCGTCCTGGTGGTCCGGCTGTTTTATGACCGAGACAAGGAGGTGCTGCCTGTCGAAAATGAAGAGGCCGTCCGGCATTCCGTTGATCATGGCCTTCTGCCTGTTCTCGACCTGGGCGATGGCCAGCGTGCGGTTCGAGATCGTCTCGATCAGCGCGTTCACCGAGAAGGCCAGCTCGGCGAATTCGTCGTCCCCGCGCCAGTCGAGGCGCGGACAATCCGCCTCCCCGCAGTGCTCGCGCGCCTGCCGCACGCATTCCGTCATCTTCGTGAGCGGGTTCAGCAGCATCCGGCTCTGGGCCCAGAAGATGGGAAGCACGAGCAGTATGCCCACGACCGTCACAAAAAGCGTCAGCCGCCCGATGGCGGCCCCGGCCGCGTTGGAGAAGGTCTGCGGCAGCGACACGGACAGCCTCGACACCGGACGCCCCGCGATGTCGCGGATGGTATATACGGCCTCAAACGGGTTCTCGCCCAGTTTCCAGAATCCGCCGGAGTAGAACTCAAAAGCCTCCGACACCATCGACGACAGACCAAACGACTGCTGCCGCTCCGTCTTCGTTCCCACATGCGTGACAGGCACGGCACTGGCCTCCGTCTTGCCGTTGGAGACATGCAGCTCCATGCCCGCGAACACCTCGTTCATCTGTGCGGTGAAGCGCGTGGGGTCGAATGGCATGCCGAGCGCCAGGAAGCGCCCGTCGGCACCTCGAATCAGCGCCACGTAGTAGGAATTGCCGCGAAGGCGGAGGAGATTGGCGGAAAGAGGCGCGGACACCCGCCCGTTCTTTTCCACGCACGACTTCACCCAAAGTGGGAAATGCTTTTTGTACGACGCCACGTCCTTCGCGCGCAAGGCGGCCCCCGCATGGCCCTCCGCCACAAAACCCTCGACGAAATGCCCGTTGGCGTCCAGCCTCATGGCCAACGCCACGTGGTTGCCGTTGAAAAGACCGAGGTATGTGTTTATGGGGAGCGTCGTCTGCTCAGGAGAGAGCGTCTCCATGTACTGCTTGACCTTCTCGGCGTTGCGAATCGCCAGACGGTTGATGTCGGTGCCGATCTCACGCACCTGCGTCTCGGCGTCCTTCACGAGGTGTACGAGCACTATGCGCCCGCCAACGTAGAACAGGCCCAGTATCGTCAACAGGAAAAACGCCGTCGCCAGCGAGTAGCGCGTGCGGATCGAGTGCCGCACCTTGTGCAGCACGTCATTCTTTTTCCTCAGTGTCTTCAGGAACATTCCCTACCTCCCCGATTTTCTTTGCCAAATCCAGACGACAAGCAACAGCAGGACCAGCCCCGCCGTAATCGCCAGCCGCGTATGCCGCCACGCAACCTCCGGGTCCGCCGGGAGGGTCGCGCTTGTCGCGACCTGTGTGGGGGCCGCGCTTGTCGTGACTTCCGGGATGGTCGCGCTTGTCGCGACCTGCCTACCCGCGCCACCATAATCGGCCGCGACAAGCGCGGCCCTCCCGTCAGTGGCCTCCCCCTGACGCGGCCGCACGGCAAGCCGTCCCTCCGAGACTGCCTGCTGGTACGAATGCTGCGCCTGCTGGACTTCCTGCTGACGGCGCATCGTCACCAGATCGATGTTTTCGTTTGCTTCAATCATCGCTCATCCAATACTTTTACGGCACCTCCTGCCAGAAGAGGACCTTTGGCTTGCCCGTGCCGAGTGGCATTCCCACGAGCTGGTTCATCACGTTCTCCGGCGAACCGGAATAGAGGCGATAGTCCCAATTCAGGTAGAGCTTCCCGCTGAAGATCATGCCCTCGTTGCGGCACACCAGCGAGCCGTTGATCGTACACTGGCCCAGCTTGCCGAAAATGCCGTGGTTGTTGTAAAGAACCGCGTCAATCTGCGTAATGGTGGACGCGCGCGAGGAAATTTCATTCGGTGCCACGACACTGTCGTAGTAGCGGCGGCCCGTTGCGGACTTGTATTCGTAATGGTCGAGGACGTTCTGCAGGCGTCCCCACCGGTCCCGTTCCTGCCTGTAAACCGCCTGTTGCGCCACCTTGTTCCCTCCGTCGGCGGCGGTGTAGTTGCCCTCGAACACGGTCTTGCCCGCCCTGGGATAGCCGATGTCGCCATCGATCCACGTTCCGTCATCCGCCTGCGCGCAACCGTACGGCTGCACGTATGGCTGCTGCGTGAGGACTTTCTTGAGCGTGGTGTCCAGCCAGCTCGACGACGTGCAGTCGCCCATGACGATGTTTCCCTTCGCGGAAAGGCAGAGGAGGTCCTTGGTGGAGTTTCCGTTGTTTGACGCCGCCTCCTTGTTGGCCCAGTTTGGCGGATTGAGGTATTGGATGTTCCCCACGATGTGGATATTGCGGCTCGAGTAGATCGTGCCCTGTCCCGTCACGTAGCCCTTGATCACCACGTCGTTCGAAACTACCACCGGGCCGTTGAGCTTGATGGGGTTGTTCTGCGTGCCTTCCAACACAAGCGCGTGGTTATCTGGAAGGTTGGGATTGCCCGACGGCCCCGTTCCCTGATAATAGCCATAGTTTGGATCACTGGAATTTGCGTTGTTGATGTAGTAGTTGCCGCCCTGCGACAGAGTTGATTTCAGTTCCTTGCCGTATTCAATATAGGAGTTAAGTTCCGAGATCCACGGCATGTCCAGCCCCTCGGAAAGATTGCCGTGGAGTCGTGCCGTGAGATCCGCCTGGGTCACGGTGTCCGGCGCGTTGTAGCCTCCGTCGTCCGCCGACTTCTGGAGAGGGCGCGCGCGGTTGGACGTGCCGTACTGCGTGCTGCGGTAGGTGTTCTTGTTGTCCATCGTGCCCGTGCCGTTCTTGATGTCGCCGGGCACGCCCAGCTCGTCGTTGCGGGCACCGTAGACATCCCCGTTCACTTTGGGGTTCTGCGAGAGCGACATGTCGCCGTTCGCGCGCACCGCGCCGTTCGCCGTGATGGTGGAACCCTCGAACCAGCCGTAGTTGTTCACGAAGTAGGCGTAGTCGAACACCTTGGAGCGGTCCACGCCAAACGACACCCGTTCGGAAATCGTGACGCTCACCGGCATTCCGTTGCCCGTGACGCGCGAAGCCGTTCCGTAGAACGTCACCTCCGCGCGGTTGCCAACTGCGACAGGCGCCGTCCTGAGGCCCACGCTCAAATCGGTAAACCCCGGCATTTGTGCGCGGAGCGGCACGAGGGATGTATCGAAGTTGATGACGAAGCCACCCATGCCGATCGAGTTGGTGGTCCATCCCGAAGTGAACCAGTTGTAGACGTTGATGCCCAGGACGGACCTGTTTCCGTTGCGCCGCTTGAAAGTCAGGTACACATCCTCCTTCACCTTCTCGATTGCGCTCATCGCCGCAAGGCGGCAACTGGACTTCGCCGCCTGCACGGCACTCTGACGCGCGGCAAACGACACATAGCCGAGCGTGCCCGCAAGGATGATACCCGCGCAGAGGGCGAGGACGAGCGAGAACACGAGCACGAAGCCCTTGGAAGTATGCCGGTCCTTCATTTGTCCAAGCCTCCTTTCCCGTCTGGGCGCGTCTCCTGCTGCCGTCCGAACACGGGCACGACGATGCGCTCGTTGTGTTCGATGGGCAGCCCCGCCACATCGGTGCGACCCGAGAGGTGGATGTAGAACCGAGAATGGTCTTCCGTGTTGTCGGACTTTCGCGCCCATGCGAGCGGAGGTGTGTTGTGCGAATCAGCAAGAAGGTTCATTCCGCCGGGATTCAGCCAGCGATGCGGCCAGCGTTCGTCGTAGCGGTCCTCGCTGAAGAAACTGCATTTGGCCGTGCCGGAATCCTTGAACACCAGCTGGATGGTCTGGGCGACGGCGGAATTGTCGGCGGGCTTGAACGCCGTGCAGTGCATGAGGATCTTGGTGGCGTTGCCCTCAAGCACGTCATTTCCGTTCGTGCCGGAAAGAAGGCCCGCCCATATCGTGTTGTTATGCGGTGGCGCCGCGTGGAACAGGAGTCGGTCGCGCAAGTCGCGCGCGCGAAGCGACATCTCCGCCGTCGCGAACGTCGCCTTCAGGAGGCGCACTCCGCCGATGAACGCGCTGGACACGGCGGCCATCACCACTGCGAAAATCGTGGTGGTCAGCATCAGCTCCACGAGCGTGAAACCGCGTCTGGACGCCCCGCCCACCATCAGCCTTCCTCCGTCCCACTCTTGAACACCGTCGCCGTGTGCGTTGCGGAAAGACGCCGCCGCGCGCCAGCCCCCCCCCATTCAACGTCTACAGAAATCAATACGCCCAACTCGACCGACGGATCGGACGGATCCATGATGCGCCTAATTGTCGTATACGATTTTGCAACGGATCTCGCGCGGTAGAGCATGGGCGCGGCTTCTTCCGTGATCTCTTCGGCGGGAAACTCCACCCACGTCTGGGTTTTGCCAATCAAGTTCCGCAACGAGCTGTAGTTCTCGTTGTACCGCTTCCAGGCGAGGTCGAAGGCGTAGGCGTCAGCCTGCAGATATTCCGCATTCTCGCGGGCGATGCGGGCCGAGACGGCAATCCCCTCGAACAGCGCGAGGACCATCAGCGCGAGTATGGACGCCGCGAGCATCACTTCCACAAGCGTGACGCCGCGTTTCGCCCTACGCATTCTCGGCAAAGTACTTCTCAAGAAAATCCTCCGTCGTGTGCGGGTCGGCAAGGAAGAAGCGGCAGGGACATCCCGCCAGACGCTCTACCTCCGCGTGAAACGCCGTATCGAGCGGGTTCAGCACCGCGACGAGCAGCGTATCTCCCAGCCGCCCGAACGGCACCGCCCCGCGGACGCGCACGATCTCCTCCGGCAGCTGCTTCATGAGCGCGGCCGACGGCATGAACGCCTGCAGGGGGATGGGGGGCGCGGACGCGGCGTCCGCCATGTACACCGCCGCCTTCTCGCCCATGCCGCCACTCTCCTTTTCAAGAATCGCCAATGCGGAAACGAGAAAAGGACGCGTCGCCTCCGGCAGTCCGCCAAGGTGCCTCTGCACCACTTCCGCCGCCGAGGCGTCCACAACGTTCTTGGCGTAGAGATCGCGGATCAGCGCGGCCTCCGCCTTCACCGCCGACATCACCACCTGCGCGAGGGAGATGCCCTCCTTCCCTGGCTGGGCGCGCTCGCCGAGCGCGCCGCCGCCCGCCGGACGCACCACGGCGCGCATCGGCTGCGCCGCAGCCCCCGGACGCACTACGGCCTTCAGCTGCACGGGGTTCCGCACGGACTTGATCCGCCGCACCATGTCCTGCGCGTCCGTCTCGGAAAACCCGCTCAGTCGCTCACCAATCGCATCCGCCGCATCGTAGTCCTTCTCCCGCAGCAACGCCTCCGCCAGCTGGATAAGCGACGTCCGCTGTTTCTCCACGTCGCCCAGCTGCTCGTATGCAACGGAAAGAAACTCGAGCGTCGTGCGGTCGCCCGGCATTACTTTCAGCATTTTCTCGAAATAGGCAATGCCCTCGAGCAGCTTTGAATTCGCCTGTTCAGCCATTTGTCCTTTTCTCCGACTCCTATTATAGCAAAATTCGTGCCGACGGATGGCACGGATTATGCTAAAATATTGAATATGCTTTTGAAACCCATTAAGAAGACGCAGAAGAACGCTCACTTCGGGAACTTCTCCGAGGCGCTGCTGGCCTGCAAGGTGCTGGAAGCGGAACAGCTCAAGGAAGTCGCGCGGCAGGCGGCAGAAGCGAAGACGCCGCTTGAGCAGTACCTCGTGCAGAAGGATCTCGTCGACCCGGCAGCGTTCACGCTGGCGGCGGCAACTTATTTCAACATGGCTCCGCTGTCGCTTCCAGACAGCTTCACGGTCAACCAGGATTTGCTTTGTGGCAAAAATGAGGATTTCTGGATCAAGGCGAAGGCCGTTCCTATCGCCAAGCTGGGCGGACGCCTGACGATTGCCTTTGCCGACCCATTCAACCTCCCGGCACTGGAAGAGGTCACGCGCGCCGCAAACGGACACATCTGGTCCTGCGTTGCCCCGGAAAAGCAGATTGCGGACGCCCTCGCCCGCCTGAAGGCGGCTCGGGACGCCTCAAACCCCGCCCTCGCGATGGAATCCATCATGAAGGGCGACGAGTCCGAACTCGAGGTCCTCTCCGAGATGAAGGCGTCGGACGTCCTTGACGCCTCCCTCACTTCGGACGAAGACGCGCCCGTGATCCGCATGGTGAACTCCATGATGATCGAGGCGCTGAAGACGAAGGCGTCCGATATCCACTTCGAGGCACTGGAACACGCCTCGCGCCTCCGCTACCGCATCGACGGGGAGCTCGTTGAACGCCCCGCCCCGCCGAAGGCCCTCCACAACGCCGTGGTGAGCCGCATCAAGATCATGAGCGCACTCGACATCGCCGAACGACGCAAACCGCAGGACGGCCGCTTCAAGATCAAGGCCATCGGCAAAGAAGTGGACGTGCGTGTGTCCATCCTTCCAACCGTACATGGCGAGAAGGTGGTGATGCGTATCCTCGACAAGGCTAACCTCGCGCCCGGCCTCGCGTCGCTCGGCCTCGACGAATACGCCTACAAGGCGATGAAGTACGCGATCGAGCAGCCGCACGGCATCATCCTCGTGACGGGCCCCACCGGCTCGGGCAAGACGACCACGCTTTACTCCTGCCTCCAAGACCTCAACACGCCCAACGTGAACATCATCACCGCCGAGGACCCCGTCGAATACGAACTCGCCGGCGTCAACCAGGTACACGTAAACGCGGCGGTGGGCCTCACGTTCGCCGGCGTGCTGCGAAGCGTGCTGCGTCAGGACCCCGACATCGTGCTCGTCGGCGAAATCCGCGACGGCGAAACTGCCGACATCGCGGTGAAGGCCGCCTTGACGGGCCACCTCGTGCTCTCCACCCTTCACACCAACGACGCCGTGGGCGTGGTGGCGCGTCTCTTCGACATGCAGATCGCCCCGTTCATGCTCGCGAGCTCGCTCATCCTCGCGCAGGCGCAGCGCCTTTTCCGCAAGCTGTGTCCGTTCTGCAAGAAGCCCGTGGAAATCAACGCAGAGCTGCTGCGGGCGAACAAGGTGGACCCCGCGCCGTTCGAGGGCGTCACGGTGTACGGTCCGGGCGGCTGCCCGAAGTGCCGCGGCTCCGGCTACAAGGGACGCGGCGCGTTCATGGAAGTCCTGCCGATCTCGCCGAAGATACGCGGACTCATCGAACGCGGCGGCGACGCGGAAAAGCTTAAGGCATACGCGCTCGAAGAGGGCATGGTCACGCTGAAGGAGGCCGGGATGCGCAAGGTGCGCGCGGGCATAACGTCGCTCGAAGCCGCGTTTGAAGTGACGGGAGGTGAATGATGGGAAAGGCAATCAAGGTAAAGGGCGCGAAGCGCATCCGCAACAAGGAAATCATCCCGTTCACGCGCCAGCTCGCATCGATGCTCGGCGCGGGCATGACGATCCTCGCGTCGATCCAGACGCTCGGCGAACAGTGCGCAGACCCAGAGTTCAAAAAGGTGCTCCAGCACCTGTGTGACGTGATCGAGGGTGGCGCGCCCATGTCGAACGGCCTCGCCGAATACCCGCAGCTGTTCGACGACATGTACGTGAACATGGTCATTGCGGGCGAGCAGTCCGGCGAGTTCGCGGGCATCATGAAGCGTCTCGCCGCAATCCTCCAGTCGTCGTCGCGCCTGAGGAAGAAGGTCAAAAGCGCGATGACCTACCCGACCGTGATCATCAGCATCGCCATGCTGCTTGCGGCCGGATTGATCCAGTTCGTCGTGCCCGTGTTCGCGGAAATGTTCAGCGGCTTTGGGAAGGAACTTCCCTGGCTCACGCAGAAGCTCGTGGACATCTCGACGTTCGTGAAGAACTGGTGGTACATCATCGGTGGCGTGATCGTGGGAGGCGTGTTCATCTTCAAGCGCTGGAAGGCAACGCAGGCCGGACACCTCGCGTTCGACCGCTTCAAACTCAAACTCCCGGTCTTTGGGCTCCTGAACCAGAAGGCGGCGATCGGACGCTTCTGCCGGCTGCTCGCGCAGATGATCGCAGCGGGCGTGCCGATCCTCAAGTCGCTGGAGGTCGTGGCCGGCTCGCTCGACAACTTCGTGCTCGAGAACTCCGTCCTCGCCGCGCGACGGGAGGTGGAGCAGGGCAACCAGCTCAGCCCATCTCTTCAGGGCAAGCCCTTCATGCCCATCCTGATGATCCGCATGCTCGCCGCCGGCGAGAAGGCCGGCAAGGTGGAGGACATGCTTGAATCGGTGGCCGATTCCTACGACGAGGAGGTGGAGGTGATGCTCGCCACGCTCACCTCGCTCATGGAGCCGTTCCTCATGGTGTTCCTCGGCGTCGTCATCGGCACGATCGTCACGGCCATGTTCCTCCCGATCTTCAACCTCGGCTCCCTCGCGAACTAACGAATCGTAGTCTCGGCGAGACGCTCGTTCGAGGCGTCGTCCGCCTACGGCGCGGACGTCGTTTGGCGACCGCGCGGCGCTCTGGGAGAGCGGCGAATCCGAAGGGCTCGTGTCGTTCCGCGATCTTTGCGAGAACCGGTTGGAGGGCGTGGTACAGGGAAGAACGCCGGAAATATGATATACTTTCGGCATGAGAAAAACAGCGCTATTCCTTGGGCTCTTCGGAGTTGGTGTTTCCATGTCCGCCGCCGCAGCGACGGTCCTTTTCGACTTCGAGACGGAGGACCGGCAGAAAACCGCACCGTGCGTGTTCGCGCACGACCGCACGATCTGCGTGACGAACGCCTTCGCCACGTCCGGACAACACGCCCTCTACTTCAAGAGCGGTCCGTGGCGCAAGGGTCTCGACGAATGGCCGAGCTTCAACCTGCACACGTCCGTGAAGGACTGGCGCGCCTACGACCGCCTCGTCATCGACCTCGTGAGCGTCGGCGAGGGGAACGACACGCTTTCCACCTTCATCAGCGGACCCGAGGGGCGTGTCCAGAACGGGCTCCACGCCCAAACCACCCTTCCGGCGCGCGGTTACGCCCAGTGGGTCGTCCCGCTCCGCAAGTGGCCCAAGAAGTGCAATCCGGCCAACATCGGCCGCGTCCATCTCTTCCTCTCCAATCCCCGCGACGCGCGCGTGTTCATCGACCGCCTGACGCTCCTCAAGAAAGACGAGCCGTTGCCCGTGCCGGACGGCCCGTGCGTGGGACGCGACCTCATCGCCCTCCTGACCGACGGACGCGACGCGATGACGCGCGAGCTCGTCGAACTCCAGGAATGGCAGGCGCACGCACGCGACTTCCTGCGTTTCTTCGAGGCGTGCCAGACGTCCGGCCTCGCATCGTCCGCCATGCTTCTCGGCACGGTGACGTCGATGGAGAAGATCATGCCGCGCGGAAAGTTTTCCGCAAAGCCCGTACCTAAGGAAGGTCTTTCCGTGCGCCTTGCCGGCAACGAGTACGAGAGCGTGCAGCTACTCGTCGCACCAATGGGCACCAATCTCGAAGACGTGCGCGTGCGCGTGGACGGCGACCTGACCTCCTGCGCGAATCGGGGAAGTGGCGATCCCGCCGCTTCGTTCTCCGCAGCGAACATCGCGTGTGACGTGACGGGTTACGTCAAGACGACACGCCAGCCGCCGTACAAGGTGGGCGAGGCCGTGTCCACGAACGCCGCACCGGGCTACGTCCGCACGACGCGCAGGCCCGTCCTCGGCTGGTGGCCAGATCCGATCCTCGGCTTTCTCGACGGTGTCGCAATCAAGGATATGGACGTGCAGAGCTTCTGGATTCGCGTCCACTGTCCCGCAGGACAGCCCGCAGGCACCTATCGCGGCGCGCTGCTCGTCTCCGCAAAGGGCGTCGAGACGGTTCGCGTTCCCTTCGCCGTGCGCGTGAACGGCTTCTCGCTCGGCCGCACGTCCGCGCTGCCGCTCGCCGTCACGTTCTCCCCGGAGGCCAACACCCAGTGGGAGGATCCCGACGGGATCGCCGAAGCGCAGGCCCGCAGGAACGATCCGCTCTCGCCCATCAATATCTGGCGGAAGCACAAGCGCGAATGGGTGACGTTCCTCGCGGACTACCTCATCCCTTATGACAGCCTCTACCACGGCAGCGACACCAATCGTCTGGACGCCATCCGGCAGCTGAAGGAGGAGGGGCGCACGGGATGGTTCAATCTCGGATACTGGTCGTATCCCAAGTCCACGAATGAGGTTGACATGGCGAAGTGGCGAGAGAAGACTATTCCGCGTCTCAAAAAGTTCTACGAAGGCGCGAAGAAGATTGGCGTGCAGGATTACGCATACGTGTACGGGTGCGACGAGGTACACAAGGAGTACTTCCCCGCCATCCGCACGGCGGTCGGCGAGATCAAGAAGGCGCTGCCGGGCGTTCCCGTATCCACCACCGCCTACGACCACGAGTTCGGCGTGGACACGCCGCTCGACGTGATGGACTGGTTCACGCCCCTTACGCCGAAGTTCGACCCGGAGAAGGCCGCGAAGTCGCGCGCCGCCGGACACCAGGTGTGGTGGTACATCTGCTGCGGCCCGCACGCGCCCCACGCCAACATGTTCATCGAGTGTCCCGCCATCGAGGGCCGCCTCCTCATGGGCGCGCAGACCGTGCGCCAGCGCCACGACGGCTTCCTCTACTACCAGATATCCATCTGGAACTCCAGTCGGTGCATCACCTCGGGCCCCTTCACGGACTGGGATCCGCGCAGCTGGACCAGATACCACGGCGACGGCTCGTGGACGTGCGTCGGGCCTGATGGCACGCCGCTCCCAACCGTCCGCCTCGAAAACTTCCGCGACGGCCTCGAAGACTACGCCTACGCGCTCCTCCTCGAAAAGAAGCTCAAGTCACACGCCGACCCAAACGACGCCTGGGCGAAACGCGCACGCGAACTCCTCGCGGTACCGCACGACGTGATGGACACGATGCGGAACTACACGGGCGACCCCGCCGCAGTTTACCGTTGGCGTGACGCGATGGCCGACCTGCTGGAAAGTCCCACCGACATGAAGCGGGCGACTATTTTCAAAAACCAAGATTAGTCGCCATACAGCATCCACTTCCATGCCGGAACGAGGTGGATGCCGTCTTCCTCACCCTCTTCATCCCATGTCACGACCGTGCAGTCGTCGATGCCAGTTTCACGGCGGGCATCGCGCAACGCGGAGAGTTCGACGGCCAATCCAGAGGAAAGTTGGCTGCGATTCCTGCCAAATTAACTGGCCAGAACACCGAATATGACCGAATGAAACCGTGAAATATGACCGAATGAAACTTCGAAATATGACCGAATGCCATTGACTTGCCATCACACTGAATGATATAATGACGGCCAAAGGACTAAAAAGATGGAAATAGCCGGATATAAGCCTCGTGTCATTGACGAACGACTCGACATGTATCTTCGCACCTTTGGAGCGGTTTGCGTGGAAGGGCCGAAGTGGTGCGGAAAGACATGGACGTCGCGCAAACATTCCGCGAGCGAGTTTCTTGTCGCATCCCCCGCCAAGAATTTCCAGAACCGCAAACTTCTTGAAATCGACATCAACGCAGCCTTTACAGGCGCAACCCCTCACCTAATCGATGAATGGCAGGAGTTCCCTGAACTTTGGGATGCAACGCGGGCTTATGTGGATGAATCAAACGAAAAAGGCCGTTACATACTGACGGGATCTTCGACTCCGAAACGCAAGGGCGTGATGCATAGCGGTACGGGGCGCATCGCCTCGCTGCGGATGCGTCCTATGACGCTCTGGGAGAGCGGCGAATCCGAAGGACTCGTGTCGTTCCGCGATCTTTGCGAGAACCGGTTGGAGGGCGTGGTACAGGGAAGAACGCCGGAGTTGAAGGATATCGCCGAATGGATCGTGCGGGGTGGGTGGCCGGAATCGATTGGCGTGCCAATCAAGGATGCAATGTCGATTCCACGTGAATACATAAAGCAGGTTGAAACCAACGACATTCATCGCATTGACGAAACGCGGCGCGATGTGCATAAGGTGGACCTGTTGCTCAGGTCGTTAGCGCGAAATGAGGCGACGACGGCTTCGCTGTCGACGTTGTGTAACGACATTACAGAATATGACGCCGAGTCGGTTGATCCTGACACCGTTTCTTCCTATCTGAATGCATTGTCCCGGCTGTTTGTCATAGACAACCAGAAGCCGTTCCATGCGAACGCGCGGTCGAAGGTCCGGGTCAAGCAGTCCGAAAAACGGCATCTGTGCGATCCTTCGATCGCCGCCGCCTTGCTGAAGATGACTCCGGGAAAGGTCATTGGCGACATTCAGTTCATGGGATTCCTTTTTGAATCCCTTGTCGAACGGGATCTTGCGGTTTACGCCGAATGCATGGGAGCGGAACTGATGCATTACCAGGATTACCTGAATCGTGAGGTGGACGCGGTTGTCGAAATGGATGATGGCGAATGGGTCGCGATTGAGATCAAGCTTGGAGCCGGACAGGAGGATGCCGCAGCAAAGGGATTGACTGATCTTCGCGATGCGCTGGCAGCTGAGAAATACGGGAAGCCCCCCAAATCTCTTATTGTGATTCTTGGGCATTCTGGCGCAGCCTATCGGCGAAAGGACGGCGTGCTCGTCTGTCCGATTTCACAGCTAAGGGCCTAATCTTCCTTCCCCCCTTCACACGAGCACTTCAAGCAGAATAATGCATGGATTCACGCTCTAATCTGCTGTGGCCTAGCTTTGCACGAGAATGTAAATCCCTTACTCGCTTTGCGTCCCTTACTCGCCATGTTGCCCCCTTGTATTCTCCGCCGGATTTGATACACTATCCGTGAACCCCTCAAAAGGTTCATATCCAGCCGCAAGGTTCTGCCGACGCGGAACAGGGTCTTAGGCCGCAAGGTTTGGGGCCCTCTCTTTTTTAACGACAAAACATCTATCTTCAAGCCCTCACTGCACATGGCGGCGTGGATATAATTGAAGGCTACTACAACAAGAACAAGGCATGGGTTCCATCCGTGGATTCCCGGTGCCAGGAGTGCCCCGCATCCACTAGGCGATGCGGACTTCATCGCGCCACTTGATCTCGTGCGCCACGAACTCAAGCGGCGGACTATCGTGTTCAATCCTCGGCAGCGGCCGACAGACCTTCGTTTCCACGCCACATATTGCTGGAACATCCCCCGCGACCTTCCGGCGAAATGCCAACTGCCAGATGTCATTCCCGTAGAATCGAACGGGCGCACAATCCATCGTCCTGCGGCATGGGCATAACACGACGATCGCGGCCGCAT
Organism: uncultured bacterium; assembly: GCA_902802945.1. Classification (GTDB taxonomy): domain Bacteria; phylum Verrucomicrobiota; class Kiritimatiellia; order RFP12; family UBA1067; genus RUG572. The sequence goes on along the minus strand of CADCOC010000011.1, from coordinate 40,645 downwards.
TCCCATTTAGTCGCCCATGCCTTCCATGTCGCGGACATTGCGCGTAACAAGCGTGAGGTTGTCCAGAAGGTACATCATGCGAGAACCACCTTCCGCGCCGCAGACTTGTCGCGTTGCGTCCGAAGCCCGCCATCAATCTTGGGGCCGCCAAGCAGAACGTCGATCGGCGAACGCGCGGGCTCCGAGAGCTTCCTGTATTCGCTGTAGGCCAACATCACGACAACGGGTTGCCCGTGCCGCGTCACGATTTGCGGCTCGACCTCGCACGCCCTGTTGACGACGGCGGAAAATTTGCTCTTGGCGTCCTGCAGCGCCCATACCGAACTCATGGCTTTTTGCTCCTTTGATTCTGACTAGTCTGGCTAGTTGTCGGTAGCATAGCAGAAACCCTCTGCGCGGTCAATGGAAGGCGGCGCGGTCGGCCTTGCCGGGGATCTTCATCGCCATGCGGTACTTGGCGACCGTGCGGCGGGAGATGTTCACGCCTTCCGCCTTCAGGATTTCCGTGATCTGGTCGTCGGAATACGGATTGGTCGTATTTTCCGCATCGATGATCGCCTTGATGCGTTCCTTGACCGAGGCGTTCGACATCGTCTCGCCGTCTTCGGTCTTCGCGCCGCCGGACGTAAAGAACTTCCGCAGCTCAATGACGCCGAACGGCGTGGACATGTATTTGTCCCGCACCGTCCGCGACACGGTGGTGCCCACGACCCCCACCTGTTCGGCGACCTGCTGCATCGTGAGCGGCTTGAGCGCGCCCATGCCCCGCTTGAAGAAATCCGGCTGCGCGTCGACGATCGCCTGCGCGATGTCGTGGATCGTCTGCTGGCGCTTCTTCACGCTCTCACGCAGAACCTCCGCCGCACGGATGCGTTCGCGGATGTACGACTTCACCTCGGCGGTGACGGATGGATCGGCCAGCATCTTCTGGTATCTCTGCGAGATGTGGATCTCCGGCAAGTCGCGTCCGTCCACGCGCACCAGCCATTCCCCGTCTTTGTCTTGGTAGGCGAAGACCTCCGGCTTCACGTATTCTCCCGGCTTGACGCGCTGCACGTAGCCGTGTCCCTGTGCGACGAACTTCCCGCTATTCGCCCGCGCGGCAAATGCCCGGCCCGGCATGGGATCGAGCTTGGCCAGCTCCTTCAACATGCGCGGATATTCCTCGGCCGTGATGTGCAGCGCGGCGCAGAGCGTCGGCACGCGGCGCGCAACGAGGTCGTCGAAATGGTTTTCAAGCGCCGAGCGGATTTCATCTTCCCACGGCGAGTCGTCGAGCTTCTCCATCTGCGCGAGCCAGCACTCGCGCAGGTTGCGCGCCCCGCACCCCAGCGGATCGAACGCGCGGATTTGGGCGAGCACGCTTTCGATCTTCGGCATGTCCGCCTTCGTCACCATCATGATGTCCGGAATCGACCCGCGGAAATAGCCGTCGTCGTCGACGTTCTCGACGAGGATGCCCGCAAGGTCGCGATCCTCCTGCGGGATGTCGGACAACCCGATCTGCGCCATGAGGTGCTGCTGGAGCGTTTCCGTCTTCACCATCGAGTCGAAGAGATGGTCGCGGCGGGACTGCGCCTCCTCGTCGCCGGACGCGCTTTCCATGTTGCCGAGGAAATAGTCGCGGTACCCGTCGTCGGTCGCGTCCGTGCCCATCGCACTCGCCATGTTCTCACCGGTTCCGAAGTCAAGGGGCTTTTCCGTCACCTCGCCGTAGGAATGGGCTTCGGGCAGCTCGGACGACATCTGCCGCTCAATCCGGCTCGTCACGTCTTCGATGACCGGGTTCACCTCCATCTCGTGCTGGAGTTCGGCGCGGAGTTCAAGCGACGTCATCTGCAGCATCTTCAGACCCTGACGCATCTGCGGCGCCAGCGTCTGCTGCTGCTTGAGCGACTGCGAAAGATTGAACCCGACGCCCGGCATTGCACTCACCCCGCCGCATCCACACGCAGTTCCACGCTCACGGGCCCGTCGTTGACGAGTTCCACCTGCATGTCCGCGCCGAAGCGTCCCGTGCCCACGCGGTCGGCGCCGAGTTGCGCGCGCAGCTGCGCAACAACCCGTTCGTACAGCGGCTCGGCCTTTTCGGGACGCGCGGCGTTGGAAAAGCCCGGACGCCGCCCGTGCGCCGTGTCCGCATAAAGCGTGAACTGCGAGACGACGATGACGGATCCGCCCACGTCCTCAAGGGAGAGGTTCATCTGGTCGTTCGCGTCCGTGAAAAGGCGCAGCACCGGGAGGCGGGAGGCGATTTTGTCCGCCTCCACATCCGTATCGGTATGCGTGACGCCGAGCAGGACGAGATAACCCCGTCCAATCTCTGCCACGCGTTCGCCGTCGATCGTCACCGACGCGCGCGCCACACGCTGGATCCACGCCTTCATCCGTCGTCACTTCGTCACGGTGTAGGTTCCGGCCACGTATTCCTTCGGCTGCTCGCCGGGAACGGTGACCGTGGCCGTGGTGTTCGCCGGAATCGTGAACGTCCACGTCCACTTGCCAGCGGCGTCGTAGCTCCACGCGCTCTTGATCGGACCGTAGGGCGAGCGGAAGCAGGCCTTCACGTGTCCCACGCGCTTGTCGGGTACCGGCGCGAGGATGATGTGCTTGAAGCCGGGCTTCTCCACATCCCCCTGGATACCGGCCATCGTGCCGTACATCCACGCGAGTACCGCGCCGTAGGCGTAGTGGTTGAAGGAGTTCATGCCGGCGGAGCCGAAGCCGTCCTTTTTTGTGTAGGAGTTCCAGCGCTCCCAGATGGTCGTCGCGCCCTGGTCGACGGAGTAGAGCCACGAGGGGTTCTTGTGCTGGAGGAGAAGCGTGTAGGCCATGTCCGGCGCGCCCACGTCGTATGTGAGGGTGTTCATCAGGATGGACGTGCCGAGGAAGCCGGTCTGCAGGCAGTCGCCGTGATCGGCAATGTTCTTCTTGAGGGCCGCGGCCATGCGCACCTTCGCCTCGCCCTCCACGAGACCGAGCTTAAGCGCGAAGAGCGCGGGCGTCTGCATCGTGTTGAGCAGGTCGAGCTTGAACTTACCGTCGGCGTCGAAGAACTTCTCCTTCAGATACTTGCGCGCATCGGCCTCCATGCGGCGATACTTGAGCGCGTCGGAGTTGTCCCCCATAGCCTGGGCCATTTCGCGCATCATGCCGGAGTTCCAGAGCCAGTAGCACGCGCCGAGATACTCCCAGTAGTGGATCGCCTCGGCCTTCGGACCATGCTGGCCTCGGAATTTGCCGCTGCACGATTCAAGTGCCTCGTAGCTGAGCCAGTCGGCCCACTGGTAGTTGCGGCATTCGCCCTGAATCGCCTTGATCTCATAGCGCGTCTCGGCGCAGCGCGCCATGTACTTCTCCATCGCGGTCCAGTTCTCCTTGATGATCTTCACGTCGCCAAACTGCTTCCATACCTGGTAGGGCACGATCACGCCGGCGTCGGACCAACCAAGGCGCATCACTTCGCTGCTGCCGTACTGGGCGAGCGGCGCAACACCGGGGAAGCCGCCCTTCTCATGTTGCGTGTCGCGCATGTCGCGCATCCACTTGATGAAGAAGCCGTAGACGTTGGCGTTGTAGGAGGCGGCCTCGGTGAACACCTGCGTGTCGGCCGTCCAGCCCAGGCGCTCGTTGCGCTGCGGACAGTCCGTCGGCACGGAGAGGTAGTTGGAGTACTGTCCCCACTTGACGTTGGAGATGAGCTTGTTGACGTCCGCAACGCCCGTCTCGAGGCAGCCCGTCTCGCTCCACTTCGGGATGGACGTGACTGGGATGGAACGGATTTTCTTGATCGTCACCTTGTCCGTCGTCGTGATGGACGCGTAGCGGTAGCCGAGGAAGGTGAACGTGGGATGGTACTTCTCCTCGCCCGCGCCCGCGAACGTGTAGTTGACCGTTGTGCGCGCCTGGCGGTAGTTGGTGAAGTAGGCGGAGCCTTCGGGACCGTCGCAGCCGCGCTTCTTCGCGCCGTTGCCGTCGTTGAGCATTTCGGCCGGACGCATCTTGAGCGTCACGCCCTCGGCGGCGGAGAAGATGAAACACGGAATCGCGGCGGCGTTCTGTCCGAAGTCCACGATGAGCGTTTCGCCCTTGTCGACCACGATCGCGTCGCCGTCCTTGTAGGAGCGGAGCTTCTTCACCTTGCCGAACTCGCCGTCCTTCGCGCCTTCGGCGTCCTTCCACACGTACATCTCGACCGGGGCGATCGCGATGTCTTCGCGCAGACGCACGGGCGCGCCTGTCATCGGGAAGAGTTCGCCCTTGAACTCGGTGTTGATCTCCGAGGGCTTGAACGTGTCGCAGAGGTTGCCCTTCATCCAATCCGTCTTGATACGCGCGTCGTAGTCTTCGCCGTCGAAGATCGCCGCCCGGAGCACGGGACCGGTCGTGGCGGAGAGCCATGTCGTATCTGTGCCGATGCGCTTCTCCGTGCCGTCCGCGTAACGCAGGATGAGCTGCGCGCGGAAGGCGGATTTCTTGCCGAAGAAGTTGACGATCTTGTCGCGCCACCAGCCGGACGAGACCTGCGCGGCGAACGTGTTCGCGTCGGCCTTGCCGGTTTTCATCAGATGCGTCACGTCGTAGGCGAAGGAGTATTTCGTCTTGGCGTTGTGCGTGAAGCCGGGCTTGAGGAAGTCGGATACGAGCCGGCCCTTGATGGTCTTGCAGCCCTTGCGCGAGACGGGTTCGCCGTTCACGTACGCCTCGAACGCGCCAAGGCCAGCCACCGTCCAGTACGCCTCCTTCACGTCCTTGCCGTTCGGAATCGTCTTCACGAAGCAGGCCGTACCATCTTCGGCCTCCTGCTTCCCGCGCGCATCCTTTGGACGCACCTTCGAGTCAACGGCGGAAATCCACGCGGCGCCGTCCCAGTCATCCTTCTTGAAGAGGCCTGTCTCGAAGAATCCCTTCGCGGGCTTGAGCCACGTGCCTTTCTCATCCTTCACCTCAACGGTCCACACGTACTTCTGCGCGCTCTTGAGCGCGGGACCACCATACTTCACGGCCACGGACTTTCCACACACGACCTCGCCGGAGTCCCACACCTGCTTCTTCCCGAAGAGTCCCTCAAAGAGCTTCAGACGATAGGCCGTCTGCGCCGCACCTTTGCGTGCAGATTCCATGTACCAGCTGAACACCGGTGCCGCGCCGATGTTCGCGGGCGAGACGAGCTGGTCCGTCATCAACCCGACAGCCTTCGTTTCCTCTGCCACTTTTACCGCTGGCGTGGTCCTCGTTGCGCATTCGCACTTCTTTACGGATCTATCGCTGCACAGGCTGTTGCTTCCTGCGATGACAGCCGTACCTGTCAGCGCCAGTGCCGATATCCATTGTATTTTCATTGCTTGTTCTCCTTTTGGTTTAGGATTATACCATAAATCTGCGGGCTGTGCGGAAGGGTATCTTCGCGTTTCATTCAATGCTACAGTCCAACGACATGGAGCGTCTTTCCTTTGAAAACGACGTCGCGGTTGTAGAGCTTCTCCTCCCAAGACTTTGACTTGTCTTCGTCGAAGATCGGCATCCAGCCCTCGGTGAGGCGGAGCTTGTCGAGGTAGCCGGCAAGCTGTTCGTACGATTTCTCGCCGGCAAAGTTTTTCGCGGTCTTCACCTCCACCGCGTAGCGGTGATTCTTGTATTCCACGCAAAGGTCGAGTCGTCCGCTGCCGAGCGCCATCTCGCGGAGGATGTGTCCGTTTCCGTTCGTGACGCGCTGGAGGAACGCCATGAGGACAAGGTGCGGCGTCGCCTCGCCGTACTCGTAGGCACGGCGGTCCGCGCCGCTGTTCTCGCGCCAGAACGCCTGGAACGCCGCCATCAGGCCGGGCATGTCGATTCCGTCCTCGGTCGCCCACGGCGGATGGGGAATCGACTGCATCATGCGAATCTGCTCGTCACGTGAGAGGTAGCGACCGATGATCTCCGCGTACATCCTGTTGGACGGCACGAGCGCGCCGTTCACCTCCTTGAGGAGGCCGAGGTCCTGGACATAGCGGTAGTCTTCGTCGTTCACCGACAGTTCCACAAGCTGGTTGCCGAGGATGATCGGCTCCATCACGCGGCGGACGCGCGGATCGCGCAGTCGGTCCATCAGACTGTCGATGTGCGTGTCGCGGCGGCGGATAATCGTCTCCTTAGCCGTCTCGATGTCCGCCACGGTGATCGGCTCGTCGTAGCGGAAATCATGTATCTTCTCGACGCATTCGCGCGCCAGCGCGTTCACGAGCCACGGCTGCCCGCCGCTCCACTCCATAACGGAATCGAACACGTCTGGCTCGAACACCTGTCCCGTCGCAGCGGTGTGCTGGGCGTAGAGCTCACGCACCTCGTCTTCCGTGAAGTTGCGGAGTGTAAAATCCTCCGTTATGACGTTGAACGGACTCTTGCTGCCAAGCGTCTCAGAATGCGGACGCACCTTCGCCTTCATGTCGCGGATGTCCATCATGCCCACGATGGCCACGGACGAAGGGAACGGTATTTCATCGCGCGTGACGTAGCCATTGCGAAGCTCGCGCAGGAACGTAACCGCCGTTCCCTCGGTGAGGCCGTCCACTTCGTCAAAGAAGATGACGAGCGGCTTGTCGGCCTTTTGGGCAAGCATTGTCAGGAAAAGTTTCACGCCGAGGTCAGGAGGCTGTGGCAGTAGTTTAGGGACGGGCGATGACGGATCACGGACAAGCTCCCCGAAAAGGGGGTGAGAAAGCAAATCAGACCTCATGCACTCCACGATCTTGAATATCCCATCGTGCGGGTCGGGATACGCCTGTACGCTCTCCACTGTGAAGTAGAGCGCGATGCGCTCCCCTGATGCGTTGATATCACGCACGAGCCCCTTCAGCAGCGTCGTCTTGCCAGACTGCCTCGCGGCATGTATGGCAAAGTACTGCTCACGCGCCACGAGACGCATGACTCCCGGAAGCCTCGCCGTTGCGGGAAGCATGTAGTGTTTCGCCGGATTGCACGGCCCTGCGATATTGAAGAACTTTTCCATGGCTGAAAATTATACCATAAATCCCCGTTCCTGTGCGCGGACGGGGATGGGTTGCCATGGCGTACCGCTTTCTTATCGCGCACCCGCGTTCGACACGGCTGCGCGTTTCACGGCGGCGGCGATGTCGGGGCCCACGCCAGCAACGGCGGCAATCTCCTCCTCCGACGCGCGGGCGATGCCGTAGATCGAATGAAAGTGGCGCAGCAACGCGGTCTTCTTTGCAGGGCCGATGCCCTGCACCTCGTCGAGGACGGACTCGCGGATCGTGCGCTCGCGCAGACTGCGGTGGTATGTGATCGCGAACCGGTGTGCCTCGTCGCGCAGGCGCGTCGCCACGAAGAGGCCCTGCGAGTCGCGCGGCAGGAACACGTCACCGCGTTCATCGTCCGTGACGATGATCTCCATCCGCTCCGCGAGCCCCACCACGGGGATATCAGTCACGCCGATCTCCGCGAACGCCGCGCGCGCGGCGCGCAACTGCGTGATGCCGCCGTCGCAGATGAAGAGGTCGGCGCGCGGCGATTTCGCCGTGAGCGTGGATTCCGGGCCGTAGCGCCGGCGCACGACTTCCGCCATCGAGCGCGGATCGTCCGCGCCCTCCACCGTCTCGATGCGGAAGTGGCGGTAGAAGCGGCGGTCGGGAAGACCGTCCACGGCCACGACGAGCGACGCGACGGAATGCGTGCCGAAGAGGTTGGAAATATCCGCGCACTCGATGACGTGTGGCGGCTTGTCGAGCTTCAACGCGGCGGCGAGTTCCGCAAGGCCCTGGCGCGCCGCCTCGCGCGTCTCCTCCGGACGCCGTCGCACGAAATGCGCCTTCGTCATTTCCTTGAGCGCGCCGATGGTGTCGCGCAGACGCGCGGCCTTCGTGAAGTCCTCCGCCGCGGCGGCGGCCTTCATCGACTCCACCAACTCCGCGATGACGGCGGGGCGTTCCCCGCGCAGGAACGCGCACGCCTCGTCGAACCGTGCCCGGTAGTCCGCAGCCGTAATCTTACCTTCGCACGGCGCGGTGCAGAAGCGGATGACGTCCGCATGGCAGTGGCGATGCGTCTCCTCGTCCGGCGCGAGCGCGTCGCAGCCGCGCAGGCCGTAGTGCTTCTCCACGAAATCCTTCGCGGCGCGCACGACGGGGGCGGACGGAAAAGGACCGAAGTAGAGCGCGCCGTCGTCGCGCACGATGCGACACGTGGCGAAGCGCGGGAACGGGTCGTCGGGATCCGCACGCAGCGCGAGGTAGCGCTTGTCGTCGCGCATGAGGATGTTGAAGTGCGGCTTGTACTGCTTGATCAGCGAAGCCTCCGTGAGCAGCGCCTCGGCCTCGTTCCGCACGCACATCCATTCAAGGTCGGCGACGGTGTTCACCATCGAGCGAACCTTCGGCGCGAGGTCTGCGCCTGGACGGAAATAGGAAAGCACGCGTCGGCGCAGGTTCTTCGCCTTGCCGACGTAGATGATGACGCCCCGGCGGTCCCTCATCAGGTAACAGCCAGGGCGCAACGGAACGCCCTTCAGGCGTTCTCGCAGGACGTCGTTCACGCGTTGGTTTGGTCTTTCTCGGCTTCCTTCTGCTGCTCAAGAGCCTTGGCCTTCGCCTCTTCTTCCCTGAGCAGGGCCTCGCCTTCCGCCGTACCCTTCTTGAACTCGCCTTTAGCCTTGCCCAGCGCACGCGCAAGTTCCGGGAGCTTCTTGCTTCCGAACACGAGCACCAGCACAACTATAACCAGCAAAATTTGCCATGGACCCCAGGCCATCTTTTTATCCTTTCGTTTTTTGCAAGTAGTTTACCGAATCTGAGGGCACAAGTCAAGCCTCACGCCCTGTATAACCAATGATCTTGAGCGCGCCGGTGGGGCAGTTCTCCGCACAGAGGCGGCAGTCCTTGCACACGGCCGTGGCGGCGGGATCCTTGAACTCGGGCTTGATGACGGTCTTGAAGCCGCGTCCGACGAGGCCCAGCAGACCCTGCTTCGCCTGTTCGGCGCACACGCGCACGCAGAGGTTGCAGAGGATGCACTTGCGCTGGTTGCGCTCGATCGTGACGAGCTTCTGCTCCGTGAAGCCGGGATGGAAGTCGCCGCGGAGACGCTGCGTATCCGCCTGCACGAGGTTCGCGTAGCGGATGAGCTTGCAGTCCTCAAAGTCGTGGCAGCCGCACTCCAGGCACCGCTTCGCCTCCGCCTGCGCCGCCTCGACGGAGAGTCCAAGGTTGACCTCCTTGAAGTCGTGCTTGCGCTCTTCGGCGGGACGCTGCGGCATCACGGCGCGCGCGATACGCGGACGGTCCGCGAAGTCCTTTTCGGTGAGGTTGCGCTCGGAGAGGATCGGCTTAATCGGCTTGTACTCGCCGCCGCGCAGGTAGGCGTTCACGGCGAGCGCGGCCTCGTTGGCCTGCGCAATCGCGCCGATCGCGATGCCCGCGCCCTTGTTCACCGTGTCGCCGCAGGCGAACACGCCGGGAAGCGTCGTCGCGAAGTTACCCTCGTCGGCGGCAATCGTGCCCTTCTGAGTCTGCGGCAGGTCCGCAAACCCTTCGGGGTCGTTGCGCTGGCCGATAGCGGCGATCACGCTGTCGAGCGCGATCTCCTCGAACTTGCCGGGAACCGGCACGGGCTTGCGGCGGCCGCGCTCGTCGGGCTCGCCGAGCTCCATCACCTGGAGGCGCATGCCGCACACCTTGCCGTCCTTGCCGAGGATTTCGTCCGGGGCGTAGAGGAACTTGAACTTGACGCCTTCCTCCTCGGCCTCCGTGATCTCGATGTCCTCCGCCGGCATCTCCTTGCGGGTACGGCGATAGACCACGAACACTTCCTTCGCACCTACGCGCACCGCGGTGCGGCAGGCATCCATCGCGGTGTTGCCGCCGCCGACGATCGCCACGCGCTCGCCGATGTCCGGCTTCTCGCCGGTGACGACCGCGCGGAGGAAGTCGATGCCGCCCCACACGCCCTTGAGCTCCTCGCCCTTGACGCGCATCGCCGTCGATTTCCACGCGCCGTTCGCCACGATCACCGCGTCGAACCACGAACGGAGCTTCGCGAAGTCCGCATCGCGTCCGATCTTGAAGTTGTTGATGAACTGGACGCCCAGCGCCGCGATGGCGTCCGTCTCGGCCTTGAGGATCGCCTTGGGGAGACGGTACTCAGGAATGCCGTAGCGGAGCATGCCGCCCATTTCCGGCATCTGGTCGTAGACCGTGACGTCGTGTCCCCACTGCGCGAGCTTGAACGCGGCGGTGAGTCCGGCGGGGCCGCCGCCGATGATGCCGACCTTCTTGCCCGTCGGCGCGGCAACCTTGATCGGATGCTCGTTGCCGTCCTTGCGCACCTGGTCGGCGGCGAAGTACTTGAGCTGCGCGATGGAGATCGGCTGCTCCACGAGGTTGCGGCGGCACGCCTTCTCGCACGGGTGCGGACACACGCGGCCGATGGCGGCCGGCAGCGGGAACGTCTCCTTCACCGTCGCGACGGCGTCCGCAAAGCGGCCCTCCGCGATTTCCTTCACGTACTTCTGGCAGTCCGTGTGGGCCGGGCAGTTGAGCTTGCAGGGACCTTGGCAGTCGCCGTCGTGGTCGCCCATCAGGAGCTCGAGCGCGAGCTTGCGCGTGGCGAGCGCCTTCTCGCTCTTCGTGTGCACCACCATGCCGGGGGCGACCTTCGCGGAACAGGCGCGGAGCATCTTCGGGCAGTTCTCCACCTCCACCACGCACACGCCGCACGCGCCGTAGGGCCCGAGTTCCTTCAGGTAACACAGGTTCGGGATGTCGATCCCGGCCGTCTTCGCCGCCTCGAGGATCGTGGTGCCGGCCGGCACGCTGACGGACTGGCCGTCAATTTCAAGAGTTATCAATTCGCTTTCCATGATCTTAAAGCCTTCTTTCTAGATTTGCTAGACGTTCTAGAAGTTCTAGGTTTGCTAGAATCTCTAGAGCGCACCTCACCCAATAGCCACCGCGCCGAACTTGCAGGTGGCCACGCACTGGCCGCACTTGATGCACTTCGACTGATCGATCGCGTGCGGCTGCTTCACCGTGCCCGTAATCGCGCCCACAGGACACTTCTTCGCGCACATCGTGCAGCCCTTGCACTTCGCGGGGTCGATCGAGTATTTCTTGAGCGCCGCGCACTCGTGCGCGGGACAGCGCGCCTCACGGATGTGCGCGTCATACTCGTCGCGGAAGTAGCGGATCGTGGTAAGGACCGGGTTCGGGGCCGTCTGGCCCAGTCCGCAGAGCGCGCCCGCCTTGATGCCGTTGCAGAGGTCCTGCAGGAGCTCCACGTCGCCCTCCTTGCCCTTGCCCTCGGTGATGCGCGTGAGGATCTCGTGCATGCGCTTCGTGCCGATACGGCAGTGGACGCACTTGCCGCAGCTCTCCTTCGCGGTGAAGTCGAGGAAGAACCGCGCCATGTTCACCATGCACGTGTGGGAGTCCATCACCACCATGCCGCCGGAGCCCATGATCGCGCCCGTCGCGCCAAGCGCCTTGTAGTCGATCTTCGTGTCGAGCAGATGCTCGGGGATGCAGCCGCCGGAGGGGCCGCCCATCTGCACGGCCTTGAACGTGCCGCCATCGCGGATGCCGCCGCCGATGCCGAAGATCACGTCGCGGAGCGTGAGGCCCATCGGAATCTCCACGAGTCCTCCGCGCTTGATCTTGCCGGTGAGCGCGAACACCTTCGTGCCCTTGCTCGTCTCGGTGCCCATCGCGGCAAACGCCGCGCCGCCGTTAAGGATGATCCATGCGACGTTCGCGAACGTCTCGACGTTGTTGATGTTCGAGGGAGCCTGCGTGTAGCCCTTCTCCGCCGGGAACGGCGGCTTCAGACGCGGCATGCCGCGGTTGCCTTCGAGCGATTCGATGAGGGCCGTCTCCTCGCCGCACACGAACGCGCCCGCGCCCGCCTTGATGCGGATGTCGCAGGAGAAGCCGCTGCCGAGGATGTTCTCACCAAGCAGGCCGGCCTTTTTCGCGGCCGCGAGCGCCTTTTCGAGGCGCACGATCGCGAGCGGGTACTCCGCGCGCACATAGACGAACGCCTTGGTGGCGCCGATCGCGTAGGCGGCGATGAGCATGCCTTCGATGAGGGAGTGCGGGTCGGATTCAATCACCGCGCGGTCCATGAACGCGCCGGGGTCGCCCTCGTCCGCGTTGCAGATGAGGTACTTCTGCTCGCCCTTGGCGTTGCGGGCGGCGTTCCACTTGAACCACGTGGGGAAGCCCGCGCCGCCGCGTCCAGCGAGACCGGAAACCTTGATTTCCTCAATGACCTGTTCCGGCGTCATCGCAAGGACCTTGCGGATCGCCTTGTAGCCATCCACCGCCTCGTAGGCCGCGATGTCCTCGGGGTCGATCAGGCCGCAGTGGCGGAGCGCGATGCGCGTCTGCTTTTCCAAGAACTCCTTGTCGTCCGCCGAAATCTCCAGATCGGCCAACTCCGGGAGGGCCGCGCTTGTCGCGGCCGCAACCGCCTTGTATATCCGCTCCGCGTCCTTCTCCTGCACCTTCACGAGGCGCTTCACGAGCGTGCCGCCGTCATAGACGTCTACGATCGGCTCCAGATAGCACATGCCGATGCAGCCGGTGATGCCGATCTCGACGGCGCCCTCCGTGTTCAGCTTCTCCACGGCCGCGCGGACCTTGCGCGCGCCGGCGGCGATGCCGCAGCTTCCTTCTCCAAATACGAGCTTCATTTCGACGCCTCCCGAATCTTGCGCACGATCTCCTTGGCCTTGGCGGGCGTGAGGGAGCCGTAGGTATCCTCGTTGATCATCATCACGGGCGAGAGCGAGCAGCAGCCGAGACACGCGACCGTCTTGATGGAGAAGATGCCGTCGTCGGTCGTCTCCCCGTCGCCCACGCCCAACTCCTCCACGAGCGCCTTCTCGATGGAATCCGCGCCGTTCACGTGGCAGGCCGTTCCCTTGCAGAGCAGGATGAGGTTCTTGCCGACGGGCTTGAGACGGAACTGCGTGTAGAACGTCGCAACGCCCATCACCTTGGCGGGACTATTCCCCGTCTTTTCGGCAATGGCGTACAGCACGTCAACCGGCAGGTAGCCATAGATTTCCTGCGCCTTCTGCAGGATTGATATGAGGGCGTGATCGTCCCCGGCGAACGCCTCAAAGACAGGCGTTAGCTTCGACAGATCGCTCTTCTCGCAACAGTCGCACATGATTTTTTCTCCAAAATTACCCAAGGGAAACATCGGCTTTTGCGATTTGCCCTTGGAAATTAAGCTTTAATTATACCAAATCACCCCGCTGAAGGGAAAGCGCGAAATTGAGAATTCGCTCATCGGCTCATCGCTCACACAACTGCGTGGCCATTTTTGGCCGTGTAGCCCGCCGCTTATTGCTTGCGCTGCTGGGAGATTAGGAGACTAGGAGTTTCGGAGGTGATTATAAAAATCCTCCAAGCCTCCTAAACTCCAAAACTCCCAGTAGCGAAAGCAACAAAAAGCCCCGCTTATTCAGGCGTAGTTGAAGGTCATGTCGGCGGATTGGATCATCGGGTGCGTCTCGCGGCCGTCTTGGTCACAATCGGGGTACCCCGCGTCGGCCGGCGTCACGCCGAAGAGGTATTCTGACTTCGACCCGTCGATCTTGATGCGCCCGTCCGGCCACAGGGTGAGAATTGCCGAAAGAGGTGACTTCCAGCCGAGGTTGTGATTTGCGCGACGGTGCGTCTTCATGTACTCCCCGGGGTATTTATCGTGCTTTTTCGCGTAGTACTGGTAGTTCGCGCTGTTGACGTCCCAGTAGAGGATGTTGTCGAGTACGCGGAGGTGGTCGATGTGGAGGTGTCCGTTCATGACGAGACGCACCGTACCGGGTTTCTTGGCGTTGGCCTCGTTGAAGATCGCCTGGACATCCTTCTTGTTCATGACCGGCGCGCCGTGTCCGCGCTCGAAGCTCTGGTGCGAGAGCACGATGCAGGGATAGGGCGACCCGACGATCGTGGCGCGCAGCCATTCCAGCTGTTCCGGCGGTATCCAGTTGATCGTCGAACCCTCCACGCGCTTGAAGTAGTTGCCCCGCCCGTGGTGGATGAACTTGCCCGGCTCGTTGCAGAAGTAGTTGGGATCCGCAATCACGAAGCGGAAACCGCCCTTGTCGAAGGAGTAGTGTCCGTCGGGCATCCGGTACGCGTCGCACGTCTCCTCGTACGGGTTAGCGTCCTGGTCGTGGTTGCCGAGACAGTGGTAGCCTGGTATCTTGAAGTCGTTGTAGAGCTTGAGAAACGCCTTCTGCTCCGGCGAGCGGACCCCATGCAGCAAATCGCCGCAGTGGATCATCATGTCGCACCGCGCACGTTCGGCACGCGCCATGATCTTTTCAAGAAAGGAGGTGTTTTCGGTGTTCGTCCACACTCCTGGATGGTAATGCAGGTCCGAGAAGATGCATACCTTGAGCGGTCTGGCGGACACGTCCTTCCCCGCTCCGGCGAACACGGCCGGCGCGGCAAGCGCGGCGGCCGACAGGAATTCTCTACGGTTCATTTTCATTCCTTCCTCTTTACAACATCCGTTAACGCCATGCGAAACTAGATGAAATCATGTGTATTGTATCACTTTGTGGATGCCGTGTAAATAGCCGACCTTGAACATATCCGAAAGTCGGCGTGCGAGGGGAGGCAAAGCCCCCAACTTTCCGCCAAATTCTGCCAAATTCTGCCTCCCTCCCCTTGTTGTCATCGCCGCAATATGGTATACTTTTGCTGCCAACTTGGCAGTGGTAGTCAGTTTATGCAGGTACAAGTTTTTAAGGCAAGACAAATAAATCTAAAGTCGTAAAACTTACAAGGAACTACAATGAAAACAGCAATGCTCAAGATGATATTGACGGCCAGTATGGTCGTTGGTGCAGGGGTAACCGCGCAATCGGCGAGAGCGGCGGAGAAACCCTATACGGCCGAGGCGATAGTGCGGAAGTCATTGATGGATCGTGGTATCGAGATCGGCATAGACACGGAAAAAGAGCGATATGTGTTCGTGGGATCCTGCGAGCGGGACATATCCGATCCGCTTTCTGAAAAGAACTTCCTTTTGATCAGAGCAGAGTGCGCAAAGATTGCGGAGCTTCATGCCAAGAGTGAGATAATGCAGGCAAGACAGACCACCATCTCGGCCAGTGTGTCAACGGGCGTACAGTCCTGCGGCAATGTCACCCGAAAATATACTGCATCAATATTCAAGGCCGTTGCCGCCGACAGGCAGTCGGGGGCCACAGTCCTAACGTCCGCAGAATCGTGGGACGGCAAGCGATTCCAGGTGGCGGTAGCTGTTGGCTGGAGCAAAAAGCTGGAGGAGGCAGGCATGCGCTTGCAATCGGCCACGTTGCCTACTGGCGATTCCGTGGAGGATGACGAAGAATGGAAGAAGTGGGCCGATTCCGTGAATCTACCGATGGCGCTGGGGTCGCGTCAGTTCAAGGACTCCCAAGGGCGACGACGGTATGTGGGAATAGGAGTGTCTGACATAACCGGAAAGAGTGGTGTGCAACTGAAGGAGGCCATGAATCTCGCGAAGATGGCCGCCAAGGAGAATCTGGCGTTCGCTCTCTACTCCGAATCCGTCTCGTACCGAGTGGCGGAGTCTATCGTCCAAGAGATTGATGCCGGCGACCTCAGTGAAGAAGACGCTTGGGAAACATTCACTTCCCGTGTCATGCGCACGTGCAAAGGTAAGATCCTGCGTGGACATGAGGTCTACTGTACCGAGGCAATCTACCCGCTGACGGGAAGCACAATTTACATTTCAGTATACGGGATCGAGCCGAGTCAGGTGCCCCCCTCCCATAAAGAAACCCCCATAAAGTAAGGAGAAAAGAGATGAAGGTCAAGAAACTAATTGTAATCGGATGCGTGAGTGCGGCCTTTGGCCTGCTCGCTCAAGGTATGACGAGCCTCGTTCCGACGGCCACCGCCGCCGAAGCTATAACCGCAGATGCGACCGATATTGTAAAGGTTCAAGGAAAAGGTTCTGGCGTAACTCGGGACGAGGCCCTAAAGGACGCCTACCGCGATGCCGTTGAGCGCGCGGTGGGACTCTATGTGGATGCTGAACAGATGGTGAAGAACAACGCCTTGGTCTCTGACCAAATCCTCACCCAGTCCAATGCTTACATCAAAAACTACGACGTAGTGAAGGAAACGTCGGCAAACGGCCTCGTCATGGTGAGAATCCTCGCCACGGTGAAGAAGACTGCGCTCACGAAAAAGCTCTCAGACGTGATGCCGCCGCATTCCTTCAAGCTCGGCGACGACGCCCAGAACGTCCATGCTGTCGCCGTTACGCAGGAGAAGCGCAGCGAGGACGCCGTGGCCCTGTTGAAGAAGACGCTCGACGGCGTGAACCCCATTACGCAGATGATCCGCCTCTCGCTCGCGGATCCGAAGCTGATGACGCAGGAGATTCGCGGCCAGGGTAACGGTACGAAGACTTGCTACTTCTACCGTTTCAAGTTTGAACTGGACGAGAAGAAGTACTATGAAGAGTTCCTGCCGCCGCTCCTGAAGGTGCTGGACCAGATTTCCGTTTCCCAGCCGAAGACAGTACGGCTGCAGCGGCACAGTTTCGATAAGCTGAACTCGGGCGAAGGAAGCCAGTACAGAGTGGAGCAGGAATATGCGAAGAATTACATTGCGACGGGGGAGTATATAAATGATACGTATAAAAACTCTCTTGCTAAAAGACGTTCACGCACGAAAGAACCATCGAGATTGTCGCTTGATGGCCTGTATGACGGCAGGGGTCACTTTGACCAAGAGGGCGCGTATGACGGCGTGATCGTCTTGGGCAATGCAGATGAATTTTGGCATCTCTCGTACAGCAGTCCCGATCCGAATGGTGTCCAAGCAAACTACCACTGTTTCGATCCTGGCTCACATAATTACGAAGCCTGCCCCAACCACGGCATTGAAAAACAGATGGTAGAGTCCGAGACTTTCCCCGTAATGATTATATCAGAAATGAATGCAAGCCGTACAAGCGTAAAGGCCCGTTGCTATCAACTTCCCAAGGGCTGTGCGGAGGTAATTATGGCTTGGCAGTATGGATTGATCGGGATGAGATCTCGCGGCAATACAACGGCCTACAATATCATCTTGAAGGACGGGAACAACGAGGATGTACTTGTCCGGTCTATTTCATTCAAGAATGTCGCACTTCTGAACATGATGGCGGGGCATACGAAGATGTTCAAAGAAAGTGGCGGTTACGGCTGGTACGTGACGCCGATGATTCACACTGACGCGAAGTCGCTCCAGCGGTGGATCGGCTTCGATATCCCGCGCGACGATTTGCCGAACATCGCCTCCGTTTTGATCGAACTTGCGGAGTAGGAAAGGGATTGCCTTTCCACGTAATGGCCGATAAACAAAAACCCCGCCGTAGTCGGCGGGGTTTTCGTATTACTTCGTAGGCTTCGGGGATTACGCCTCGAAGTGGTAGACGTCGCGCTTGTGGTACTTCGTGTGGAGGAGGTGGTGGGCCTTCTCGCCGCCCTGCGCGCCCGTCTTGCCGTCGAGGTAGTCCTTGTAGAGGGCCGTGACCTCGGGGTTGAGGTGGCTCATGCGGAGCGTGCACTTCTCGTCATCCGTGTAGATGCCGGCCGTACGCTGCGCGCGGACCTCGTCCGTCGCCAGGCAGGGCTGTCCGCCGCCGCCGATGCAGCCGCCGCGGCACGCCATGACCTCGATGAAGTCGTAGCGCGGCTTGACGCCGTTCTTGCGGTCTTCGCGTATCTCGTTGATGATCTTCTCGACGTTGCCCATCTGGTGCGCGACGGCGATGTTCACCTTCGTGCCCTTGATGTCGATCGTCGCGGTCTTGACGCCGTCCATGCCACGCACCGCCTGGAAGTCGATGCTCGGGGGCTGCGCCTCGCCGGTGATCAGGCAGTAGGCCGTGCGGAGGGCCGCCTCCATCACGCCGCCCGTCACGCCGAAGATCGTGCCCGCGCCCGTGTAGGCGCCGAGCAGGTCGTCGGCCTTCTCCTCGGGGAGGTCGTTGAAGTCGATGCCGGCCGCCTTGATCATGCGGGCGAGCTCGCGCGTGGTGAGCACGACGTCCGTATCCTGCTGGCCGGTGGCGCTCATGTTCTCGTCGCGGGAGATCTCGTACTTCTTCGCCGTGCAGGGCATGATCGAGGTGACGTGGATCTTCTTCGGATCGACGCCGTTCTTCTCGGCCCAGTAGCTCTTGCAGAGCGCGGAGAGCATCTGCTGCGGGGACTTGGCGGACGAGAAGTTGCCCGTGAAGTCGGGAGCGTACTTCTCCATCCAGTCGGTCCACGCCGGGCAGCAGCTCGTGAGGAGCGGCAGGTCCTTGCCTTCGGTGAAGCGCTTGATGAACTCCGTGCCTTCCTCCATGATCGTGACGTCGGCGGAGAAGTTCGTGTCGAACACCTTGTCGAAGCCGATCATGCGGAGGGCGGCGTAGATCTTGCCCGTGGTGAGCTCGCCCGGCTTCATGCCGAACGCCTCGCCGACGGCCACGCGCACGGCCGGGGCGATCTGCACGAGGCAGGTCTTCTCCGGATCCTGGAGCGCGGCCCACACCTTGGCGGTCTCGTCGTTCTCGTAGATCGCGCCCACGGGGCAGTGCGCGGAGCACTGTCCGCACTTGATGCAGGGCGATTCCGCAAGCGGTACGCCGGCGGCGGGCTGCATCACGGTCTTCTCGCCGCGGCCGATGAACTCGAGCGCCCACACGTTCTGCATTTCCTGGCAGACTTCCGCGCAGCGGCCGCACTTGATGCACTTGTCCGGGTAGAGGACGATCGACGGCGTGGACGTATCGGGCTCGTGGTGGAGCACTTCCTTCGGGAACGGGTTCTCGCGGATGCCGAAGTCGGCGGCGAGGCTCTGAAGCTCGCAGCGGCCCGAGCGCGGGCACTGCAAGCAGTCGTTCGGGTGGTTCGCGAGGATGAGCTCGAGCACGGTCTTGCGCACCTGCACGATGTCGGGATCGTGCGTGACGATGTGCATGCCCGCCGTCGCCTCCGTGCAGCACGCGCGGAGCAGCTTCGGGCTCGGCACGAGCTTGCCGTTGTCGGCGGGGTTGCGGCTCGGAACGAGCTGGCGCACCACGCAGATGCCGCAGCTCGCACCCGCCCGGAGATCGGGATGGTAGCAGAGCGTGGGGATCTTGATGTGCGCGGCCTTCGCCGCGTTCAGGATCGAGGTGCCCTTCGGAACCTCAACGGTCTTGCCGTTGATTTCAAGGGTGATCATTTCAGTTTCCATTACTGTAAGCCTTTCTTTCTAGATTTGCTAGATGTTCTAGAAGTTCTAGGTTTTCCAGAACCTCTAGATCGCACCTCACCCGTGGCTAATCGCGCCGAACTTGCAGTTCAGCTCGCACTGGCCGCACTTGATGCACTTCGCCGGGTCGATCACGTGCGGCTGCTTCACCGTGCCCGTGATCGCGTTCGCCGGGCACTTGCGCGCGCAGAGCGTGCAGCCCTTGCACTTGGCCGGGTCGATCTTGTACTGGATGAGCTTCGTGCACTTGCCGGCACGGCACTTCTTGTCGTTGATGTGCTCCATGTACTCGTCCATGAAGTAGCGGAGCGTGGAGCGCACCGGATTCGAGGCCGTCTGGCCGAGGCCGCAGAGCGACGCCTTGTTCATCGCGTCGCAGATGGCCTGCATGTCCTTGATGTCCTGCTCGGTGCCGCGTCCGTCGGTGATCTTCTTGAGGTAGTTGAGGAGCTTGCGCCCGCCGATGCGGCACGGCGCGCACTTGCCGCAGCTCTCGTCGACCGTGAAGTCGAGGTAGAAGCGGGCCACGTCCACGACGCAGTCCGTCTCGTCCATGACGATCAGGCCGCCGGAACCCATGATCGAGCCGATCTTCGCGAGCGACTCGTAGTCGATCGGGGTGTCGAGGAACTGGGGCGGGATGATGCCGCCGGAAGGACCGCCCGTCTGGGCCGCCTTGAACTGGTGGCCGCCGCGGATGCCGCCGCCGATGTCGAAGATGATCTCGCGGAGCGTCGTGCCCATCGGCACCTCGATGAGGCCCGAGTTGTTCACCTTGCCCGTGAGCGCGAACACCTTCGTGCCCTTCGTCGTCGCGGTGCCGATCTTGTTGAACCAGTCGGCGCCCTTGTTGATGATGACGGGAATGTTCGCGAGCGTCTCGACGTTGTTGATCACCGTGGGACGTCCCCAGAGGCCCTTCACGGCCGGGAACGGCGGACGCGGCTTCGGCATGCCGCGGTTGCCCTCGATAGACTGGAGGAGCGCGGTTTCCTCGCCGCACACGAACGCGCCCGCGCCGAAGCGGAGCTCGATGTCGAACGAGAAGCCCGATCCGAGGATGTCCTCGCCGAGGAGGCCCAGCTCATGCGCCTGCTTGATGGCGATCTGGAGGCGCTCGATGGCGAGCGGGTATTCCGCGCGGATGTAGATGAAGCCCTTGGAGGCGCCGATCGCGTAGCCGGCGATCGTCATGGCCTCGAGGATGGAGTGGGGATCGCCTTCCAGCGTGGAGCGGTCCATGTACGCGCCGGGGTCGCCCTCGTCGGCGTTGCACACCATGTACTTCTGGCCCTTCGGCTGCTGCTGGGCGAACTTCCACTTCATGCCGGTGGGGAAGCCCGCGCCGCCGCGGCCGCGCAGGCCGGACTTCAGGATTTCCTCGACCACCTGCTCCGGCGTCATCTCGAAGAGCACCTTCTCGATGGCCTTGTAGCCGTCGCGCGCGATGTAGTCCTCGATCTTCTCCGGGTCGATGATGCCGCAGTTGCGCAGCACGATGCGGTACTGCTTCTGGTAGAACGGGATGTTCGCCTCGGCGACGAGCTTCTTCGCCTGCTCGGGGTCGTAGCACAGACGCTGCACCACGCGGCCCTTCACGAGGTGGTCCGCCACGATTTCCTTCACGTCCTCCGTCTTCACCTGCACGTAGAACGTGCCCTGCGGGAGGATCTTCACGATCGGGCCCTGCTCGCAGAACCCGAGGCAGCCCGTCACGACCACCTGCACCTTGTCCTTGAGGCCGGCCGCCTCAAGCTCCTTCTTGAACGCCTCGACGACGGACGTGCCGCCGCTCGAACAGCACGCGGTGCCGCCGCACACAAGAACGTATGATTCGTATGCCATTGTCGTGCTCCTTAGCCGTTCTTGATGATGTCAATGGACGGACGGTCGAGGATCTTGTCGTCGATCAGCTGGTGGCCGACGATGTGCTTCTCGACCACGTCCTTCGCCGTCGCCGCGTCCACGTTGCCGTAGATCACCGTGGGCATGCCCGGGACGACGACCTCGACGGTCGGCTCCGAGTGGCACAGGCCCATGCAGCCCGTCTGGCGGATGAGGACGTTCGTGAGGCCCTTCTCGTTGATCGTGTTCACGAGCGACGTGAACGTGTCCTTGGCGCCGGCGGCGATGCCGCACGTGCCCATGCCCACGATCACCTGCACGTCCTTGTTGGACGCGTCGCGCATTTCCATCGCCTGCTGCTTCTCCTCGCGCATCTTGCGCAGGTCTGCCAATGTCAACTTTGCCATTTTCTTATTCCTTTCAGCCTTCAGCACAGTACTTCGCAATGATGTTCTCGACGTCCTTCGTCGAGAGCTTGCCATGGACCTCGCCGTTCACGACCGCCACCGGCGCAAGGCCGCAGCAGCCGAGGCAGCGCACCGCCTCCACGGAGAACATGCCGTCCGGAGTCGTCGCGTTCAGGCCCACGCCCAGCTGCTTCTCGAACTCCTTGAGCACGTCGTCGCCGCCGCGCAGGTAGCACGCCGTGCCGAGACACACCTGGATGTTGTACTTCCCGGCCTTCCGCAGGCGGAAGAAGTTGTAGAACGTGATGACGCCGTAGATCTTGGCCAGCGGCACGCCCAGGATCTCGCTCGTCTCGATGGCGATTTCGCGGGGAATGTAGCCGTAGGTCTGCTGCACACGGTGCAGCACCATGATCAGGTTGCCTGGTTTGGCCTTCCACTCCTCGATGAACGCCCGCAGCTCGGGCGTCATCTTCTCTAACTCTTTGCTCATGTTTCTTCTTCCTTTATTAGGGATAAAATTCTGCTCCTGCTCGGATAGGTGATAATTATCTCATAAATGACCCCTGTTAGGCAAGGGTAAGATTTTAGGGCTCAGCAGGTTTCATGGCTTGCATGTTTTTTGATGAATCCAGTTGCGCAGCCAGACCGAATATGGTAAATTCTTTTGCATGAAAACACGCACCATCCTCCTCTGCGCCGCATTGGCGGCAGCAGCCCAGACGACGGCGGCTAAAAGCCACTTCGTCATTTTCGACAACTTCCTGCGCGTCCCCGCGTATTGTTTCCCGCTCCCTTCCGGCTGGACGGGCATGGGCTTGATAAAATGGGAGATTCCGGCCAAGTTGAACCCGAACATTGAGATCGCCATCTTGATGAATCCGGCTGAACGGCGCATCGTGCAGTCGACGAGCGTTGTCAACAAGGGTTCGTTCATGCTTGAGCAGACCGGCAACATCTATTCCGACGCGAACGCCATGGCCGCCTATCTGGCGCAGCAGATCAACTCGTCCATCGTGGTTCCCGGCCTCGCCAACTTCAGGCCGAAGTACGGACGTTTCAGCAACGACGTGCCGCAGAAGACGAAGCAGATCATCGACCTCGCCTTTTCCATCAGCAGAACCGCCCAGATCAAGAGGGCGTTCAAGGTGGAGTGCTTCTTCGACTGCGAGTACAACGGCGCGAAATGCGAGGCGCTCTATGAATACGTCTGCGCGTTCAGCGCGACGCAGATACGGCCGAACCTGCCGACGATCGCATCGGTCGTCGAGCATAATCTCTTCTTCACGATCGCGCCGCCCGGCGAGCTGACAGCTACAAAGAAAATCGGTGGACGCCTCCTTGCCGGCCGGTTCGTGAACCGATTCTGGAAGTGGGCCCAGGACCGCATGATCGCGGCGATTATCAAGGGCAAGACGATCGGCATGAACGAGGGCATGGACCTCATGCGCCAGTCGCAGGCCGAGAACCAGCGCATCCTGGACGATATCCGCCGCAGGTGGAGCGAGGTAATCCGCGAGGTAAAGACGGTGGACAACCCGCTCTCGCCCGGCGACAAGATCGAGCGCCCGATGTACTTCGACCATTCTCTGATCAACTCGCGGCAGGACACCCTGATCATGAGCGACCGCAACCTCGATCCGCACGAAGTCGAAAAGCTCGTCGGGCAGGGTTTCTGGACGGCAGTCGATTAACGGTCGCGAGCGAGCCCTACCAGATTAGGTGTAGCGGAGGACTTCGTCGACTGTGGTGTAGCCGTCGAGGATGGAGCGCACGCCGTCTTCGCGCATGGTGCGCATGCCGAGTTCGCGGGCCTTCTCGCGGATGATGAGCGTCGGCGAACGCGCGTTGATGAGCTCGCGGATCGGGTTCGTCACGCGCAGGTATTCGAAAATCGCCTTGCGGCCCTTGTAGCCGGTGCCGTTGCAGGTCTTGCAACCCTTGCCGAAGTAGAACGGTCGGCCGCCGATCTCGTCGCGCGTGAGGTTGATACGGTCAAGCGTCTCGTCGTCGGGCTCGTATGGGGTCTTGCAGTCGCGGCAGCAGGTACGCAGAAGACGCTGCCCGAGCACGGCCTCAAGGGTGGAGGCCACCATGTACGGGGCCACGTTCATATCCACGAAACGCATCACGGCGCCGGCAGCGTCGTTGGTGTGGAGCGTGGAGAACACGAGATGGCCCGTGAGGGCGGCCTGAATCGCCACTTCCGCCGTTTCGAGGTCGCGGATCTCGCCGATGAGCATGATGTCGGGGTCCTGACGCAGGAAGGCGCGCAGCACCTTCGGGAAGGTGTTGCCGACTTCGTGGTTGATCGGCACCTGCACGATGCCGTCCACATCGTATTCCACAGGTTCCTCGGCGGTGAGGAGCTTCGACTCGATTGAGTTGATGCGGCGGAGAACGGAGTACAGCGTGGTGGTCTTTCCTGAGCCGGTCGGGCCGGTCACCACGATGATGCCGTTCGGCTTCTCGATGTCGATCGTGAGCTGTTCGTACACGTCTTCGGCGAGGCCCACGTTTTCAAGGTCGAGGGACGTGGCGCTCTGGTCGAGAATACGCATAACCACCGACTCACCGTGCGTGGTGGGGAGGCACGACACGCGGAGGTCCACGGGGCGTCCCGCCACGGTGATCGCGATGCGGCCGTCCTGGGGGATGCGGCGTTCGGCGATGTTGAGGTTCGCCATGATCTTGACGCGCGAGATGATGGCGGGCGCCATGGAGACGTCCGGCGCCTTCACCTCGTAGAGCGCGCCGTCCACGCGGTAGCGAATCTTGAAGTCCTTCTCGAACGGCTCGATGTGGATGTCGGCCGCACGGTCCACCACGCCCTGGTAGAGAATCATGTTAACGAACTTGACGACCGCGTTGGAGTTCGCGGCGGCGTCGAGCGCGGCGACGTCATTGGGGTCGCCCCTAAGCGACTCGTCGGCGTCCATGCCCTCGCCGAGGCTCTTGAGCATGTCGGCGACGGATTCGGAGGAATCGCCGTAGTGCTGCGCGATACGGTCGTTGAGGTCCTTTTCGCGCGCCATGACGAAACGCACTTCCTTCGAGAGGGCGAACGTCACCTCGTCCGAGACGCGCGGGTCGACGAGGTTCGACGTGGCGAGAGTGACGGACGTATCGTCAACTCCAACGCAAAGCACGTTGTACATGCGCGCGATGGATGCGGGAATCGCATTCACCACGTCGCTGCTCAGTTCCATGTTCGCGAGATCGACCACCTCGCAGCCCTGGTAGGCGGCCATCATGCCGAGGAGGCTGTCCTCGTCGATGTAGCCGCCGTCCACGACGATCTCGCGCACGGTCTTGCCGGCTGCGTTGCGCTGCTCCTCGCGGATCGTCTCGACCGCTTCCTGGTCTAGGACCCCGTTCTTTACGAGGAGATCCAACAATGGATCGAAATGCTCGGACATTTAGCGGCGCCCCATTTCTTCCTTGAGTTTGGCAACCACGGTGTCGGGGTCCTGGCTCTTGGTGATGAGCTCGTCGTAGGAGATGAGCCCCTGCTTGTAGTGGCCCATGAGGCAGGCGTCGAGCGTAACCATGCCGAACTTCGCGCCGGTCTGGATGTCGGAGCGGATCTGGAAGGTCTTGTTGTCGCGGATGCGGCTGCGGATGGACGGCGTGGCGAGCATGATCTCGAACGCGGCGATTCGGCCGTGTACCTCGCCGTTCGCGTCGAGCTTCGGCAGGAGTATCTGCGAGATCACGGCCTGGAGGCCGACGGAGAGCTGCGTGCGCACCTGTTCCTGCTGGTCGGTGGGGAAGGCGTCCACGATACGGTCGATCGTCTCGGCAGCGCCGGTGGTGTGGAGCGTGCCGAACACGAGGTGGCCCGTTTCTGCGGCGGTGATGGCCGCGCCGATCGTCTCGAGGTCACGCATTTCGCCCACGAGGATCACGTCGGGGTCCTGACGCAGCGCGCGGCGGATGGCCTCGGCGAAGCTCGGCACGTCCGACCCGACTTCGCGCTGCGTTACGAGCGACTTGCGGGACGTGTGGTAGAATTCGATAGGGTCTTCGATCGTGATGATATGCACGCCGCGTTCGCGGTTGATCACGTCGAGCATCGAGGCGAGGGTGGTAGATTTACCTGAACCCGTCGGACCGGTCACGAGGATGAGTCCGCGCGGCTTGAAGAGCAGTTCCTTCACGGACTCCGGGAGGCCGATCTGCTCGAGCGTGAGCAGTGTCGAGGGAATCATACGGAGCACGCAGCCCCAACGCTTGCGCTCCTTGAACACGCTCACGCGGAAGCGCGTGCCGTCCTCGTGCGCGATGGCGAAGTCCGCGCCGCCGTTCTTCTCGACCTCGGCGGACTGCTCGGGCGTCATCATCTCGTGGCAGAGCTTGAACGTGTCCTCCTCAGTGAACGCCTCGTCCGCGATCGCCACGAGCTCGCCGTGGACGCGGAGCTCGGGCGGCATGAACGCGCGCACGTGCAAATCGCTCGCGCCTTCGTCGATCGTGGCCTGCAGAAGGTCATGCATCGTGATTTCAGTTGCCATGTCTAATCCCTTTCACTTTACACTTTTCACTTTACACTCGCTAGTCCGCGTCGCCCATCGTCGCCTGCAAAACCTCCTTCAGGGAGGTCATGCCGGAGGCGACCTTTAGCATTCCGTCTTCGCGCAGCGTGCGCATGCTTTCAAAAATCTCGAAGATGCCCTTTCGGCCCTTGTAGCCGCCGTTACACTTCGAGCAGCCGCGCCCGATGTACATGCGCTCGGGCGCGGTCTTCGCAATCGCGCCGAGCATCTTCATGTCGCGCTCCGTGGGCGTGTACGCCTCCTTGCAGTTCGTGCAGATGGCGCGCACGAGACGCTGCGCCATCGCGGCGCGTACGGCGGACGCAACTAGGAACGGCTTGACGCCCATATCGGTGAGACGCGTCACGGCGCTCGGCGCGTCGTTGGTATGCAAGGTGGAGAACACAAGGTGGCCGGTGAGCGCCGCTTCCATCGCGATGTCGGCGGTCTCATCGTCACGGATTTCGCCGATCATCACGATGTTCGGCGCCTGACGCAGAATGGAGCGCAACGCGGCCGAGAAGTCGAGGCCCACGTCGCGGTTCACTTGCACCTGGTTGATGCCGCTCATCTGGTATTCGACAGGGTCCTCGACGGTGATGATCTTCTTGTCGGGCGTGTTGATCTGCCCGAGGCAGGCATACAGCGTCGTGGTCTTGCCCGAGCCGGTCGGACCCGTCACGAGCACCACGCCATCGGAAAGGTGAATGAGGCGCTCGAACTTGTTCTGGTCGTCGGAAAGGAAGCCGAGCTGCGGCAGGCCGAGCGCGAGGTTCGACTTGTCGAGAATACGCATGACGATCGACTCGCCGTGGTTCGTCGGCACGGTCGACACACGCAGGTCGAGGTCGCGTCCGCCCACGTTGATCTGGATGCGTCCGTCCTGCGGGATGCGCTTCTCGGAGATCTTGATCTTCGACATGATCTTGAAGCGTGAGATCATCGCGCCCTGAAGGCGCTTCGGCGGCGAGTCCATCTTGCGGAGCGCGCCGTCGATGCGGTAGCGCACGCGGAACTCCTTCTCCATCGGCTCCAGGTGGATATCGGACGCCTTCATCTTGATCGCGTTGGAGAGGATGAGCGAGCAGAGGCGGATCACGGGCGTGTCGTCGCCGCTGCCCTCGCCACCATCGTCGCCGCCGAACTCGTCGTCGCCGCGCGTCACGATCTGGTCGCTGCCGGTGGGATAGAGCTTCTCCATCACGGCTTTGACTTCCTCGGCCGGCGCAAGCACGGCTTGCACGTCCTTCCCCTGCAGTACGTACCGCAGCGAGTCGATCGCGTCGTAGCCCATCGGGTCGGAGAGGACCACGGTCACGCTGTCCGCGTCCTTCATCACCGGCGCAACGCCGTACTTGTGGGCGATCTCGGGCGAGATCTCCTTCGCCACCTCCGCGTCAATCGCGGCGGGGTCGATGCTCACGTACTTGATGCCGAACTGGTCGGCGATCGTGCCAAGCACGTCGTCCTCCGACACGACGCCCGAGGCAACGAGCACGTCAAGCGTGGTCTCGTTGCCCTCGCGCATCGCCGTGGAGGCGGTTTCGAGCTGTTCTGCCGTCACATACCCCGCTTCACGCAGGAGCTGCAACACGTATTCGTCATTCGATGTCATGGCTGTCGGCGCATATTGTAGCGAAAGATTTGCGCACGCGCAAGCACAATGTCACCATCGCGTCACATCGCCGGCGAAGTGCGGCACCACGAGGTCATGCGTGCCAGTGCAGAAGCAGTCGATCGCAAGCACTGCGTCCGTGGCGGATTCGGGAACGGCGCAGTCCTTCTTCGCAGACCGCTTTCCGCCGCCATCCACCTTCTCCAGCAACGCGCCCTTCTCGTCGGAGAGAACCAGGTGCGTGGAGAACTGGAAGTTGGTCACGGCGCCGCCGCGCCTGCCATCCGCGAGCTCAACCCTCCAGTAAAGTCGTCTCGGACGCGGTCGCAGGCTCAGGTGTTTCGTGAAACGGACGGTATGCGCCGCAGCGTGTTCGATGCGGAACACTTGCGCGTTCCTCTTCTCGTTGTACTCGATCACGACCTTCTGCTCCTCCGGCACCTCGAACGCGACCTGCCAGCCGTCCGCGAGATCACGGTGCGGACCGAACGAAAGTTCCTTCGCCGGCTGCGCGGGCGGCGGAGGTGGCGACACCTCCTGAACAGGAAGTTCAGCGACGGCTGACACGCCATCTTTGGAGATCAAGCGGGCAATGTAAAAGGTATAGGATAAGACTCCCACAATCGCCAGCAAGCCGATGGCGATGAGCCAGAACGCCCATCGGGGGAGGCTGTCGCCGCGGCGAGGCGACCCTACCTCCGGAATTTCCGGAGCCACCGGATTCTCCGGAATTTCCGGAGTCTCCGGATTTTCCGGAACGCCGAACTGCGCAGCACCGCGAACTGCCGGACGACGGCGCTCCGCCGCGCGGGCGAGCATCCACGGCGCTTCGTTCAGACCCTGCCCGTGCATCTTCGCGGCATACGAATCAAGGTCGAACGGCAACGTGCGGAATTCGACCGTGCGTTCCACGTCGTCGTAGATGCAGTAACTGCTCCGACAGTCCCCGCTCCGCGGATACCCCACGCTGCCCGGATTCACGATGTAGCGCTTGCCGTCCTCCATCGTGAAATCCGCCGCGTCAATGCGGTGCGGCGTACCGCTCGCGCCGAGTACGAAGATGCCCGGCTGGTGGGAATGCCCCACGAACAAGAGCTGTTCCGTGCGCGACTCCCAGGAGGGGAGGGCATCCTGCGGCTCAAGGATGTAGTTGAAGTTTTCGGGATTGGAGAAGTCGCCGTGCGCGCACGCGAAGCCCTCGAACGCACAGGTGTAGGGAAGATGGTTGAGCCAGTCGGTCGCCTCGCGCGTGAGGACGGCGCGGTGGCGCTGGACAGCCTCCGCCGCGAAATCGGTGAAGTCCTCGACTGGGAAACGCCCACACACGGCGTCGTCGTGGTTGCCCGCGAGGCACACGTGCGCGCGGCGGTAGACGAGTTCGAGCGCGGCGACGGGTTCGGGACCGTAGCCCAGCACGTCGCCAAGACAGAGGATCTTCTCGGCCTGCGCGTCGGCGGCGTCCGTCAACACCGCGCGCAACGCGGCTTCGTTCGCATGGACGTCGCTGATGATCGCGTAGCGCATGGACGCTCCGCGTTAGAGGGCGCTGCCGGGCACGAACGTGCCCACGTCGCGTCCGGAGAAAATCGACTGGAGGATGTGCGGCGTCGCAGCGTTCGCGATCACCACGTGCGCGCCCGACTGGGCGGCGTTCTTGACGGCCTTGAGCTTGGAATCCATGCCGCCCTTGGAAAGAGAGCCCTTCTGCCCGGCGCGCACGAGCTTCATCGCGTCGCGGATCGAGCCGATGGACGGCACGCGCCGTCCGGCGGCGTCAAGAAGGCCGTCCACGGTCGTGAGGAGCACGAGCGCGTCCGCGCGCACGAGCTTCACGATAAGGGAGGAAAGCCAGTCGTTGTCGCCGAACGTGAGGCCCTTGAGCTCCTCGTCCGCCACCACGTCGTTCTCGTTCACGACGGGCACGATGCCCGCGCGCACGAGGTGGTCGAGCGACCGGCGCACGTTCGCGGCGCGCCGGCGGTCGTCGAAGTCGGCGTGCGTGAGCAGCACCTGGCCGATCTTCACGCCCGCCGCGCCAAAGAGGTTCTCGTATTCGGAAATGAAGCGCGCCTGGCCCACGGCCGCGCACATCTGCACGTCGTTGACCTGCGTGGGACGCGCCTTCAGCCCCAGCGCCTCCACGCCGGCCGCGACCGCGCCGGAGGAGACGAAAATCACCTCGAGGCCGGACTTGCGCAGTTCGCAGAGCTGGCCGACGAGACGACGGAGCGCCCGGTAGTCCGGACGCCCCGTCTTCGTGGCGATCGAGTGCGTGCCGACCTTGACGACCACGCGGCGCACGTCCTGAAGGGACGCGCGCTCGCGGGCGACCGTGGAACGGGACGCCGTCATCGCCGTTACGCTCCGAGCTGGAGGCGGACGAAGCGCTTCACCGTGATCGGCGCGCCAAGCGTCTTGGAGACGCCGTCGAGATACTTCTCGACCGTCACTTCGCCGTCGGCCACGTAGTCCTGCTTCAGCAGGCAGATCTGCGTGCAGAACTTGGCGGCCATGCCCTTCTTGATGCCCACGAGCGCCTGCTCGGGAGGAAGCTTGCCCTTCTGCTCCTTGAGCGCGTTGAGCTTGATCTCGAGCTCCGCGTCGATCTCGGCCTGCGGGACGTCCTCGGGCTTGATGTACCTAGGCGCGTTCGCGGCGATCTGGAGGCAGAGCATGTGGGCCGCCTCGGCGAGTTCCGGGGCATCGGCCTTGTCGCAGCCGACTTCCACGAGCACGCCGATCTTGCCGCCCATGTGGATGTAGCCGCTCAGCACGCCAGCGCCTTCGAGCGCATAGCGCTCCTGACGGCGGATCTTCACGTTCTCGCCCGTCTTGGTGAGGAGCATCTTGTAGTCGTCGTTCAGCGTCTGCTCGATGTCCTTGCCCTCGAGCGCGACCTTCGCCGCGTCGTCGACGAACTTCTTGAAGGCGTCCGTCTTCGCGACGAAGTCCGTCTCGCAGTTCACCTCGGCGAGGGCGAGCGTCTTGCCGTCCGCAGCGGACGCAAGGGCGATGATGCCCTCCTTCGACTCCTTGTCCACGCGCTTCGCGGCAACGGCGAGGCCCTTCTCGCGGAGATACTTGATCGCCTCCTGCATGTCGCCGTTCGTGGCGATGAGCGCCTCCTTGCAAGCGCCCATGCCGGCGGCGGTCGCCTCGCGGAGTTCCTTGATCTGTGCAATCGTGACTGTCATTTCAAACCTCTAACTTTCAGCTCTAAGCTTTCAGCTTTACACTTTACATTTTACACTTTACACTCACTCGGCCTTGGGCGCCTCGGCGGCGGCAACGGCGGCCTCGGCAGCGGCGACCTGCTCCTGGCGCTTGGCGGCAAGAGCTTCCTTCGCCTTGGCCTCGGCGGCCTCCTTGGCGGCGCGCACGGCCTTGCGGGCCTCGGTGGAGAGACCGCTCTTCGCGCCCTTGGCGCGGACGCTCTTGAGCGCGCCTTCGCCCTTCTCCTCGGCCTCGGCCTTGCGGGAAGCGGCGCTCGCGGCCTTGCGCGCGGCGCGCTCGGCCTTCTGCTGCTCCTCGCGCTCCTTCGCCTCGGCGTCGCGCTTGGCCTTGCGCTCGGCGGCCACGCGGGAATACTCGTCGTTGGCGCCCTTGATGACCTTCGCGATGCCCTCGACGATGAGCTCGACGCCGCGCACGGAATCGTCGTTGCCCGGAATCACGTAGTCGATCGGGTCGGGATCGGAGTTCGTATCCGTGATTGCGACAATCGGAATGCCGAGGCGCGCGGCCTCCTTGACAGCGTTCAGCTCGCGGCAGACGTCGATGATGAACACGGCGCCGGGACGGTCCACCATGTCCTTGATGCCCGTGAGGTTCTTCTCGAGCTTCGCGAGTTCGCGGCGGAGCATAGAGGCTTCCTGCTTGTGGACGGAGAGCTGTCCTCCGTTCGCCTTGGCGACGGCCTGCAGCTGGCACATGCGCTTCACGCTGCCGCGGATCGTCTGGCTGTTCGTGAGCGTACCGCCGAGCCAACGCTCGGTCATGTAGTACTGGCCGCACTCCTCAGCCGCCTGCTTCACGATCTCCTGCGCCTGCTTCTTCGTGGCGACGAAGAGGATCTTCTTGCCGTCGAGAACCGTCTTCTTCACGAACTCGGCAGCCTCGTCGATGAACGTGACGGTCTGCGTGAGGTCGATGATGTGGATGCCGTTGCGCTTGTCGAAGATATAGGGTTTCATCTTCGGATTCCAGCGCTTCGTCTGGTGGCCAAAGTGCAGGCCGGCGTCGAAGAGATCCTTGAGCGTGAGGCCGGTGGCGGCCGAGGTAGGCATGTCCATTTTTTCTTTTGAACCTTTCTTTTATCCAAGATGGGACGACGGGCACCCGCCCGTTTTCCCGGTTAATCCGCTTTGGCGCACGGCCTGGATGGAGCCGCAACGTCGTTCGCTTCCGCACGGCAACGGCCACCCAGCCCTCCCGCGCTCGGAAAACAGGCGGATAGTTTATCAAACCCCTCGTGGACGTGCAAGGGGGGTATTTTGGAAATTTTTAACGCGGGCGAACACGAAACTACTTGATCGTCTCCGCGCCGAGGGCGGTGGCCTGCTGCACGACAGTCGTCTTCTCGTAGCAGGCGAACGCGCCTTCCACGAGCTCCTTCGGCGGCTTGCGGCTGAAGAGATTGACGATCGGCACCAGTACGAGCCCACCGAGCATCGCGAGCGCGCCCGTGTTGATCGGCGACTTCAGGAACGCCGGCATCGCGTCACGACAGAACACGCCCACGAGCGTGAACGCCGGCGCGAGGATGAAGCACGCCCAGCAGGACGCCGCCGTCACCTTCTTCGAGTAGAGCGCGTAGAGGAACGGCGCGAGGAATGCGCCCGCCATTGCGCCCCACGACACGCCCATCATCTGCGCGATGAAGGCAATGGGGCTCGTGCTCTTGTACTGCACGAGCGCAAGGCCCGCTGAGATTGCAATGAACACGACGATCAGGAAGCGGATGCAGAGCACCTGACGCCGCTCGCTCATCTTCTTCACGACGGACCCGTTGAGGAAGTCGATCGTGAAAGTGGAGGACGACGTGATGACGAGCGAGGAGAGCGTGCTCATCGAGGCGGAGAGGACGAGCACCACCACGAGCGCGATGAGCATCGACGGCAGTCCCTCCAGCATCTTCGGGATGATGGCGTCGAAGCCGTCCGCCGGCACGCCCTTCGCCGTCACGTTCAGCACGCTGGAGAAGAGCCGGCCGAATCCGCCCAGATAGTAGCAGCCGCCCGCCACCACGAACGCGAAGAGCGTGGAGATGATGGTGCCCTTCTTGATGGATCCCTCGTTCTTGATCGCGTAGAACTTCTGCACCATCTGCGGAAGGCCCCACGTACCGAGCGACGTGAGGATGACGACGAAGAGGAGATTCAGCGGTTCGGGTCCGAGGAAGGACGTGAAGATGCCCGGCGTGGGCGAGCCGCCCGGCAGGACCGACGGCCCCTCAATGCGCGCAAGGCCGTCGAGCGCGACGAGCAGTCCGCCCTTCGACTCGAGGACCGCCCAGATCACCACCACAAGACCCACGAGCATGATAATGCCCTGGATGAAGTCGTTGATGGCCGTGGCCATGTAACCGCCCGCGATCACGTAGATGGCGGTGAGGACCGACATTAGGACGACACACCAGGTATAGTCGATGGAAAACGCCATCCCGAAGAGGCGGGAGAGGCCGTTGTAGAGCGACGCGGTGTAGGGGATGAGGAAGACGAAGATGATGGCGGCTGCCATGATCTTCAGCGCGGGACTGCCAAACCGCTTGGCGAAGAAGTCCGGCATGGTGGCGGAGTCGAGGTGCTGCGTCATGATGCGCGTGCGGCGTCCAAGCACCGCCCACGCGAGAAGCGAGCCGATGAGCGCGTTACCGATACCGACCCAAGTCGCCGAGATGCCGTACCGCCAGCCGAACTGTCCGGCATAGCCCACGAACACGACAGCGGAGAAGTAGGACGTGCCGTAGGCGAACGCCGTGAGCCAAGGGCCGACCGATCGGCCGCCCAGCACGAACCCGTCCACGTTCCGCGCGTGCCGCCGGCAGGCAAAGCCGATCACCACCATGACCGCGAAAAACAGAAACAACAACGATGCCTTGATCAGCATGTCCATGACAACCCCGCCTTTTCCTTTCTTCTATTCACTAACCACTAGACACTAACCACTATCATTCCTTGATCGGACTATAGCGCGGCACGAGCGTCTTCATGATGCACCATGCGATGAGGTACGCCACGGCGCAGAAGCAGAACACGATCATGTAGCCGGCGGGCTTGCCCGCATAGCCGAGGAAGGAAAACGCCTGACCCTGCGTCTCGGCGTAGGTGAAGAGCTTGCCCGCGCCCTTCTGGATGATGAACGAGCCAAGACCGCCCGCCATCGCGCCCATGCCGGTGACGGAGGCGATCGTGGACTTCGGGAACATGTCACCAACGGTAGAGAAGATGTTGGCGCTCCATGCCTGGTGTCCGGCGGCGGCAAGGCCGATCAGGCAGGCCGGGAACCACACGGAGACGCCGGCGAGCGGCTGCGTCACGAGCGCCGCGAGCGGGAAGAACGCAAAGATCAGCATCGCCCTCATGCGGCACATGTACGGGTTGCCGCCGAAGAAGCCCTTGTCGATGAAGATGATCGTCGGCAGCTTGCAGCCGTAGATCGAGACTACCGTCACGATGAGATAGAGCGTGAAGATGAGCGCCTGGCCCATGCCCGTGACGGGGCCGTGTCCGAGCTCCTTGAAGTACGCCGGCGCCCAGAAGAGGTAGAACCACCACACGCCGTCCGTGAAGAACTTGCCCACGATGAAGCTCCACGTTTGGCGGAAGGTGAAGCACTTGAAGAAGGAGATGGGCTTTTCGTCGGAGGGGGACGCGGCGGGCGGGACGCCCGCCGCGGCATTTGCGGGCGAGACGCCCGCCACACCGACTTTATGCGCCACACCGACTTTTTCAGTTGCTTCAACCTTTTCAGTTGCCACGGCGGGCTTTTCATTATCATCCTGCGAGACGTATGCCAGCTCGGACTCGTTCACGAACTTGGACTTCTCCGGCTTCGTGTAGAGCCACTGCCAGAAGAACATCCAGATGAAGCCGGCGCCGCCGATGATGATGAACGCCATCTCCCAGCCGCACCATTTGGCGAGCGGAGGGATCGTAAGAGGCGCGGCGAGCGCGCCCACGGACGCGCCGGAATTGAAGATTGACGTCGCGAATGCGCGGTCCTTTTTCGGGAAGTACTCCGCCGTCACCTTGATGGCTGCCGGGAAGTTGCCCGCCTCGCCGAGCGCGAGGATGGCGCGGCATCCGAGGAAGAGCCACACGGAAACGCCCGCGATCGCGGCCGCCGTGGCGCTGCCCGCCTGCACGGCGCGGAGGGCCTCCACGGAGTTCACGTCCTTCACGAACCAGCAGGTGGCGATGCCGCATGCGGCGTGTAGGCAGGCGCCGACCGACCACACGAAGATGGACCACAGGTAGCCCTTCTTGGTGCCCATCCAGTCGATGAACTTGCCGGCGAAAAGACACGCAACGGCGTAGATGAGCGAGAACCATGCCGTAATCGTGCCGTAGTTATCATCCGTCCAGTGGAACTCCGGCTTGATGAAATCGGGGAAGGTGAGCGAGAGCACCTGCCGGTCGAGGTAGTTGACGGTGGTCGCCACGAACAACATCGCGCAAATCACCCAACGGAATTTCGTCATTTTCATTTCGTCTCCTTTTTCTTCGAAGGTGCAGTCGCAACCGGCTTCTCCACGAAATCGCGGATGCGGTCAAGCGTCGTCGCGCTGAGGATGTGCTCCATGAGGCAGGCGTCCTTGTCGGCCGTCTCCTCCGGAACGTTCAACTTGATGAGAAACGCCTTGAGCAGGGTATGGCGGCCCAGCACGTTCGCCGCGAGTTTGCGTCCCTTCGCGGTGAGCTCGATGTCGCCGTACGGCTCCTGGTTCACGAGTTCGAGCTTCTTGAGCTCCGTGATCGCCTTCACCACGGAAGGCATCTTCACGTGGAGGTCCAGCGCCACGTCGCGGACGCGCGCGCGCCCTTTCTGAAGGATGAGGACATGTATCTCCTCAAGGTAGTCTTCAAGCGATTTGGTCATTTGCAGTCTCCTTGTCGGCCTCGGCTTCAGGCACAGCAGCCGCCGCGCGCGTGGGGTTGCGGCGTGCAAACTCCTTCGCGAACGCGCGGTACGCCTCCGCGCCGCGGCAGGACGGATCGTAAAACACGACCGGCTGGCCGAAGCTAGGCGCCTCGCTCGTCCGGACGTTGCGCGGGATCATCGTCTCGAACACCTTCTCCCCGAAATGCGTGCGCACCTCCTCGACCACGTCGGCGGAAAGACGCGTGCGCGCGTCGAACATCGTCATAAGGATGCCGTTGAGCTCGAGCGCCGGGTTCGCGCCGTTCGCCTTGAGGCGCTCTATGAGGTTCTGCATCACGCCGAGTCCCTCGAGGGCGTAGTACTCGGCCTGCATCGGCACGAGGATACCGTCCGCCGCCGCGAGCGTGGACGTCATGAGAATGCCGAGGGACGGCGGACAGTCCAGCAGGATGTAGTCGAACACATTGGCGTCGCGGATCGCCTGCAACACGTTGCGCACCACCTGGAGGCGGTCGGGACGCTGCGCGAGGTCGATCTCCGAGCCGGAGAGGTTCACCTCCGACGGAATCACGTTGAGGTTCTCGTACGGCGTGGGCTGGATCATGTCCGCGATCTGCTGCGTGCCGATGAGGCACGGGTAGAGCGACACGCCCTCCTGCGGCTGGAGGCCGAGGCCGGTGGTGGCGTTCGCCTGCGGGTCAAGGTCGATTACGAGCACCGTCCGGTGCATCCGCGAGAGCGCGGCGGCGAGGTTTACGACGGTAGTCGTCTTGCCGACACCGCCCTTCTGGTTCGCGATCGCGATCACGCGCGTGTTGATTTGCATTTATCTAGCCTCGTCTGACAAGTTTGAAGAAACGGTCCTGATAGCGGTCGAATACGCCGTGCCTCTGGAGAAGCGCGCCGAGGTCCTTCACGAGCGACGGGTTCGCCTGCGCCTGCTCGAACGCCCGCTCCACCTCCTCGCGCACTGCACGCGGAGTGGAGTCCTCCATCTCCGCACGGCGGGCGCGCTCGAACTCGCGCACGTTGACGGGAGCGGAGACGTTGACGTGCAGCCAGAAGAAGTGGACGAGCGACACGTCCCACGGGTCGTCCACGCCCTTGATCACAGCGGCGAACGGATCCTCCGCGCGTTTCACCTCCTCCACCACCCGGTCGCCCACGGCGGAGAGAGTGTCCGTGACGATCTGCTCGCTGAACGACTCCTGCGACAGGCGGTAGCCGTACTGGAGGATGCGGACCGAATCCTGATTCTGCTTGAGGAACTCAAGGTACTGGCGCGCCTGCTCGCCGAATCCGGACATCTCCTCCTGCACGTACGCCTCGGGCGTGATGAGCAACGGCTTGTGCGCCTCAAGGCGCCCTTCCCGCACGCGCACCTTTCCTGGCACGTCGGGAAGCTCCGCGAGATGGTAGTAGTGGATGCGCGTCTCCCCGAACGTCTCGAGGGCACGCGACGGCGCGTGCACAATCTGCGTGTTGTGCACGGCGTACCAGAAGTCAAAGGCTTTCTTTTCAGATGGCATTTGCGATAGTGTACCAAACCCGCGCGCCGCGGTCAAACGTGATGGCGGAGAGTGAGGGATTCGAACCCCCGGACCCTTGCGGATCAACGGTTTTCAAGACCGCCGCGATCGACCACTCCGCCAACTCTCCGTGGAAAGACTCGTATTATACCATAATTATTCGCGCGTGCGCAGCTCTCCGTCAAGAAATACGGCGCTGACGTCGAAGGTCTTCGGATCGAGCACGGCGAGATCGGCGATGTAGCCCTTCTCCACCTTGCCGAGTTTCTTGCCGAGACCAAGGCCAATCGCCTGGTTCCACGACGTGACGCGGATGATGTCCTTTAGCGGCAGGCCGGTCACTTCGTGGATGTTCTTGAGGCCCTTGTTCATCCAGAGCGTCGAGCCCGCGAGGTTGCCGCCCTCCACGAGACGCGCCTCGCCGCCCTTGAGCATGACCTTGAGGCCGCCCATCTCAAAGGCGTAGCCGTCCGGCAGGTGCGAGCAGCGCAACGAGTCGGTGATCATCTGGACGTGCGCGAGCGGACGCTTCGTGAAGACGAGGCGCAGCATGTCGTCGCAGAGGTGGATGCGGTCGCAGATCACCTCGGTGTCGAGGTCGTCGATGAGGAAGCCCGCGCCGACCATGCCGATCTCGCGGTGGTGGAGCTTCGTCATCTGGTTGCAGAAATGCGTCATGTGGCGAAGGCCGTTCTTGTAGGCGGGCATCAGCTGCGCGAGCGTGGCGCCGGTGTGTCCGCAGCTAGGCACGATGCCGTTCTTGATGCACGCGGCGGCGAACTCTGCGCCGCCCTTCATCTCGGGCGCGTACGAGACCTGCAGCACGGGCGCGATCTTCGCGATCTTCAGGACTTCCTTGATGTCGGGCTTCCGCACGAACGCGGGGTTCTGCGCACCGCAGCAGGCCGGATTGATGAACGGTCCTTCGAGGTGGAGACCCGGCGCCTTCGCGAACCGCTGGTTCTTCTGGTACGCGGCCAGGTGCTTCGCGGCGGCGACGAGCGTCTTGTTGGCGACTGTGAGCGTGGTCGGCAGGAACGTGGTGCAGCCTTCCGCGAGCTTCGCCTCGGCGATCTTCTCGATGGCCTCTGGACGGTCCTCGTCGCACACGTCGTAGCCGCATGCGCCATGAAGGTGCACGTCGATGAATCCGGGCACTACGT
The DNA here is from genome assembly GCA_902802945.1 of uncultured bacterium. Classification (GTDB taxonomy): domain Bacteria; phylum Verrucomicrobiota; class Kiritimatiellia; order RFP12; family UBA1067; genus RUG572. The sequence continues at coordinate 2,189 of CADCOC010000011.1, read as the reverse complement.
ACTTGCCCTTTGCGTCCACGACCGTTTCAAACGGCCCCGCGACGGGTTCCTGGGTGACGGCCTTGATCCGGCCCCTCTCGATGACGACGTTCGCCTTCTTGAGGTCGACGCCGGGACTGATTACATGCGCGTTTTTTATTAGTGTCTTCATGGCTTCATTTTGTCTTCTGAAGTGTTCAGCGCATTTAGTATGCCAAATCCGCGCTCCCAACGCAAGGGGAAACGAGCGCTTTCCGTTGTGCTTTACTGTGGCGGGGCGAGCCCTCCGGGCGAGCCGCATTCGTGGTGGCGGGCCACCCCGCACGGGCGTGAAAGGTTTGTGAGAATCATTCACCTTTCCCCCGAACTGCGGCGGCGTTCGCGGGTGGCGAGCTGCGCCAAGTCTTTTTCCTTCGGCTTCTTGCGGAAGTAGCGGTAGTTCATCACCCAGCAGGACGGATGGCGGCGGATCGTGCGCTCAAGCGCCGAAATGCAATCCTGCGTGCGGCCCCAGATGTCCATGCCCTTCTTCCAGTGGAATTCGGCGATATACTCGCAGCGGTAACGTCCGTCGCGGAGCGGACGCGACCAGGCGATCACGATCGGCGCGTGCGTCTTCGCCTGAAGAAACGCGGGGGCCGCCGAGACGGGCACGGGACGACCGAAATAGCGCACCCACACGCCGCCCTGGTCCGGCTTGACCACCTGGTCCACGAGCAGCCCCACGTCCGCGCCCTCCTGCAATCCCTGCAGAAGCGGATGGAGCGCGCCTTCCGCGCGCACGATGGTCTGCCCGAGCGAACGGCGCGACTTCATCAGCAGCTCGGTCATGCCCGGCGTGCCGATGTCCTTCGCCACGCTCACGATCTTCCGTCCCTGGAGGAATACAAGCTGCGAGAGAAGTTCCCAGCAGCCCATGTGGCAGCTGACCGTGATGGCGGGCTTGTTCGCCGCAAGGAACTCCACGCACTTCGGCGTGAACTCGCCCGTGGCGGCGGCGCGCGCACGCGCGTTGCGGCTCGTCCAGAAAACATGTCCGAGCGTGCGCACCATGTTGCGGTAGCTGCGCTTCAGGATCAGCTCCTCGCGACGCGGCGTAAGATGTTCCTCGCCCACGACGAGGCGCAGGTTCTCGCGCGAGAGCTCACGGCCCTTGCGGTCGAAGCGGTAGCCAATGGCGGCGATGAAGTCGCAGATGCGGAAGAGCATGCGGTGCGAGACGTGCGCGAACACGAGCCAGCCAAGGCCGATGCCCAGCCACTCGAACGGACGCCTCAGGAGGCGCTTGAAGCTATTCTTTCGCTGCTTCATTCTTCTTCCTGTTTCTCAGACTTCCTTTGAGCCGCCGGAATAGTCCCTACCCAAGCACCACCTCAAGACCGTCGTATGCGGCGCGGAGCGTATCGGGAAGCTCCTTCTCAATCTTCTCAGATGGCCAGTCGCGGTACTTGAGACCAAGATGCGTGATGTAGGCGTGCTGTCCGGACGGAAGGGCAAGGCGTCCGTACTTGATCAGCATGTTCACGATGCGCGAGACTGTCTGTACGCTGGAGTGCACGAACAGACGGAAGTCCTCGTCGCTGTCCCCGTCCGTCGCCTCCATGATGAACGCGGTGAGTGCCTGCGGCTTATGGACGAAAGCCCTGGCGCCTGCGGTGATGTGCGGGTCTATGCCGATCATCCGCGCGGCGTCGCCCATCAAGCCGCCGGTGTCCGTGGCGTACAGAAGACGCGAGGTGCCCTTCTCCACGAGATAGACGGACGTGCGCTCCAGTACGCCATTGGTGACGCGGGACGTGCTGTGGTTCGCCGGCACGCCCGTGAACCTCATGCCGCACTCCACCACCGGCTTGCCGAAGGGAAGTCCGATGACCTCCGGCGCGGGCAGGCCAAGCTTCGCCGCCGCCTTGCCCACCTCCTCGCGCGCCGCGTCGGCCCAAGTCTCCTGCACGTACATGCGCCTCACGCCGCTCTTGACCGCCGCCCTGGGGTTGTAGTGGTCGCCGTGGGAATGCGTCTGGAAAAGCACCTCGGGATGGCATCCCTCCGGCAGCTTGTCGAACGAGCACATCGTGAAATCTATGAGGACCTTGTTTTCGATCAGCACGCTCGACTGCCGGCGCGCATGCGGGTTTTTGGCCCATTCCGGTCTCCATCCGGCGGCTCCGCTGCCGAGGAAGCGCACGCGGATGCCAGACTCCTTTGAAATG
>CADCOC010000010.1 GCA_902802945.1 uncultured bacterium | reverse complement strand
TTGCGGTAGCCACCACCACGGGGTCGAAACCCGGCGCCACGCCGAACGCGGCGCCCGCCGCCACGGCGGCGCGCACCTGCTCCGGCGTTAGCAACGTGCCTGCGCCCACCACGGCTTCCGGCACCTCGGCCTTGATCTTGGCGATCGCCCCCGCAGCGGCCTTCGTGCGGAACGTCACCTCGAGAACCGGCAGTCCGCCCTTCACTAACGCGCGGGCGAGCGGCACGGCCTTCGCCTCGTCCTCGATCACGATCACCGGAACCACCCCGGCCTTCTTCAGCGTTTCAACGACATCCATAAGCTTCCTTTCTTTCAATTGTTCACAAATCCCAATTGTTCACAAATGGCATAAATGCCACAAATACAAATATTTGCCATTTGTGATTTGTGAACAATTGTGCCAATTGACATTTGTGAACAATCAATCATCGCCTCCTCCGCACTTCCACTTCGTCATCGTCGTCATCATCCGAATACGGCGGCGGCGACACGCGCGCGGAAAATTCCCACGGACTTCCCCAGCGCTCCTCCTGCACTGCCTGCACGTACTCCCGCCAGCCCTCGCGCCAGATCATCCACGCGATGAGAATGGAGATAAAGCCCCAAGGGCCACGCGTGAAGATTGAGTGCAGTCCACGCAGCGCGAGCAGGATCGCGAAGCCGCGCCCCACGATCATCGCCGCGTACGTCGCCTTCGCGCGCGTCGTGAATATCCGCGCCACGCTGCGGAAGATGCGCCCGCCGTCCATCGGAAACCCCGGCAGCAGGTTGAAGGCGCCGAGGATGAGGTTCATCCAGAAGACGTACGCGAGCACGTTCCACAGCCACTCGTTCTCTATGGGCAGGTACCGCGCCGACACCCAGCCGATGCCGGACAGAATGAACGACACGGCCGGCCCGGCGAGAGCCGTAAGAAATTCCTGATACGCCTTTCGCGGCATGCCAATCAATGACGCACACCCGCCGAGAAGTGACAGCGTGATGTCGCGCGTCTGGTAGCCGAACGCACGCGCCGTGAGCGCGTGGCCGAGTTCGTGCAGCGTGATCGACACCGCGAGCACAAGCGCGCACGCAAGACCGAAAGAGAAGGACCCGAAGTCCAGCACGAACAACACGAGCAGGACAACAAGCGACATATCGAGGTACACGGGTATCCCGAAAACGTCGCAAATTCTGAACTTGCTTGAAAACATGTTTAATATTTTACCATTTTCTGCCCCGTCTGTGCAATGCCCCGAGCAAATATGATATAATGTGCGCCATGAAAACATCACTTGGATTTTTCGGCGCCGGCAAGATGGCCGAGGGCATCCTCGCGGCCGCCGCGTGCCAGAAGGGCTTCGACCCGCAAACCGTCCTGATGGCGGAGAAGATTCCCGCACGCGCGCAGGAACTCGCGAAACGCTACCACGTGCGCACCACGCCTGATGCAAAGGACGTCGCGCGCGCTGCGCGCGTGATCTTCCTCGCGGTGCGTCCGCAGGACCTCGCCGCCCTCGCCGCGGACGTGAAACCGCTCCTTACGGCGAAGACACTCGTCATCTCCATCGCAGCCGGCAAGTCGCTCTCCACGCTCCGCAAGCTGCTCGGCACGGGTGTGCGCCTCGTGCGCGTGATGCCGAACCTCGCCCTCCGCGCACGCGAGGGCATGTGCGCGATTTGTCCCGCAAAGAACGCGACGCCCGCCGACGTCAAGCGTGTCGCGAAGATTCTGAACGGCGCAGGACGCACCGTCGTTCTTCCCGAAAAGTGCTTCGACGCCGTCACTGCCCTCTCCGGCAGCGGTCCCGCATTCTTCGCGTTCATGGAACAGGCAATGGCGGCAGGCGGCGTGAAGCTCGGCCTACCGAAAGACGCCGCGCGCCTCCTCGCGGAGCAGACAATGCTCGGCACGGCCGCCTACCTGCGTCAGTCCGGCGCAGATCTCGAAACTTTCATCTCCGGCGTGGCCACGCCAGGCGGCACGACTGCGGCCGGCATGGACGTGCTGCGCGCAAGCGACTTTGCGTCCGTCGTCGCAGCCACCCTTAAGGCCGCCTCCGACCGTTCCGCGGAATTGGGGAAATGACAAAGACCGTAACCAGACTCGCGGAGTTGATCCACGAGACGTCGAGTTCGCTGCCGGACGACGCGGAAAAGGCCCTACGCGCGGCCCTGCGCCGCGAGGCGAAAGGCTCATCCGTGCGCCTCGTGCTGGAGACGATCCTCAAGAACGTCGCGCTCGCCCGCACCGCCGGCACGCCCGTTTGCCAGGATACGGGCACGCTCACGTTCTTCGTCTCGGAAAACCTCCGCCGCACCGTCACGCCAGAACGCATCGCCGCCGCCGTCGCGGCCGCCACCGAAAAGGGCTGGTTGCGCCGCAACACGAACGACGCCGTGACAGGAAAATCCATCGATTCAAATGTATGCCCCGGTGCGCCCGTGATTCACTACACGCTCGACTCGGAATCGAAGGTACGCCTCATCATGAAAGGCGGCGGAAGCGAGAACATGTCCATGCAGTTCTCCCTGCCCGACGCCTCACTTGGTGCAGGACGTGACCTCGAGGGCGTGCGGCGCGCCGTGCTCGCGGCCGTCCAGCACGCGCAGGGCTACGGCTGCGCGCCCGGCATCCTCGGCGTGTGCATCGGCGGCGACCGTGCAGCCGGTTTCGAGGAAGCAAAGCACCAGCTGCTGCGCAATTTGGCTGATACGAATCCCGTGCCCGCGCTCGCCAAACTTGAGCGCCGCATCCTCTGCGAGGCCAACTCGCTTGGCATCGGCCCGATGGGACTTGGCGGCAAGACGACGCTCCTCGCCGTCAAGATCGGTGCGCGTCCGCGCGTTCCCGCGAGCTTCTTCGTGACCGTGGCCTATCTCTGCTGGGCCGCCCGCCGCCGCGAAATCGTATGGGAATGACATTCTGAGACGTCAATTTTCTCGCCACAAAGAGCACAAAGGTCACAAAGAGAACTTGTTCACAAATCGCAAATAAAAATTCTACACGTTCTACATGTTCTACACGGCCATCATTATTCTTTGTGTTCTTTGTGATCTTTGTGGCTAAAATTTTTAAGTCCCTTAATTAAGAAGTGAACCTAAAAATGATTAAGTTGAACTATCCTTTCTCGGAAGCGGATGTGCGTGCGCTCAAGGCGGGCGACGCCGTGAGCGTGAACGGACTGATCCGCACGGGACGCGACCGCTTCCACAAGTTCTTTGCCGACGGTGGCAAACTACCTTGCGACTTCCGTGACGGCGCGCTCTTCCACTGCGGCCCCGTCGTGGTGAAGAACCCCGACGGCTCCTGGCGCGTCGTCGCCGGCGGCCCCACGACGTCCGTTCGCGAAAACCCCTACGAACCCGCGTTCATCGAACAGACGGGCGTGCGCCTCATCATCGGCAAGGGCGGGATGGACGCGCGCACGCTTGACGCCTGCGCGAAGTGTGGCGCGGTCTACCTGCAGGCCGTCGGAGGCGCGGCTGCCGTCACCGCCCACGCCATCACGCGCGTGACGAACGTCTACTTCCTCGAGGAATTCGGCGCCGCCGAGGCGTGCTGGGAGTTTGAGGTGAAGGACTTCCGCTGCGTGGTGGCGATGGATAGCCACGGCACCTCGCTCTTCGCGCAGGTAGAGGCGGAGTCCAACCGACGCTTCCGCGCTCTGCTGGAAAAATGAACTGCGGCGGGCCGAAGAATCACTTCCTCGTAACCCTGACTTCCGCGCTGCCCAGTCCGGGCACGCTGCCGAACTTGCGCACGCCAACGGTCACGCTCTCCACGCGAGGATCTGCGAGACACACGTCCGCCACCACGCCGGCGGCGCGTTCCAGGAGACGGCACCGCGCGTCCTCCAGCGCCTCGCGGATGTTGCCCACCAGGAGCGCGTAGTCCACAGTGTCGTCAAGGCGATCTGAATCCGCCGCGTCCTCGAGGTCAATGTCAAGCGCAACGTCAACGAGCAGACGCTGCTCGTTTTCGCGTTCCTCGGGCAGGTCCCCGATGATGCATTCGACCTCTATGCCGTTGAGTCTCAGCTGGTCCATCGCTAGATCTCCTCGCATGTCTTTCGTTGGAAACACCGCATACACTTTCTCGTGGCGGGAAGTATAGCACATTTTCACCCTTTGCGCATTGCCGTGTTTGCATATTCCGAGCAAATCTTTCCCTCTTGCTTTTCCATCCCCGCTCATGCTATACTGCTTGCCTTCCAAAATGAGCAACATGAACAAACAGAACAGATCAAGCTGGTCGGGTCAGTTGGCGTTCGTGCTGGCGGCCGCCGCGTCGGCCATCGGCCTCGGCAATCTCTGGCGCTTCCCGTACCTGGCGGCGAAGTACGGCGGCGGCGTGTTCATCGCCGTCTACATCGCCCTCTCCCTCACCCTTGGCTTCACCCTGCTGGTGACGGAGATCGCGATCGGACGCTACTCGCGGCAGAGCCAGCTCACCGCGTTCAACAAGCTCGGACACCCGAAGTGGAACTTCCTCGGCGTCCTCGCCACCGTCGTCCCCCTCTTCATCCTCCCCTACTACAACGTCATCGGCGGATGGGTCGTCAAGTACTTCGTCGCCTACGTCAAGCTCGTCGCGGGCGGCGGCTCGGCCATCGAGAACCCGCAGACGTTCTTCGATTCTTTCGTAGCCGCGCCGTGGGACCCGTTCGTCTGCATGACGGTGTTCACCGTCGTGACGTGCGCGGTGATCGTTATGGGCGTGAAGAACGGAATCGAGAAGTCGAACATCGTGATGATGCCGCTGCTGCTCCTGATGGCCGTCGGCCTCGCGGTGTACGTCGGATGCCTCCCGGGCGCGGGCGAGGGCATCAAGTTCTACCTCGTGCCGGACTTCTCGTCGTGCGACAACATCGGCAAGGTGGTGCTCGGCGCGATGGGCCAGATGTTCTATTCGCTCTCGCTCGCGATGGGGATCATGATCACCTACGGAAGCTACATGCGGCGGCAGGACTCCGTACCGAAGGCGGCGGTGCGGATCGTGGCGGCTGACACCTTCGTGGCCGTCCTCTCCGGCTTCATGATCATCCCGGTCGTCGTGATGTTCGCGGCGAAGTCGGGCGCGGGACGTACCACCATCGACGCCGGTCCGGGACTGATGTTCGTCACACTCCCGAAGGTGTTCGCGGAGTTCGGCGCGACGGGCGCGTGGATCGGCCTTGCGTTCTTCACGCTCGTCCTGTTCGCCGCGTTCACGAGCGCGATCTCGATGACCGAGGCGTGCGTGGCGGCCGTGTGCGACTATCTGCACGTGAAACGGAACACGTCGGTCGCGGCGGTATGCACCTGGTCCATTGCAATCGGCTCACTCTCCGCGTTCGGCTACGGACGCTGGAAGGACTTCAAGCCGTTCGGACTCCCCGCGCTCGACTTCTTCGACAACTCGATGAACGTCCTCACGCCGATCGTCGCAGCATTCATCTGCGTGTTCGCGGGATGGGTACTGCGTCCGAAGCGCATCCTCGCGGAATGCCGACGCGACGGCAGCGCCGTCGGCTTCAAGACGTTCTACGCGGTGATGGTCAAGTTCATCGCGCCGCTTCTAGTGCTGACGATCCTAGTCTCGGAAATCTGCCGCACTCTAGGCATCGGCGGCTGGAAGATCTAAAGCCCCCGTGCATCCCGTCGTAAATCGTAGTGAATCGTCAAAGGCGCCGGTGGCTGCGATGGCTGCACGCCAACCGGCTGTGGCGCGGGCTGTGGCGCCTCCAGGTGCATATCGGTGTAGAGGGGTGGAGGCGGCGCGGGATGTGGCGGACGACAACGGGCGTGACGACGCGGAGGCGGGGAAGGCGGTGCGGGTTTTGTGGCTGGCTGCCAGGCAGGCGCGATAGGTTTCGTCCACGCAGGCTTGACAGGTGCCGACCAGGCAGGCCTTACAAGGCCTGCCGCATCTGCCGCACCAACAAACAACAGCATGCCGCCGAGAGCAAGGATCAATCTTTTCTGTAACGTAATTTTCATGGCCGACCGCCTTTCTGCAAAACGAGTTCCACTTCATATAGGCACATGGAGACACCACTTCTGACACCCCATTCGTCATCTTTGTCCGGAACCGCCATCTTGGCTTGCTGTCCTTCCCGCTCGGGGACACATCTCAGACGAGAACTAGATGCCGACGAGCGTACACGCTACTGGATCGAAGACATAAACCTCTCCAGCCTCGGTCGTCAGCATGAGTGCGCCGCCTGCCTCTTCGGCGGTGCATTCCGCCGTGGACACGCCGTCTTCCGAGGCGACGTAGAGGAACGCCGTACGCGGCGCGTCTTTCTCCGCCTCGTCGAGAACGAGCCAGAACGCACCGGTGCCGTCCGCAAGGACGCCGGAATAGATGCCGGCGGGAATCGCGAATTGCGACGCAGTCTCAGGCGCGGCAACCGCGACCGTGGCTGCGCGACGTGCGACAGCGGGCGGAAGCTCCACACAAGCCAAGGTTTTCGTCCAGAGCGCCCAGATTGTCGGCGTGCCGCCAGTCGTCCACTTCATCGAGGAGGTACCCGTGCCGTCTGCGTTGTAGCACTGGCCGGTCTTTGCAGAAGCCGACACAAAGTAGCCGCCGAAGGCGTAGCCCGACTTCGTCGGCATCGTACGCGTCGGGAACGGCTGATTGAAGATGACAGTCACGTAGTCGTCGCCGCCCGTGCCGCCGTTCTTCCCGAGCTTCACGCGGACCGTCCATTTCGCCCAGAGCGTCATAGCGGATGTCTTGTCCCAGGCGCGGACGCTCTTCATGCTCGCGTCGTAGTACTGCTTGCCGAGCGGGTTTCCCTTCGCGTCGCAGGCGAGCGTGTCCCAGTAGCCGCCGAACGTCCAGCCCGCGCGCTTGGGGGCGGTCCGCGGCGTCGGCATCGCCTTCCCCGTCGTCGCAGTCACGTAATTGTCGCCGCCCGTACCACCGTTCTTGCCGAGAGTCACCTTGCACGCTACGGGCACCACCCACTTCGCCCAGAGCGTGACGTTTCCGCCCCTGTCCCAGACGTGCGCGCTCGTACCGTCCGCGTTGTAGTACTTGACGCCACCCGCGCCAGTGGTGGTCCAGTAGCCGTCGAACACGTAGCCCGACTTCGTCGGCATCGAGCGCTTCGGCATCGGCTGGCCCTTCGTGCAGGTCACGTAGTTGTCGCCGCCGGTGCCGCCGTTCTTGCCGAACGTCACCTTGTTCGTCCACTTCGCCCAGAGCGTCGCGGTGCTCTTTTTGTCCCAGTTCCGCACGCTCTTCATGCTCGCGTCGTAGTACTGCTTGCCCTTGGGATTGCCCTTTTCGTCCAGCGCGAGCGTATCCCAGTAGCCGCCGAACGTCCAGCCAGCGAGCGTCGGCGCGGTGCGTGGGGTCGGCATCGGCTTCCCGTATGTCGCAGTCACGTAGTCGTCGCCTCCCGTGCCGCCGTTCTTCCCGAACGTCACCGTATAGGCAGGTGATGGCATATTCGGCATGCTCCAGTTCAACTGTATTCCACCCTGATAACAGTAGTTGCCTCCGGAAGCGGCGATGTAGTACCTCGTACCGGACACAACTGTAAAGGAATTGGAACTTTGATAATAGCTTCCCGATTCCCAACAATTGTCATTGGCGGCAACCTTAGTCAACGTTGAGACGGAAGTCCCCGTGTAGATCCCCATAACAGTGTCATACACTTCAGAACCAACGGTATTGAACTGAACGGAACCAGAAGCGGGCGCAGTCCATGCCCACCAAATTGTATTCGTGGCACTAGCCCCAACGGCTGTCAACGGTTCACCCGATTGATATGTGGCGTTAATATTCGATCCCAGCGCCGATCCCGACACGCCACTGATGACTGTCGCATTTTCGAAATCATCGTTGGACGGATGCGAGACTGTTCCTGATACCATAACGGACTTCGTCACGATATTGTTGCTTTCATTCGACTCCGTTACAAGTCCAGTGTAATCATAAACAACCTTGATAGTATGTGCGCCAACCGAAAGAGGTCCAATAGATATTGCAGTCCAACGAGATGAGCCGTTTGATGAAAGCCCCTGCCCCCAGTTCGCACCTGTCTCCCTTAACGACTCATCGACGTACAAAGCCCAGTTGAAATCATTCGCGAATGCCGCACCCGAATTTGTAACGGCCAAACTGACGTAGATTAAATCGTTCGGCGAAAAAGAGGTCGCAACAGAAGTTGTAGCGTTTTGCGATGACGAGGAAAGCACCAACGGCCCGCTCCATCCTGTCGGCGTGTACGGATAAAGATCGGGAAGCGTTGAAGGCGTCACAGAATCAGAATACTGAATCTTGAGGTCGCGCCAGGTTCCGGGAATGTCAACGCCCCAGCCCGTAGATTCACGTGGAACATAAACAACCGTACCGCCATCGACCCAGAACCCTTCACCGTAAAATGCATAAGCGCCACAAATCGGAGCGTTGCCTTTGAACTCTATACGTTCCAGATAGTCGCAATCGTAAAAACCCTGTCGCCCGATCTGCTTCACCCCAGAACCTATGACCACATTCGTGAGACTCTGGCACCACTGAAAAGCCAAACCTCCAATATTCGTGACACTGTTGGGGATTATCACGCTTGTCAAACCACATTGGAAAAACGCTCGTTCTCCTATGTCTTTTACGCTGTCCGGTATAGTAACCGAGACAAGCCCGCTGCAATTCTCAAACATGTTGCTTCCAATGGACGTCACAGTTGAAGGAATCGTCACCGAGGTATGGCCTCGAAGTTCTACCCCGACTAGAACGCCATTGACAATCGTCCACTCCGGACCAGTATCCACTCCCCATTGATAGTCTTTTATCCAAGCGCAGTCTTCGCCCCTACTTACAGAACCGTCTTTGCTGTATGTCCAGCGAAGCGTGTGTGTTCCAATGCCCGTGACTATTACATATTTCTGTCTCCAATCAGCGGTGCCGCTGATAAATTCCTCCAGCTGGCCATCCACATAGAAACTCAATTTGTCAAAAGTTGCTTCGCTCGACACTTTCCACTGAAACGAGACCGCCACTTCCCCTGACACAGTGGTTTCCATCCATGTTGACTGGCTGTCTGTAATCACTCCACTTCTCCAACTGCCGTCCGTTTGCTGCGACCAGTTCGCGTCACCGCCTAGCGTAAAAGAAGCCGAGATCCAGTGCGCATAATACGTTGCATTCGCCGTCACAACGGTTGTAGGGGTTATCTGCGTCCCACCGCTTGATGCCGTCCACCATCCATTGAAGGTGTATCCGTTTCGAGTCGCCACAGGAAGCTGCCCTACAACCGTATCCTTCTGCACCGACCGCGACGTTTCGGACACCATGCCGCCATTCGAATTGAAGGTCACCGTATACGAAGACGATCCCGTCCATTGATAATCAGTCACCCAGCCGCAATCGCTCCCATAACTTAGGCTGACATCTTTACTGTAAGTCCAGCGGAACGTATGCGTTCCTGATCCAGAAACAGAATAGGACTTCTCCGTCCACGCCAGCGTATTTGTGCCTCTGATGGTGGCTTTCGTCACGCCATCGATGGTAAACTCCAATTTGTCCCACACTTCACTTGACACCCTCCACTTGAAGGACACCGTTCCGGCACCAGTAACAGTGGCCTCCATCCACGACGTTCCGTTGTCGTCAATTGACCCACTCCTGTAACTTCCATCCCCCTGCAAGATCCATTGCGCATCACCGCCAAAAGCAAACGGGCTTGTCGTCCAATGTGCATAGAACGTCACATTGCCCGTGACAATGGTTCCTGAATCGACCTTTGCTCCACCGGTCGATGACGTCCACCACCCCGCAAACATATACCCGCTTCGCGTCGGAACTGGTAATGTCCCAACAGCAGACCCGTCTGCGACTATTCGCGAAGTCGGCGAAACCGTGCCGCCATTGGGATTGAACGTCACGGTGTAATTATCCGGGATCTCCGTCCAATGCGCATAGTAGGTCACGCTTGCCGACACAACCGTAGAGGCTGTTATCTGCGTACCACCGCTTGCCGCCGTGTACCAACCATCAAAGGTATGGTTGCTCCGAGTCGGCGTAGGCAAATCCCCGACGGCCGTTCCGCTGGCGACGGACCGTGTCGACGGCGACACCGCGCCACCGTTCGCGTTGAACGTCACCGTGCAATATGTCACAACCGGCGTCCAATGAGCATAGTAGGTTACATTTCCCGACACGACTGTCGTCGAATAAACCCTTGTGCCACCGGAAGATGCCGTGAACCAGCCATCAAAAGTGTAGTTGCTCCGAGTCGGCGATGGCAAATCCCCAACCGCAGAACCTCCTGAAACCGTCCGCGAGGTCGGCGACACCGTACCACCGTTCGCATTGAACGTCACCATATAACTGGTAATCTTGTCAGCACCGTTCACGACAAGCGAATAGCGTTGGGCATTTGATTTCCCTCCTGTAAAAGAGGAAGACATCCCCTGGGCAATGTTGTACGCCTTAACTGTTATCGTGTACGTGCCTGACTCAACACTCCCGCTTGGGATTCTGACACCCTCCACATTGTTGACCCTATCAGCGGACGTACGAGAATTCGGATAGTATGCGGTCCCCGAAGGCGATGTCACAAGCAAATCCAAGTCATTGACCAGCTGCTTGGCTGCAGACAAAGAAGCGGGGGCGTCTGTATAGGCCATGACAATATTCAACTGACTGCCAGCCGTTGCCCTGACTGTGAACGTCTGCGTCTCTCCATGCTCAATGACTTGTGCGTTATAGACCAGCAGACCTTTCGCATTCTGTACCGAATTGCCGAGATCGACCTGCCCCCAGCCCTCGACATTATTCGGATACGACGCCGGTATCTCACGATACGAATCAGTACCATACTGTCCGGGAGTCAGACTCTTCGCTCCCGCAAGGAGCACCGCTTTTACGGTGGCCCCGTCTGGATTGGCAATTCCCTCTTTCTCAACCAGCCATTGCCGCACAAGCGCCGCACTGCCGGCAACAAGCGGACACGCCTGACTGGTCCCTTGCATGTATCGATAGTAATCATTGTAATAATATGCCGAACTTGTCGATGGTTTCTTAGACAGAGATGACAACAAGGAAAGGATTCCTGAACCAGGCGCCACAATGTCCGGCTTGATGCGTCCATCATCGCAAGGGCCACGCGATGAGAATGCGACGATTCCTTGATGCGTCCCATCATAAGGTCTAACCCAATCATCATCAGAAATGGGTGTCGCGGGGAAGTCTTCTGGCCAAGCCCTCCCCCATGTGATTCCATGATAATTACCCGTCGTCCTATAGTTCTCAGATGCACCGACCGTCACACAGTTCTTTGCACTTGCTGGGACTCCGATAGAATCAAAGTCAATAACGCCATCTCCATCGCTATCAATGCCATCATTCCCAGCCGAGAACAGGATTAGCATGTCTGGGTGCGAGAACATAAATTCATCAACATTTCGACTGCGCTGTGTGTAAGCTCCATATTGCGAGCTCCCATAACTATTGGAATGGATACGGGCACCAGAAGTCCCTGCCTCATCATCATACGCCTCCTGAAAGAGATTATTCAAATCAGCATAATTCGAGAGCTTTCCCTTTTCATTAATCAGCGATTGCAATATAAGGGATGCCTTATAGGCTCCACCCTTAATTGAACCGCCTGACTTCGTGCCGTTTCCAAGTACACTACCAACAACATGTGTTCCATGCCCGTCAGGGTCACTCCAGTCACCGCTATCTAGCCGCCCAATTGAATGGCACCGTAACACGCGTCCTTTCACATCTTCATGTAACGTGCTTTTATTTCCTGTATCCAATCCAGTATCTGCAACGGCAACCACCTGACCCTCTCCTGTCAAACCAAGTCCAGTTGAGCCATCTGGCCAAACTGTCTCAATATTCATGCGCGGAGCCTGCACGGCGACATTGTTGTGCAACGTTAATTCATGATATGGCTCAATATACTCTATTTCAACCCAAGAGGCAATCTCGCGTATGGCGGCAACCGTCAACTTGGCGCGAATCACCTTCCCGTCAGATGAAACCACAGAACAGGCATGAAGTTTTGCGACTCTTGTTGAAACTTCCGATCGCTTGTCGGCATCAAACAGCAGGATGTCATAGTCAGACACCGCTTCCACAGACTCGCCTGACGATGTTAAAACCTCGTCCTCAGCAGCAGTGCTTTTCGTCTGCGGCGCCGCCACAAGTTCCGCCGCCTCGTACCTATACTCCGGTGCATAGTCGCCCAAGTACGAGTGCTCCACCGAGCTGATGATTGTTGAGTAACTTTCCTTGCTTGCCTCGATAAGATAGGCGTTCTCCGGGATATACCCGCGGATAATCGCGCCCGCCTTTTCGATCTTCTCACGCCAATCAGGCGTTATCACGCCGTCATGCTGGATGATATACAATCCTTGATCGGACACCTTCTGCAACTGTTGAGATGGCACCTTGACCTGCGTCGACAGCAAACTGCTTTCCTCTTCAGGCAATATCGTACCCGTCTTTAATAAAATCGGCGCAGCCCCATGCACAGCAAGCACGGGAACCATCGCCACCAGCAAACACACCAATTTTACTAATCTGCTCATTTTTCGTTCCTTTGCGGTCCAGAAGCGGCAGATGCGCTCGGCGCGGTGACAGACCGCTCAACCTTGGACGGTGGAAGCTCCACGCAAGCCGAGGTCTTCGTCCAGAGCGCCCAGATCGTCGGCGTGCCGCCGGTCGCCCACTTCATCGAGGCGGTTCCCGTGCCATCAGCGTTGTAGCACTGGCCCGTCTTGCTGGACGCCGACACAAAGTAACCGCCGAAGGCGTAGCCCGTGAGTTTGGGCATCGTCCTCTTGGGGAACGGCTGGTTGTAGGTGACCGTCACGTAGTCATCGCCGCCCGTGCCGCCGTTCTTCCCAAGCTTCACGCGCACCGTCCACTTCGCCCACAGCGTCGCGGCCGAAGTCTTGTCCCAGGCACGGACGCTCTTCATGCTCGCGTCGTAATACTGCTTGCCGAGCGGGTTGCCATTCGCGTCCGTTACGACAGTGTCCCAGTAGCCGCCGAACGTCCAGCCCGCGCGCGTGGGGGGCGTACGGGGCATCGGCATCGGCTGGCCCTTGGAGACTGTGACGAAGTTGTCGCCGCCGGTGCCGCCGTTCTTGCCGAACGTCACCTTGTTCGTCCACTTCGCCCAGAGAGTGGCGGCACTCTTCTTGTCCCAGTTCCGCACGCTCTTCATGTTCGCGTCGTAGTACTGTTTGCCCTTGGGGTTGCCTTTCTCGTCGAGGGCGAGCGTATCCCAGTAGCCGCCGAACGTCCAGCCGGAGAGCGTGGGCGCGGCGCGTGGAACCGGCATCGCCGCGCCGTATGCCGCCGTCACGTAGTCGTCGCCGCCCGTCCCGCCGTTCTTGCCGAACGTCACCTTGAAGAAGTTCTTCTCCTCACGGTAAAGGGAAGTCTCCAGGAATGTCTGCTGTAGCGTCAAGGAGTTGTCGTGGCTGGAGTCGCCGACGGGAACGGACATGAACGTGTAGTTTGGCGACGAGAAGAACGGGGCTGGCGAATAGTAGTTCCCATAGCCGTCCGACGAGTAGCCCATGATCGTATGGTAGGCCTCGCCGTCGTCGCCGGTGAAGTAATAGCCGGACGAATAACCGAAGTACTGGGGGCCGCAGTTGTCCACGTCGGACATGGCGGTTGGATGCCCCGCGCCCATGTTGTGCCCGACTTCATGCATCATCGTAAATCCGTTGGCAACGGCACGGATGAGACACGAGCTGTATGCGTATTCGGAGAATCCCCAGCTGTCCTGGTAAAGAGAGAACCCAATCCCTGTCGTTCCGTAAGACATACCATTGTCGACCAGCACGCAGACGATGTCCGCACCCGTCTCGTCACGTTTCACGTGGACGCCGTTCCAACTGACCCCGTTGAACTCGAAGTTTCCGCTTTGCGCCGCTTCAAGCGCACTGCCGATGCTACCGCCCGCGCTCCCACCAACTTCGTATGTGCCCACGAGCCGAAACCTGAAGTTCCGGTCAAGCTCCGTATTGGCCAGCGCCGCGTTCATCTTCTGCACCTGTACCTCGGCAAAGGCATTGACGCCTCCGCCTCGTTTTTTCGCCCATTCGGCTGCAAGTGCGTCATATACGACGAGGATGTCGACAAACGCGGGACCTGCCTTCATTGACATGTCGGCACGAGACGCCTTTTCCATGCGCGAGACAGGCGGCGTCCCGGGCGGCGCGGTTTTCCGCGGCGCTTCAGGCGCTTTGCCGCATCCACAGGGAAGACTACGCGAATCGACTTCCATGACGACTGTCTGCTCCGATGAAGACAGGACCGAGTAAACCCTCCCGGAAAGGAAGTCCTGGATGTCGATATGGATGCGCCCGTCCAGGCAAACTACGGCAGCCACGAACATTCCGTCGTAGCCGTCCGCAGTCGCCAGAAACGAATCGCCTCCGTTCACGGACGGCGTCTGCTCAAGGAGCGTAAGCTTGACCTTGCAGCCGTCGAAGAGGGCCACGTCAAGCGTGTCGCCGACCGCAAGGCCGGCCGGTGCCTTGGGAGCTTCGTCCGTCGGAATCTCGGTCAAACGCAAGATGCCTTCGTCCGAATGCTCCCCAAGGGGTGATGTCGCAACGGCTCTCGCGCTCATGCGCAAGGCCGGCTTCTTGACGGAAACCCGATAATCCAGACCGAATGTCGCAGCTCTGGCCGTGGAGCAGCATAAAGCTGCAACCAGCGCAAGACCTGCGACAACGGTAGGGGATATTAGGACCATCGAAGGTTCCCGTCAACTTATTTCGTCCAAAGCGCCCAGATCGTCGGCGTGCCGCCGGTCGTCCACTTCATCGAGGAGGTACCCGTGCCGTCCGCGTTGTAGCACTGGCCCGTGCGGCTGCCCGCCGACACCCAGTACCCGCCGAAGGCATATCCCGACTTCGTCGGCATCGTCCTCTTCGGGAACGGCTGGTTGAAGATGACGGTCGCGTAGTCATCGCCGCCCGTGCCGCCGTTCTTGCCGAGCTTCACGCGCACGGTCCACTTCGCCCAGAGAGTCACGTCGGATGTTCTGTCCCAGGCACGGACGCTCTTCATGCCCGAGTCGTAGTACTGCTTGCCGAGCGGATTGCCCTTCGCGTCGCAGGCAAGAGTGTCCCAATAGCCGCCAAACGTCCAGCCCGTGCGCTTAGGGGCCGTACGCGGCGTCGGCATCGCCTTGCCAGTCGTCGCAGTCACGTAGTTGTCGCCGCCCGCGCCGCCGTTCTTGCCGAACGTCACCCTGCAGGCGACGGGCTTCACCCACTTCGCCCAGAGCGTGACGCTCCCCGACTTGTCCCAGGTGTGCGCGCTCGTGCCGTCGGCGTTGTAGTACTTGACCCCGCCCGCGCCGATGGAGGTCCAGTAGCCGTCGAACACGTAGCCGGACTTCGTCGGCATCGTGCGCTTCGGCATCGGCTGGCCCCTCGTGCAGGTCACGTAGCTGTCGCCGCCCGTACCGCCGTTCTTGCCGAATGTCACCTTGTTCGTCCACTTCGCCCACAGCGTTACCGCGCCGTTCTTGTCCCAGACACGGACACTCTTCATGTTCGCGTCATAGTACTGCTTGCCCTTCGGGTTTCCCTTTTCATCGAGAGCGAGCGTGTCCCAGTAGCCCGCGAACGTCCAGCCGGAGAGCGTGGGCGCGGTGCGCGGGGTCGGCATCGCCGCGCCGTACGTGGCCGTCACGTAGTTGTCGCCGCCCGTGCCGCCGTTCTTGCCGAACGTCACGGTGCTCGTAGGCCCAGGTGTAGGTGTAGGGGTAGGTGTAGGCGTAGACGTACCGTCCAGCGTCAGATTGACGCCCCATTTGTTCCCCGTTCTGCCGCCTCTTTCGAATTCAAGGCCCTGATCCAAGGTTACGGTGCGTGACAGGCTTACCGGAACGGTGGACGATTCGAGGCTTCCAGACACCGCCTTGACCTTGAAGTTGCCTGCCACGGTGAACCTGATCGAGTAGAGCCCCTTCGCGTCGGTGGCGGAGGTCTTCACGACATTGCCCGAACCATCGTAGAGCGTCACCGTGGCGCCGGCAGCGGGGGCACCGGAAGATTTGAGCACCCTGCCGGAGAGGATGTCGCCTGCAAGCGTTGGATGGATGTTGAAACCAAGGCCGGAGAACCTTTTGTAGACGCATGCAGTAAACTCAATGTCCACCGTAGCGTCTGGATAGACCATTTTGTACCAAAGGTCGCAATCACCCTCGTAGCCCACGTTCAAATGAGTATAGCCATAGCCGGACATATAGCCGTATCCATCGGCAACGACGGCATGCTCGGCACGTTTGCCATTCGCGCTAGTGCCCACGACGGCCAGGAACACCGGCATCTTCGCATCGAGGCTTGCGTAGAGCGCATTGTTGAAATCGGCCCGCCGATCTTCGTAGTCAGTCAGACGGTCGACCGTGTCGATGTCATACCAAATCCACGACCCGGACTTGTAGCCGAACCGGGACTTGAGCTGGGAGACGAACACGTTGCCCTGTCCGCTCGATCCCCCTCCATTGTAGTTCATCCCGATCGCGACGCCGATGTTATAAGTCAGCTTGCTGACGGCCTGCCGCTGGGTGAGAGAGGGCGGGGTCGGGAATGGGTCGGGGTATATCGCCTCCCACCAGACGTACTCCAGGAACATGTTGCTCCAGTCGAATGTCCCGGCGATGGAATTTAGCGTCACCGAGCTTCCATCGACATAGCACGTGTTCGAGAACTGTGCGATGGATCCGCTCGGCGCCCTGTGGTAGTACATGATCTGCGCGCCGGCGGTGGCGACGCATCCGCACGGATATTCTTCGACGGGACTGTAGAAATTGTACAGTGGAATGTAATTGCTGTCATAATCCCAAGCGCCATTTTGCCCCCATTTGGTCTTGAGCAGCGGGCTTACGCGTATGTCTGAAATCGCCTCCTGGGACTCTCTGGCAACTTGGACGCCGGAACTGCCGCCCGCGTCGTCGTCATCTGGCTTGGAAGACAAAAGCGCAGCCCACTCCAGCTCCGCATCGACAAACGGGCTGACATCGACGTTTCGATGGCGTGGCATGTTCTGGTGCCCGGTGCCCTGGATGCTGACGTTGGCAGCTGACTCCATTTCGTCGTATTCGTTCAGGGCGGACACAACATCCTCCTGACCCCGCAAAAGCGCGTAAAGGGGACTGTTTCTGTTGCCGCTGTACCGTCCTGAAGTGGAAAACGCAACGATCGGGGACAGACGGGTGTCGCCAGACGTCACCACGTATCCGCCCCCCTCAAAATTGATCACGTGGAACGCCGCTCGTCCAGAGCTATTGCGAACCGTCTCCATTTCATCGGCAGTGCATGAGCGGAATGTCGACCCCATCCGCCTCGGACTGAGCCTGATCCAGTTTTCAGCAGCCGTCTGCGCCTGCTCTGGCGTCACTTCCGCTGCAAAGAGCGGAATCGACACGGTCATTGCAAGCAAACCCAATATGAGTCTGCACTTGCTTGTTTTCTTGTTGCGCTTCATAGTTGCACCTTTCCATGGCAAGCCATGTTATTGAAGAAAAAGACCTACAATTCCAGTCCTCACTTTAACTTCGTCTTGAGCGCTGGAAAGTTCTAGCGTTGGAAGTATAGCAAATCCGCCCCGTCCGTGCAAGTGGGGTGCCCTCCGAGCGCGCCGCAGGCAATGTCGAACAAATACGTGTTGCCGTCTTCCGTCGTCAGGAGAAGTACGCCGCCAACCTCTTCGGCAACGCATTCCGCCGTCCGCAAGGACACCGGAGTAGATGCCGGCACAGTCAATCGAATTTACGGGTGTGTTGTAACCGCGATCATTGGTACCGGAGATTTGCGTCAATCGCGGTTGTCGGACTGCATCTTCACACGGACAATGCGCGTAGCCGCGAGGCGGCGTACGGAGAGGTTGAACTCCGTCTTGCCGTTGACGGCCTCGCGCAGCGCCTTCACGTCGGCGACGGGCTTGTCGTCCACGTGCGTAACGATCTCAAGCGGACGCAGCCCCGCCACGGCCGCCGGGTCGCCAGGCTTGACCTTGCTCACCACCACGCCCGGCGCATCGTCCTCAAGCTTGAAGAACCCGCGCACCTCGAACGTGAGGTCGGCGAACGCCGCTCCCAGCGTCTTGCTCTTGAAGCGCTTCGCGTTCCTGAAGTGGACAGGCGTCTGCGCAAGTGTCAGCTTGACCTCCTTCTTCTGTCCGTCCGAAACGTATCCCACCTCCACGGTCGTGCCGATACCGAAACGCGTGAACACCTCGTTCACGCCCTTTTCGACGTCCGGCCACGGCGCGAAGTCGTCCGCATCGAATATCTCCAGCCGACTGCCTTCAAGCCGATCGATGAGCTCCGAAAGATCGAAACTGCCGCCAAACCGCGACGACGCCTCAAGCGCGATGCGCTCGTTCTCGCCGTCCCGCCGCGCATAGAGCAGCACGTCGCCCGGACGAATCCCCGCCTTCTCGGCAGGCGATCCGGCGAACACGCGCCCCACGAGCGCACCCTCGGTACGGAACGCCTTCAGGAAACCGGCCGACTTCTTCTCGCGCGCGAGGTCCGCTGTCATGGGCTGCGTCTCCACGCCGATCCACGCGACGCGAATGCGGTCCTTGCCCTTGCGGATCGCGTATTCGGGATTGAACTTCCTGTCCCCGAGCAGCGTGGCGAGCGACGTGGACGAGACGACCGTATCGCGCGACCATTCCTTCCCGGTGCGCCGATTGCATTTCCCCATCACGAACTCCCCGTCTTCGGTAACGGCGAACGGGAGGCGTCCATTCTGGGCGTTGAGTCGCACATCCGGCACCGTCTCGCCGCCGCGTACTGTCTCGAACTTGAGGGCGCGTTCCTGCAGAAGCTCGCCTGAAAGGACGCCGTCCATGCTCCGTACGGACAGCGTGTAGAGCTTGCGGAGCATGAGGTCTTCCACCTTGCCGCTGTACAGCTTCATCGGCACGACGCCGGCCGGATGCTTGCCGTCGGGGAAGCGGACGACCGCGAGCGCGTACTTGTCAAAAGCGCCGACGTATTCAAGCGGCATCCGCTTGCCGTCCGGCATCACTGCCTCGAGTTTGTCGATCTCGGCGGTCATCGAGGCGTCGAGGTTCAACGGCACCAGCAGCTCGCCGTTCGGCAGGGCATAGCCCACCACGTCGATGTCAAGTCCCTTGCCGTCGTCCTCCCCGCGAATCCGGATCGAAAAGCGCGAACGACCGGAACTGCGCTTCTCCTCCTCGCGGTGGACATAGACGGGAACGAGAGACGCATTCACCTTCTTCTGCATCGCGTCGAGACGCGCATCGAAGGCAAACGGCTCTTCGCCCTTCCACGTCTTGGGCGCGGTGAATCCCTTCTCGCCCAGAACGACAGGCGACGTGAAGGAGAGCGACACGGGCCGGTTCTTCGCGTCGAGGACGATCACGTTCGCGGGCATCGGGGCGAGATCTTTGCCGATTCCAGCGTAGTGCCGGAACTTGAGCGCGCTCCCCGGCAGAAGTCCCGAGACAAACAACCCGTCCTCCTTCGCATGGAAGAAGAACTTGGCCTCTTCGGCGGAGACGTTCCCTCCCGTAAACGCAAGCGGCTTCGCCCCT
Source organism: uncultured bacterium (assembly GCA_902802945.1). GTDB lineage: Bacteria > Verrucomicrobiota > Kiritimatiellia > RFP12 > UBA1067 > RUG572. Next base: position 56,792 of record CADCOC010000010.1, on the reverse strand, counting down.
TCGATCGGTCGTTCTGCCTTGAGTTCGACAGCGGCCTGTTCGGGATACCGACGCACGGGCGCGGCCTTGTACCGACGTCCGTCGAATTCAATCACGACGGAATCCACAAAGTTCGAGCGCACGGTGAGGTCCTGCACCATCACGCGGTCCGGCCCCACCACATATCCGGCCATGACGAGCGGCTTGTCGTCCCCCACGTAGTCCGACAGGCTGTTGTAATGCGTCCGGTTGCAGTTCGGACACATGTAGGGGATGTTGAATCCCGTGGATTCATCGCCCTCGGGTGCCTTGAAGCGCACCTCCACGGCCACGGCCGACCGCGCATGCTCCTTCACCAGGGCGCGCGTCGCGGCGATGTCGCGCGGACTGTCCGCCGCGCACGTGATGGCGGCTGCCGCCACCAGGCTAATCAGTACGGTCTTTACTGGCTTTTTCATTGCAGGTCGTCCTTTTCGGTGTCTTCACGGTACTTGAGAATAAATTGCAGCTCGCGGCCCTTGCGGTCCACGGTGACGGACATCTTGTCCTGAGCGGGCAGGCCGTCGAGGGCCTTCTTGTAGAGCGCGTCGAGGTCCTCGAGCGTCTCGACCTTCTTTCCGTCCATCGACTTCACGATGTCCCTGCGCTTCAAACCGGAGTTTGCGGCGTTGCCCTCCCAAGCCGTGGCAGCGACGTACACGCCGCCGGACGGCGCGAAGAACGCAAGGTCCGGCTCATTGAAGCGGTTGATTTCCTTCGCCGTGAAGCCCCAGCGCGGATACACCTTTTCAGTGCCTTCGACCTTCCCTTTCTCACGCGGCGCCACCGACGCGGAGAGGGCCTCGCCGCCCCGCGCGTAGTCGATTTTCACCGCCTTGCCCACCGGGAATCTGCCGAGACGCCGCTCGAGGGCGGGCAGGTCCTCGGCGTTGAGCGCCGTGACGGGAACGCCGTCCACCGCCACAATGCGGTCGTTCACCTTGAAGCCGGCCTTCCGCGCCGGCGAGCCGATTTCCGTGCCCGCCACGATCACGCCGTTCGTGAACGGGAAGTAGGTGTTGCGGTTGAAGTCGTGGAGCGGCTGGAACTGGAAACCGAACCAGCTCCAGTTCGCGTTGCCCTTCTCGCGGAGATAGGGCAGCACCTCCAGGATCGTGGGAGAGGGAATGGTGAAAGCCTGCGCGCCCGAGAGATTGCCGCGCGCGTTCAGCCCCACCACGCGGCCCGCCGTGTCGACGAGCGGCCCGCCGGAATTGCCGGGCGAGATGGCGGCGTCGGTCTGGTACCAGAGCGTGTACTGTCCGCACTTCTCGAGGTAGCGGTCGGTGCAGGACACGATGCCCATCGTGACGGAGCGGGCGAGTCCCCACGGCGCGCCCATCGCGAGCACCACGTCGCCCACGTTCACGGGCTCGGACGAGAGCGCGGCGGCGCGCAGACGCGGCGCGCCTTCCGGCATCTGCAGCTTCAGGAGGGCCACGTCCATGTCCTTGTCCGACCCCAGCACCTTCGCGTCGTACGACGTGCCGTCGGAGAGGAGGCAGCGAATCTCCACCGCCTTGTCGATCACGTGATGGTTCGTGAGCAGTTCGCCGTCCTCCGTGATCACCACGCCGGAACCCGACGCGGTGTGCTTGCCGTCCTTTCCGTCGTCAAGGTCCTTGCACACCACGCGCACGTACACAAGCGACGGGAACACCTTCTCCTTCGCCTGCAGCACCACGTCGCGGAAGTCGGTCGGCTGCGCCGTGCGGCAACCCGTAACCGCGCACGCAAGCGCGGCGGCCGCGAACATCGCGTAATGAGCAGTAAATGAACGAATCATGGCATCCTCCTTTTCTTACATGGCAGCCGCGAGGGCATTGCCGAACGCGGAGCAAGAAATTTCCGTCGCGCCTTCCATCTGGCGGGCAAAGTCGTAGGTGACGGTCTTCGCGGCGATCACCTTGTCCATCGCGGCGATGATCTTGTCGGCTGCCTCGGTCCAGCCCATGTAACGGAGCATCATCTCGCCGGAAAGGATGAGCGAGCCGGGGTTGACCTTGTCAAGGTTCGCGTACTTCGGCGCGGTGCCGTGCGTAGCCTCGAAGACGGCGACGCCCGTCTGGTAGTTGATGTTCGCGCCGGGCGCAATGCCGATGCCGCCGACCGTTGCGGCAAGCGCGTCCGAGACGTAGTCGCCGTTGAGGTTGAGCGTCGCGATCACGTCGTACTCGGCGGGGCGCGTGAGGATCTGCTGGAGGAACGCGTCGCAGATGCAGTCCTTCACCGTAATCGTGCGGCCGGTCTTCGGGTTTTTGAACTCGCACCATGGTCCCTTGTCAATCAGCGTCGCGCCGTAGTCGCGCTTCGCGAGGGCGTAGCCCCAGTCGCGGAACGCTCCCTCGGTGAACTTCTGGATGTTACCCTTGTGGACGAGCGTGACGGATTTCCGGTCGTTCGCGATCGCGTAGTCGAGCGCGGCCTTCACGAGGCGCTCCGTGCCCTCCACGGACACGGGCTTGATGCCGATCGACGCCGTTTCGGGGAAGCGGATCTTCTTCACGCCCATTTCCTCGATCAGGAACTTCTTCACCTTCTCCACCTCGGGCGTGCCGTTCATCCACTCGATGCCGGCGTAGATATCCTCGGTGTTCTCGCGGAAGATCACCATGTCGGTGAGCTCGGGGTGCTTCACGGGCGAGGGCACGCCCTTGAACCACCTGACGGGACGCAGGCACACGTAGAGGTCAAGCTGCTGGCGCATCGCCACGTTGATCGAGCGGATGCCGCCGCCGACGGGCGTGGTGAGCGGGCCCTTGATCGAGACGAGATACTCGCGGCATGCGTCGAGCGTTTCCTGCGGAAGCCACGTATTCGGACCGAACACCGCGTTCGCCTTCTCGCCGGCGTACACTTCCTTCCACTCGATCTTGCGCGCGTCGCCGTAAGCCGACTTCACGGCAGCGTTCCACACGGTCATCGCCGCGCGCGTGATGTCGGGTCCGGTGCCGTCGCCTTCGATGAAAGGAATAATGGGATTTTCGGGCACGACCAGGTGCCCGCCCTGCATGGTAATCTTCTCGGGTTTCATTACTATCCTTCGTTAGGTGTATGCACTACACCCTGTAGAACTCTTCCCAGCCCTTGCGCGGAGTGCCCTTCGAGCCCTTCAGGAGTGCGTTGGCCTCGTCGTCGCCGACGATCTGCTTCGTCGTCGGGTCGAACTTGAACCCGCGGTTGAGGCGCTGGGCGATGCAGCCGAGGCAGAAGACCTCCGAGAGCGGCCCCGTGACGGAGAAGGGAGAGCGCGTCTGCTCCTTGCCCATGACCGCGAGGAGGAAGTTCTTGTAGTGGTTCGAGCCCGGCTTCGGGTACTTCGGCACCTTGCCGTCCGTGTCGCACATCAGGATCGGCGAACCGTGCGACGCGCCCTGCCAGACCGTCCCGTCCTTCATCTCGAAGAACTTGCCGGGGACGAGCCGCTTCGCGGCGTCGGCCGCCGTCGAGCCCTTCGCGGCGGGGATGTCGGGGTTCCAGCCCTGCGGACGGTATCCCTTCGGCAGCGTCGGCTTGTTGCCGGTGCCTTCGTACCAGTCGAGCTCGATCGCGGGACGCTTTCCTTTCGCCGCGAACTTGAACGTGAGCGTGTCCTGCATCGGGAACACGAACGGGTTCCAGCCCTTGACGTCGCGGATCGAGACTTCCGTCGGCAGCCCCAGGTCGAAGAAGCGGTGCATCGTGTCCATCGTGTGTGCGCCCCAGTCGCCGAGCGCGCCGTTGCCGAAGTCGTACCAGCTGCGCCACTCGCCCTGCACGTAGTCCTTCGAGTATTCGTGGTACGTCGCGGTGCCGAGCCACGTGTCCCAGTCAATCCCCTTCGGCATCTTCTCGCCGGTCGGGAACGCGGAGACCTTTCCGTTCCACTTGTGCCAGCGGCGCGGGTTGTTCATGTGCGCCGTGAGGTGCTTCAGCTGCGAAACGTCGATGACGCCCGTCTCGACGTAGTGCTTGAACTGCCAGTAGTTCGCCCCGCTGTGCCCCTGGTTGCCCATCTGCGTGGCGACGCCGTACTTCGCGGCGGCCTTCATCAGCAGCTCGCACTCCTCGAACGTGTGGGCGAGCGGTTTTTCGGAGAACACGGGGAGCCCGCGCTTCATCGCGGCCATCAGCGCGGGGAAGTGGGAGAAGTCGGGCGTCATGACGGCGACCGCGTCGATCTTGCCCTCCATCGCGTCCAGCATCTTCCTGAAGTCGGTGAAGCGCGGCACGTTGGGATAGCGCTTCAACGCCGCGACACACTGCTTGCCATCGAGGTCCGTGTCACACAGCGCGGCGATCTCGACGAGCTTCGTGCCGGCGAAGCTCCTGATGTCGCCCCACGCCTGCTGGCCGATGCCCACGCACGCGAGGCGCACCTTGTCGCCGGACTTGAACGCGCGGCTTCCCGCGAAGCAGGAATACGCGCCCGCCGCAATCGCCGTCTGGATGAACGATCTTCTGTTTACTTTCATGGTCATGCCTCTTCTTTCTTTGATGTTAGTTTCAAGTTCCTTTTATCAACCCATCGAGCACCCAGTTTCTTTTTGCTGTGGTGGAACGTGGCACCGTGGCCAGTAAGGACGGGTACGCCGAGATGGTACTTGATCGCGAGCGCGCGAATCACGAAGATAAGCGCCATGCCTGAAATGTTGCGCACATAGACGCTCTCCACGCCGACGAATGGCAGGAGAAAATAGAGGATTCCGCCGGCTGCGCATGCGAGGGCGTAGAGTTCCTTGCGGAAAATCAGGGGAACCTCGTTGATGAAGATGTCGCGCAGGATGCCGCCGAACACCGCCGTCACGACGCCGAGCACGATGGCGCACCACGGCGCGTAGCCGCACGTTATCGCCTTTTGCAGACCGATCATCATGAAAAGTGAAATCGAGATAGTGTCGAAGGCGAACCATGTTATCTGCCCGCTGATGAAGCGCCGGCTGAACAGCCAGATTGAGACCACGGCGAGCGCCGTCACGAGCAGGTAGGAGGGATCGGTCATCCAGAAAGGCTCGACGCGTAGCAGGATGTCGCGCAGAGTTCCGCCGCCGGCCGCGGTTATGAAGCCGATCACGTTCGCGCCGAACCAGTCAAAGCGCTTGACGCTCGCAAGCCGCACGCCGGATATGGCGCCCGCGAAGGCGGCTATTAGCTCCAGCGAGCGCATGAAGAAGTGTATTTCGGCCGAAAGGTCTGACATGGCGTCTTCCGCCTGGAGGTCGTTTATGCCTGTGCGAGCAGGTCGTTGCGGTAGAGTGCGCGGACGGCGTCGCAGTCCTGCGTGTGCCCGGCGCGGTAGCTCACGACCGTGCCCACGAAGCGGTCGGGGCCGGTGAGCGCGAGGGCGGCGAGCAGGTCGAGCGCGGCGCGGTGCCAGACGGGTTCAAGGTACTTATCGGTTCCCTGCAGCAGGAAACGCGGCTCGCCATACCAGCGTCCGGGGCCGTGGATGAGGATGTTCTTCTTGTCGTAGCCGAGGTTTCGCGTGTCGGCGAAGAGGAGTCCGACGGTCTTCGCAAGCAGGTATTGGCGATGCGTCGCGTTGGTACGCGCGTAGGAAGCGTAGCGGAACGTCTCGGGCGTCACATCGAAGACGACGCGCTGGTCGCCTATGATGGTGTTCCAACTGATGGCCACGTCGAGACGGAGACGACGCGCTCCGTCGTCGGGTAGGAAAAGGAGAAAATCGCCGCGCGTGCCGCAGAAGGCGACGGGCTCCTTCACGGTCACGTAAGTGGCATCCTCGTCCGTCTCCACGATGCCCGCCTTCTCCACGGCCTCGACGAGCGGGAGGGACGACTCGTCGAAAAGGGGCGGATCGCCCGAGTTCGTCTTGAGCACGACGTTGTCGAGGCCGAGTCCGGCCCGGAGCGCAACGATGTGCTCGACCATGCGCAGGTAGTTGTGGGGAGAGCCCGAGCGCAGCACGAGGTTGCGCGCAGATGTCCAGAGGTTCGCGATGTCCACGCCCGTGTCCAGCTGCTCCGGCTGGTCCGTGCGACGAATCCACCAGCCGGGGCGCGTTGACGGCGCGAACGTGATCGTGCGGCGTTCGCGTCCACGAAACGTGCCCACGCCCACCACGCTCTCCTCGGAGGCAAGCGTGGTGCGCTTCGCGGGCCAGCCACGCCAGTTCTGCGGTGCGAGACGAACATCGTCGACTGGTTGCGCGTTAAAACGCGCGAGCGCGGCGTCAAGGGACGCCTGGGACCCGCGCACTAGACGGCAAGTCGGATAGACAAATCGCGCTGGTTCGGATGTCACGTTCACTTCCACTTCTTCGGCTCGGTGGGGTTGTCTACGATCTTCTGTATAGCCGGCGTGACGACGGGCTCGCGCCCCGTCTTGCCGCGGAACATGTCTACCAGCTCCGAGAACCAGACGCCGAATGAAGCGTTTGGATTGCTTAGGGATGTGTCATACTTGGGATCGCGGAAATAGAGCTTACTGCATTCAGGATCCACGCACAGCACGGTGGGGTAGCAGGCAATATCGGAGAACTTCGGCGCGGCGCCGCCCCTCGCCTTCGCGATGGCACGCGACGAAACGGCGAATTTCGAGAGGAATTCCGTCTCCTGCGGCTTCAGCGGGCGCGTCTCAATCGCCGTCGGCTTAGGCGGCGGCCCCCTGCGCCTACCGCGCGTCTGCGGCACCTCGGGTTTGGCCGGCTTAAGTCTCCACACAAGCAATACGCAATTGGCAGGCACAAAGTCCTTGGCGAACTCCTTCCTCCTCAATGCCTTCGCATCCAGATGCTTCGACTTTTCGTCATCGCCGACAATAAGCGCGACCAAAAGCGGCTGCTGGCAGTTCCACGCCGCCTCCTTCGCGTCGGCGAACTTCGTGTACATCGGCTTCTTCGCCTTAAGGGCCTTCGCCACAGCCGCCTCGGACGGCTTCTCGCGCGCCGGAGCCTCAGGGGCCTTTGCAGGCTTATCTTCCTGAGCCTTCGCGGGTTTGGCCTCCTTCTTCGCGTCAGGGGCTGCGGCGGACACCAGCGGCGCGCATGCGAGCAGCGCGGCGACAGCCGCAGCGCAACTGAATTTCATCGTCTTCATTATCTTTCCTTTCCGGCGAGACGGCGCGCGAGCACGGGCAATCCCGGATCGCGCGCACCAGCCGTAACGATTGCGCCGAAGGCGTCGGCGCGCGCGCGGAGATATTCCTCCGCCTCCTCTAAGTCGGAAACAAGCTTCACGACCCCAGGCGCGTCTCCCATAAGCGCCGCGAGGGCGTCGGAGTTGACGCTGCGGTCCGCTGTGCCGCCCGCGTCATAGACGGGCAGCAGCACGAGCGCGTCCTGCGGACGCATCACGCCGCGAAACGCCGCCGCGAGCGGCTCGAGCATCTTCCGCAGCGGGCCGTAGCCGTGCGGACGCCACACCGCCGCCACTCCGCGCGGATACGCCTCCGCAAGCGTAGTCCACATAGCGTGAAGCTTCTCCGGATTGTGGGCGTAGTCATCGTAGACGGCGACCTCTTGATCGCCACACAGGACTGAACCAACGCGCTGAAGACGGCGCTCCACGCCGGGAAACGTGGCAAGCGCTGCGGCGGCCTTCGCGGGATCCGCCCCGAGCGCAATCGCCATCGCGAGCGCGAGGCGCGCGTTCGCGCGGTTGTGCGCGCCAGGCATCGGGAACACGCCAAGCGCATCTTCCGCCTCATGAATGAAGCGGCAGGAGTGCCGCTTCCCCGACGGATCGCGTCCGTCGATGACGGCCATCTCCTCCTTCGAGTAGTGGTCGGCGGAGGCGTTCGTGACAATCGCGGCGTACGGATGGAACGCGGTGAGCGACTTGTCGCTTTCATCGACCTCCGCCACGGCGTATTCGCCCGCGCCCTTCCGCACGGACCCCACGCGCGTGCCGTTTGCATCCCAGCCCACGACCTGCGCGCCGTTGACGACGAGCGGGTCGAAGCCGCATTCCACAAGGACATGCCCAAGAATAGCAGTGACAGTGGACTTACCGCACGTGCCAGCCACGGCAACGAGCTTGCGCGCGGAAAGCAGTTCGGAAAGCGCCGCCGCGCGGTGGACCACGGGGATGCCGCGCGCGCGCGCAGCCGCGAGGTCGGGGTTCGTATCCTCGATGGCCGTTGAAACCACAAGGCGATCCGTGCCGACGCCAACGCCCGATCCGTCATCGGGGAACAGGCGAACCCCTTCGGTGGCCAGCGCCTCCAAGACGGGCGTGCACCGCCCGTCCGCGCGCAGAGAGCGGTCTGCACCCGAAACGGCGTACCCGACGTCGAGATAAGCCTGCGCAAGCGCGCTCATCCCGACGCCGCCGATGCCGACCAGATGGATCGAGCCTTCCATTGTCCCAACCGGTTACTTGCCGATTCCCAGTGTCTTGAGCGCACCCTCGCCGAGGTTCTTAACTCCCTCGCCGAGGTTCTTCGCGCCTTCGCCGATAGCCTTGCCGGCGTTCACCGCACCCTCGCCGACAGCCTTGCCGACGTTCTTAGCGCCATCTACAGCCTTGCCGGTCACGCCCGACGCGTCGTCTTCCTTCTTTTCTTTATTTTCGCCGCCGGGGAGTACGTTGCCCAGAATCCCCTTCGCGCCGTTCAGCACGTTGGACGTGCCGCCGCTGATCGCGCTGGTCGCGCCTCCAAGCACGTTGGATGCGCCGTCCAAAACGTTGGAAACTCCGCCGCTCACGATTTCGCCGGCACTTCCAAGAACGTTCGTCACGCCGCTGCCAAGCGCCCCTGCCAGATCCCCGAATCCAGTCATCGCGCCCTTCGCCTTGTCCATCACCTGGTTGGCAACATCCTTGAGCGTCGCGCCCTTCTCGGACGTCTTTCCGATATCCGTGAAGGTGGGAAGCGGAATGGGCAGCGTAACCTTGCGCCACTGGAGTTTCGTGCCGGTGATTTCAAGCTTGTCGATCTGCACGCGCGGGGTGCCGTCCTTCTCTTCCTTCTCCTTGTCCTTTTTCTCGTCGGCAGCGACTTCCTTCTTCTCGTCCTTCTCGTCGCCCTTGATCGGCTTGAGTATCGCGTCGAAGTTGCCCACGCCAGCGTCATTGTAGACGAGCCCGGCGTAGGTGGAGTCGACGATGATGTCGTGGAACACCATGGGCTTCTTAGACAAGTCGGCCGTCTCCATCCCGATGCTGAGCGACTTGAGGCTGAAGGCGTCAGGTTCAGGGAAGCCGTCGGGGTTGACGAGCTTCACGCCTTCCAACTTGATCGTGGCGGCCGTCGACTTGCCGAAGTCCGTGACCACAAGTGAGGTCAGCTCGAAGCGCCCAGTGTTGACGGCGACTTTCACGTTCTTGATCGTCACCTTGTCGATGACCACCTTCGTATCGCTCGGCTCTTTCTTCTCCTTCTTCTCCTTCGGACCGAGTTTCTTGTTGACCGCTGCGATGATGCGATCGAAGTTGTTGGAGCCCGCCGCGTCAAACACGTAACTCGCGTACGGCGCGTCGATCATGATGTCGCGCACGTGGATCTCCTTCGACAGCAGCGACGAGACCTCCAGATCCACGCTGAGCGATCCCAGCTCGAAGGCGTCTTTCTCGGCGTACCCCTCGGGGTTTGCGAGCTTGACGCCGGAAACGAGAAGCTTGCCCGTGTACGGGTTCAGGTTCAGTTGCTCGAGGTTGAACGCCGTGTCCGTGAACTTCGGCACAATCCAGCCCGCGAGCGACGTCCCGACGGGGTTGATCCACAGCGGCAGCGTCAGAAGCGCCAGGATGATGAAGATGAGCAAACCGCCAGTGGTCCACAACAGACCCTTGATGATTCGCCGCATCAGCGACTTTTTCTTCGGCGGATTGGCCGCAGGTGTCTCGACCGCAGGCGTCTCCGCCGCGGAGTTTTCCGTTTCTGGTTTTGTTTCCATTGCTTTCTCCTTTAAGATGTGCGGGTATATTTTACCCTTCTTTGAGGGTTCCGGTCAAGGCAAGAAGTACATCTTCTTCAGTGACCACCCCAAGTTCGGCGCCGGTCGCCTCGTCGCAGACGACTGCCACCGGGCTGCGGTTGTGCCTCATGAGAGGCAGGATGTCGTCCCCGCGCGTCATAGACGGAATGCAGAAATGCCCGACTTTTCCAGGCCTGCGGTACTCTTTCATCTCTGCCAGGTCCCTCTCGGTGGCCGGATGCATGAGGTCTTTCGCGAACGTCGCCTGGAGCATCAGCACGCGGTCGATCAGGCGCCGTTCGAACTGCGTGAGGCGCGTCGCGTCGTTGCGGTCGGCCACCAGCATCCGCAGGCCGTCGCGCGAGACGCCCAGCCTAAGCGAGCGCGGCTGGCGCACGCGGAACACGACGCGTACCAGCGCCGAGAACGCCGCCACCGGAATGGCCAGCACGAACGCCAGCCAGCGGTACAGGCCGGAGGCCCACAGCGAACGGCGGAGCGGACGCGAGGCGAAGATCAGCTTCGGCAGGTACTCGCCCAGGAACAGCATCAGCACGGCGGCCGCGAGCGACCACGCCGAACGCACGATCGGCGCGTTTGCGAACAGCTGCGCGCCTAACGCAGCCGTGGCGGTGGAGAAGAGTACGGCCGCGAGGTTGTTGCCCACAAGGAGCGTCGTGAGGACGCGCGACATGTCGCCCAAAATCCGCGCCAGACGCTTCGCGCGCGGCGCGGACTGGCGCACGAGCGAGAGCAGGCGCACGCGCGACACGGAGAGGAATCCCGTCTCCACGCCGGCGCAGAACGCCGCTACCGCCAGGGAAATGGCCATGAGCACGACGAGGATAGTGGTCTTGGCCATCAGTCGTCCTCCACCTCGTCGTCAATCACGGGCTTCACGATCAGCTCAAGGATGTCGCCGCGCGTGATTATCCCCGCCGTGCCGCCCCAGCGGTCCTCCACGAGGGCGATGCGCCGGCCGGTCTTCATGAAGAGGACGAGCAGGTCGTCGAGGCCCTGGTGCTCCGAGACGCGCAGCGGCTCGTCAATGGCCGCCGACACGTTCCGCGCCGGGTCAGACATCAATCGCTCCGTATCTAGGAATCCCTCGATGTGGTCCATGTCGTTCCGGTAGACCGGCAGAAACGGATAGTCCAACTCTTCCGCAAGACGCACCTTCTCGGCGTCAGACAGAGTCGCCTCAATGCCCTTGAGCCGCACGCGCGGCGTCATCTCGTTGAGCGCGTAGAGGTCCGGCAGGCGCATGATGCCCTCCACCATCGACGCCTCCTCGCGGTCAAGTTCGCCCGAGGCCGCGGCAGACTCCACGACCGTCCGCAGCTCGTCGTCGGAAAGCGCGCGGCGCTCCCGCGTGAGGAGATCGCCGAACACGCGCGACCCCGCCACCATCAGCGCGGAGAACGGCTTGAGCACGATCCGCCAAAACAGCAGCAGACGCACGCAGAAAGCCGCCATCCGCTCCGCATGGCGCATCGCGTACTGTTTCGGCATGATCTCGCCGAACACCAGCAGGAGGAACGTGAACGTCGCCACCGAAACCGCCTCGGTGCCCGTCTCCACAAAGCGCAGCATCAGCATGTAGCCTAGCGAGGCTATGGCGAAGTTGACGAGCGTGTTGCCCGCGAGAATGGTCGAGAGTATGAGAGCCGGTTCCTTCTGCCAGCCGGCAATCCGGCGTGCGACCGAGGGCTTTGCCCTCTCAATGGTCTGGAGCTGGCGAGGCGTCAGCGAGAAAAGAACCGTCTCGGCGGAAGAAAAAAACGCAGAGAGTACGAATAAGACCAGCAGAATCAGTATAAAGGCCAAAACCATAGGCTCAGTCATTGTTCACAAATCTCAATTGTCACAATTGTTCACAAATATCAATGTCAAGATGCCAAGCCTCATTTATATTTGTGATTTGTGAACAATGATGGCATTGAACATTTGTGAACAATAATCACAGTTCTTGAAGCGATTCCACCGTGATCTTCGTGCGGTGGCGCGACCCGAGCGTCTCCACTTCAAGCACGGAAACCATCCAGCGCTCGCCGAACTTCTTCACGCGCGTGCCCCAGAGCCGACGCAGGGGCTTCATGCCCTCGCCCAGCTGCTCGGCCTGCATGAGGCAGCCCGTCTTCTTGTCAGCCCACAGCCGCACGGCCTCGAGTCCCTCGATCTTCGTCGGCGGACGCACGAGGATCACCATGCACGTCTGCCCGTGGACCGTCTCGCCCTCGCGTTCCGTCTCGTACTGGGCGTCCGTCCACCAGAGGAAGTCGAAGGTCAGGTCGAGCCAGGTCACGTCGGTGTCCATCACGCGATCAAGCGGCGACCCTATGGACTGGTCCGTCCCGTTGGACACGAGCTGGATCGTCGGCCGCGCGTTGCCGCGGCGCGAAATCTTCACGGACGCCAACTCGTTCGTCTCGTGCCGCGCGAACAGTGAGACCGACAACTGCGTCGACTCGTCGCTCCGCCGCATGACGAGCCTGTAGTCGCACTCCTTCTGGACGATCCCCTTGCGGTTGCGCAGGATCAGCGCGCCCTTCAATTCTATCGGACGGTACGGCAGCATCTCGCGGCACGCGGCCAGCACCGCCGGCGCCGATGCCGCGCGCGTCAGTTTCGGCGGTTCCTTAGCCGCGCGAGATATCTCGTCGAGAACAGTTGCGTCCTGTGCTGCGGCCACGATGGACGCCGCACACGCACATGCCAGCAGAAACCTCATTTTCCGACTCCTTTCAGTCGCGCCTCAAGCGCCTTGTTGACCGGCCCACCAACCGTTCGGCCGAGCTCGTAGTACTCCCGCGCCGACTCAAGGTCGCCCCCCTGAATGACAAGGAGGTTCGCGAGATTGTAGTACGGCAGATACGACCTCGGATGCGCGCGCATCGCCCGCTCAAGCGTACGTTGCGCCGCATAGTAGTTCTGCGTGCCCGTCTGCGCCGCCGCACGCAACAGCAATGCGTTCAAATCCTTCGGGCGTTCATTCAACATGGACTCCAACAGCACATCGGCGGCCGCGTAGTCCTGCGCCCGGAGATCAGCCATCGCCTGCGCAATGCGCCCGTCCCAGTCCTTTGGCAGAACATTTGTAGGCCCGCTTTGCGGCACATCATCAACCTTCTTCTCTTCTTTCGGCGGAGGAGAAGCATTCTTATCATCTTCTTTCGGCGGTGGTGTAGGTACCATCGCTTCTTCTTTCGGATGTGGTGTAGGTTGTTTCACATCCTCCTTCGGCGGAGGCGGCTCCTTCTTCGCCTCATCCTTCGGGTTGGCCTCATCTTCCTTTTTGGGCGGTTCCGTTTTTTTCTTATCTTCCTCTTCGTCTGAGAGGCCCTGTTCCTTTTCCCAACGTTTCTCCAACTCGGTCGTATCGGTTACGGACACGGGGCGCATGTTCTCGTTGACCTGCGCGAAGCGGATGGCGTCGATGGCCGCAGTGCAGGCTGCACGCCGCAGACGAAGCGGGGCGAACTCGGCGCTGGCTGCGCGGTCCGGGTACTCCGTCTCCACGCGGTCGAGCTCCTCAAGCGCGAAGCGGTAGTTCTCCAGCGCCTTGGCAGTGTCGCCTTCTAGCGAAGCGTCCTGGGCAAGTTCGATGAAGTCGTTCGCCGGCTCGAGCAGACGGTGCAGGCGCGGCGGCGCGTTGGTGCTGTCCCTGTCCGCGCCGAACGGCCAGTACCACGCCCCCTGCGCGCACAACGTCAGTGTACCCGCCAAAAGAAAAAGGCTTGTTTTCATGGCGGGTATTATAGCATTTTCCGCCGCCGTTGCGCAAGTAGCGCATAATCAGTAGCGCATAATCGGGATTAAGCGCATGTCGAATTTTCATGTCCGTCATCTTCCTTCGGCCGCTGACGAAAACTAGATGCCAACAAGCCCAATTCACGGCACTTTTCAGTAGGTCAGCTGGCTGCCGCCGATCGTCTCGCGGAGGATGGAGTCGCCCGGCACGCAGTCGGCGGGGGCCGGCGAGACGTTGTGGAGGATGCCGGAGAGGCGGCGCGCCTCGGCAAATGCGGCGTCCCACGGCTTCACCTGGTTCAGGAGCTCGCTCGCAAACGGCTTCAGCACGGCGAGCTCGTAGTCGAGCGCACTGTTGAACACGGCATCTGCCTTCGCCTGGTAGGGATAGATCCACTTCCGCTCGCCCGCCACCACGTTCGGCCAGAGGCGGAACGTGTTGAGCGGCGACATTCCCCGGAAGTGGAAGTCGCGCACGAGGCGGCGCAGGAGACGCGTATCGGTGGTCGAGATGCGGTTGCAGGAGTCCACCACGAGCTGCGTGAGCGCGTTGAGGTACACGCGGAACTTCACGTTGTCGGGGAGCGCCGCCGTGAGCGACGGGTTGAGCGCGTGGATGCCTTCCAAAACCACCACGCCGTCGGACGGCAGGCGCGTCGTTTCCTTCGCGTCGTAGCCGTCGTGCTTCAGGAAGTCGAACTTGCGCAGATGGACGGGTTTCCCCGCGAAGAGTTCCTCCAGGTCGGCCGCGAGGCGCACGTCGTCGACGGCCTTGACGGTCTCATAGTCGAGGTTGCCCTCCGCGTCGCGCGGATTGCGCGCGTCGCCCACGAAGTAGTCGTCGGTGGAGAGGAGGAGCGGACGCAGACCCACCACGCGCAGCTGCGTGCAAAGACGGTGCGCCGTGGTGGTCTTGCCGGCCGAGGACGGTCCCGCGAGCAGCACGAGACGCACCTCGCCGCGTGCAGCGATCTTGTCGGCGATCTGGGCAAGGTCCTTCGTCTGCATCGCCTCCACCGTGCGCACGAACACGTCGAAGCGCTTCTCGAGGATCGCCTGGTTGAGGTCGCCGAGCGTCTCGACGCCCGTCATGCGGCGGTGTTCGGCCTGGTGTCGGAATATCTTGAAGAACGGCGCGGTCGCGGGCACGCGGCGGAGCTTGCACGGCGTCTCCGGCGGCGGCACGTTGAGAATGAAGCCACCATCCGCCGGTATTAGCTCCCAGAGGTCAAGCATGCCCGTGCGCGGCGCAAGAGGCGTCTGGTTCAGCGCGCGGAAATCGCCGCAGCACGAGAGCAGGACGGCGGGCGGGTTGCGGTGACGGAGGAGGTTGAGTTCGTCCACGCGGCCAAGTTTGCCGAGTACCTCCACGGCGTTTTTGTAGGGGGCGGGCTGGGCCGTGATCGGCACGTCCGCGCGCACGAGGTCCTTCAGCGCGGCGGAGAGGCGCGCGATATCGCCCGTCGCCTTGGCGGAACTGGAACCGCGCGCGGGCGGCGTCCATGTGCAGTAGAGAGCCTGCGAGATCGACTGTCGCACGCGGAACTCGGACCCGTGCGCCAGCTCCTCGGCGCACTTCGCGAGCAGGAACACGAGCGACGAGCGGTAGATCTCGAAACCGTAGTCGTCCGCACGAGTAAGCGGACGCACCTCCGGATCGGCGAAATACGGCATCGCCAGCGACACCACCATGTTGTTGCATACGGCGCCCAGCACGTCGAGTCCGTCCACCTGCGCCGGCAGCGCCTCGCCAATCGTCACATATTCGGCCATCGTCAGGCCCCCTTCTCCGTGCGGCGTGTTGAGACAGTCCACGTGCGGCCGCACATGTGGCACGTAACGTCGAGTTGTGGCGGCAACGCGGCGCGCTCCGCCTCTGGAATCGCAGCGAGCATCGCCTCCGCCCGTTCTGCACTGCACCGGCACGCGAACGAAAGCGGAGTCGTGCTACGCAACTCCGCCTGCGGGAGGCCAAGCTTTTTCAGGAGCGTGCGCGCGGAGACCGTTCCCGACGCAAGCGCCTTCTGCACCGCGCCGGAAGCAAACGTCTCCGCCACTGCCTCAAACGCGGCGGCGTCGCCGTCGGGCGGACACTCCACGAGCGCGCCGCGTGCGTAGACGGGCACGCCGTCGTCGCCCGCCGCCGCCGCCACGGCCGTGCGCACGCGCCGTTGGAGCGACTGCGCGAAGAAGGCGTCGAGCCCCTGGGCGACGAAAGTTTCCGAGCGGTCGCCTCTGCGAGGCGCCCCTACCGCGACTGCGCCGGAGGCGAGGATCGCGCCGGGGATTGATCGAATGATCTCGAAGGTGCCCGTTTCGCCCAGCACCTTCGCATCTTTCGGAGCGCCGAGTCCGTCGAAGTCGTTGAGGATTTTCTGCTTCGTGTAGCCGCGCAACGTGCCGGCGGCTGTCGCTTCCACGAGGAACCCGCCAAGCGGGCCAGGACAGTCGAGGCGGAATGTCACGGTCTCTTCGTCCTGCGACGTCTCCGCGCCGAGCAGCGCAACGCCCGCCAGCGCCTCGGCGAGGTAATACGACGCCGTGGGCCCGGAGAGGTGCCCCCTCGCCAACGCCCCCGCCGCTGCCGTGCAGTCACACAGCACCACGGAAAGCTTTGTTGCCGGATCAAGCGCCTGTATTCGTTCGTCTGTTGCCATGCCGAATATTATACCATAATTTCAGCCGCCGCTTCCCATTGCCAAGTTTTCGCAACGAAGATTTGGCAACGGACAAAAATTATGATACGCCGGGATCGTCAGGGCTCTCGCGTCTCTAGTCCCAACAGCGCACGGAACGGCACGATTGCGTCGAAATACCCGTCGGCTTCAACAATGGGAGCCAAGTGTCCGTCATAGACCAGTGCGGTCCGGATGGAGACATTCGGCCTAGTCTTCAAGCACCGAACCTTCGCATCCACCTCTTCAATGATGCCACGCCCGATCTCCGCCATTCTCTTGATTTCAACGATGTAGACGGTTCGGCGCGATTGAATCAGCAAGTCTATCTGGCATCCCTTCTGGCGAAGGGACGGGACGGACATCTTGCGATAAGGAGCGGCAGAAGTCAGCAAAACGTTCTTCAAGTGAAGGAATGGAATCAACATGCCGAAATTGTTCACGACCAGGTTTTCGAATTGTAACCCCATGACGGCGTTCCACCCCTCAAGTGTCTCCAAGGATAGAAAATCATATCGCCCGTCGTCAATCATCGCCTTGACCGGCTCAATGTACTTGAGGTAGAATCGCGAGTAATTGTCCTTGAGCCGAAATCTCCGTTCCTTGACCGAGGCCCCCGTCTCGGGATTCTTTCCGTTGTCGGGCGACACGATTCCCGCCTCAACTAGCCGGTCTATGGCGGCGGACACCCGTCCGCCCTTCTCGACATTCAGCTTCTCCGCAATCGCCACCGTGCTTTGCGGGCCATCCACAAGGCAACGGAGAACCTTCCCCGTGAACGTCGGCTGGTTCGTGATCACGTCGTTGAACATCGCGTCGAAATCGACTCTAAGGACTCCGTTTGGCGTGAAGCAGAGGCGCTTGATGTTCTCTGCGGCGGAAAGTGACGGATTGATCTCTTCAAGATACCTCGGCACGCCCCCCGTCACCGCCAGGACATCCACGATTTCGCGAGAATCAATGCGCTGCGCGCGCCGTCCCCAGAACTGCACGCACTGGTCAAGAGGCAGTTCCCTCAACACGATATCCAGCGAGCGGCGTCCGTAAAAGGCGCCGTTGTCGATGATGTTCTCCTTTATCCAACTTGACACGCTTCCGCAAATGACGACTATCACCCCGTCGTGTTTCTTCCAGTAATTGTCCCACGCCACCTTGATGTAGGGGGCAAAGAGCTTGTCATAGTGCCCGAACCAGGACACCTCGTCAAGCAGCACTACGGTCCTGCCCCTCCCGCGCAGGAAGCCGTCCAGCGCCACAAATGCCTCCAGCCAGTTCTCGGGCGTCTTGACAGTCTTGTGGACCTGAACGGAAAGCTGCCGCGCGAATTCGCGCAACTCTACCTCATTTGAAAATCCAGGCTGAGGCTTCACACCTTCAAGATGGATAAAACGAGCGCCGATTCTCGAGGCGAACTCGGCGATCAGCCGCGACTTGCCGATTCGCCGACGCCCACGGCACGTCACCAGCGAAGACACTCTTTTGCCGCACAGCCCGATCAGGTTCTCCAACTCCCTCTCGCGGCCAATGAAATTGATTTTCCGCTTCATTTTCTTGTACCTCCTGAACGGCGCATATTATCTCAAATCCCGTCCCGTACGGCAATGACAAAAATAGCACCATTTTTCGATTTCGAATATTGGTGCTAAATTATCTCGATGTGCTCAGCATCACCCTCCGGATTCTCCGATGAAGTGGATGTCGAGGTCCTCGAGGGCGCTCAGCACGTTGGTCGCGTTCGCGTCTTCGAGCGCGTGCATGTCCTCGGCGGGGGTCTCCACTTCCACGGCGTCGGGATTGGCGATGCGGTCGAGGAAGGCGCGGCGGAGCACGTTCACGCGGCGCACGTGGCGTTCAAGCGACCAGAGGGCGAAACGCCACTTCGCGAGAAAGCCGTAGCGCGGCGGCAGATGCGGATCGAACGTCTCGAAGGCGTCGCGCTGGATCGTGAACTGCCACTCCATCGCGCGCAAGCGAAACTCGAAACCCGCGAAGAAGCGGTTGCCGAGGTCGGCCAGCGGCACCACGGGATGGCGCTCCGCGAAAGCGGCGAGCGTCTTCGCGTAGAAGGAGATGTAGAAGCGGCAGATGGCGTCGAGGTTGGATTCCGTGAGCGACACGTCCGGCCAGCCGAGCGAACCGCGCACGGAACAGCACGAGACGGACTTCGGCATGAGGCGGCCCGCCTCGATGTCGTAGCCGAACTGGTAGATTTCCTTTCCCGTGCCGTAGTGGCAGGTCTTCGCCACCGGGTCGTACTTCTTCATCACGAGGTTCTGCGCGGCCGCGTCGCCCATGAGGAACGCGAGAGCGCTGACCACCTGCGGGTCCTCGCCCGCCTCCGCGCCGCCGAATTCGCCGGCCATCTGGAAGTAGCCGGCCGGGATGTCCGCGAGCGGCTCGCCCTCGCAACGTGTGCGGATGAAGTAGTCGAAGAAGTTGCGCCCTCTGTTGAAGCGGCGGCGGAGAAGACGGTACTGTGCGAGACCCACGCCGAGCGCGGTGAAGGCCTGCACGCGGGCGATCACGTAGCTGCCGTAGCCGCGACCCGACTGCGAGAGGCGCTTTTCCACGAGCGAGGCCACCACGGGACGGCAGTCGGACTTGTAGACGATCTCGCGCGTGCGCCCCTGTCCGATCGCCAGCCCGTCTTCGTCGTCCGCATCCGTACGCAGCTCGTACACGTTCGCGTACTCCACGTGCTCGTCCTTGCTCATGAGCGCGCGGAGATTCGAGAGCAGCACCTCGCTGCGCGAGTCCACGCCGGGGTGGAACACGGGACGGCCGTCCACGAACGTCGCGCCGGGGAGTGCCGTACGCCGGTCGTCGAACGCGGGCGTGGCACCTTCGCCCATGACGGAGTAGATTTCGCCCGTCAGGTGCATGTAGAGCGTCTCGACGAAGGCGTCGGATCCGTCGTCGGCCAGTTCAGAGCGCGTGAGAAGCGATTTGTAGAGCGCGTCGATCTCCGCAATGCGCGCAGCCACCGCCTCCTGCGTCGTGCGCCGCAGCACGATCTTCTCCATCAGCTTTTCGAGTTCCGGCACGAGACGCGCGAGTGCCACGCCGCGCGAGAGGCCGAAGAGTTCGATCTCGTGGTGGCCGTGCAGCTTCGGCTGGCGGAGGAAGGATGTGGCGTGTCCCTCAAACACGCTCGTCAGCTCGCGGAGCTGTTCGCGGAAACGCGGGAAGTCGGTGCGCGCAAGTTCAGCAAAGGCATGAAAGTCGGTGTAGGAGAGGAAGTGTACGCCACGCGAGCTGTGGTAGTAGGTGAGGTCGGTGGAGATGCGCTTGCGGCTTGCGCGGAGGGCCACGGACATCTCCCGCTCCGTCCACGCGAGCGGCTTGACGCGCCATTCCTGTCCACGCTGGCGGTAGTGCTCAAGCGCCTCGCTCGTGCGCTCGAGCATCACCACGTCGCCGAGCGCGAACTTAAGCGCGCCCGTGAGCCAGCCGTCCAGTTCCACGAGAAGACGACACGGCACGTCGCGCTGCGAAAGCTCAAGTTTACCGTCCACTACGTTTCCGCAGAGGATCGCATGCATCATCACGTCGCCGCGCTTCGCGACCGGGATGCGCGAAAGGTCCCAGAACTGCCCCTGGAGGAGCGGCAGCGCCGCGACGGAGTGGTTGCCCGTCGTGACCGTCATCACGTAGCCGCGCGCACCGTGCCGCAGGTCGCTCTTGCGCGCGAGCAGCACGGAGGCGTGCGCGTCGAGATCCGTCCACACGCCCTTCTCGAAGACGAACGTGTCGTCTCCGAGGTCGTAGGCATGGAAGACGCGCCGACGCCCCATCGCGCGCGTCGCCACGAGTTCGGGACGGCGCACGCCCTCGCCGCGGAACCGCGCGAGGAACTGCTTGACGGACGACCTCATTCCTCTTCGCCTTCTTCACCGTGATGGTGGTGGTGGAAACGGCCGAGGCGGATCTCCTCCTTGGCGATGAGGTCCTCCGCGAACGCGCCGAGCGCGTCGAGGTCCGCCTCGTCCGCCGCCGCGAGCAGGTTCTGGAGCGCGGGCGCCACGTGGCGTCCGAACTGCGGCTGTCCCACGGAGGCAAGCCGACCGAACGCGCCGAGTGCCTGCACGAGACGCTGCACCGCGCCGAACGCGAGCTTCTCCACGGGATAAACCCGCGCGAGCGAGGCGCGCGTCTTCTCGTCGAGCGGCACGTAGGGGTCGTACAGGAGCGAGGCGAGGTCGTACGCGGCCGCGCCGAGTCGCATCCCCTGGAAATCAATAAACGCGAAATCCGCCTGGTAGGGCCCGATCACCGAGCGGGCCGGACGGTAAAGTACGTTCGAGCTCTGGAAGTCGCGGTGCACGAGCACGGGACGCTGGCGCATCAGCTCACTCGCCACGTCCTCCAGCTCGGCGCGCACGTCCTTCGGGAGGGCGTCATAGCCAAAGCGCTCTTTCACGCAGTACGTCTCGAAGAGATCGCGTTCCCAGGCGTAGAGCTCGGGACCGAACGACGGCTCGAGCTTCACGTCCTGCGCGAGCGCGAGCTCGGTGCCCTTCTCGTGCAGCGTGCGCAACGCCTTCACGACCGGCGTGTAGAGTTTCACGAGATCGGCGCCGCGCCGGTTCGCGCGGTCTTCGAGCGAGTCGCCGTCGATGTCCTCGAGCGCAAGCGCCTTCTGCTCGGGCACGTCCGCCAACACGCGCGGCACGGGCACGCCGGCCTCCGCGAGGAGGCGTGCATGAGACGCGTAGCGCGCGTTCTCGGGACGCTTCGCGTCGTCGTACTCGATCGCGATCGCGCGGTCGTCGCCATGGACGAACCGCCAGAAACTGCGGTCGCTGCCGCGCGCGCCGAGGAAGCCGCACGCCACGTCCGCACGCGGCCAGCCGAGCGCGTCCGCAAGCGCCGCGAGACGCGGCGCGTCGATCTGGTCGAGTCCCACAAGCGCGGTGCGCTCAAACGCGCCGCCCACGAGTCCGCCCGTCACCACGCACCCGCCGAGATCGGCGGTGTCGACGAGCTTCACGCCCTCGAACAGCACGTTCGGGTTTTCCTCGAAGCGATCGGGATCGAGCGCGTTGTGGATCTCGAGATAGCTTTCGAGCGTGCCGGCGTCGCCCCAGAACGCCTGTTCCTCGGTCACGCCCACCACGAACTTCGCGTCCTCCATCATCGCCTTCTCATAGGCCTGCACGATCGTGGAGAAGCCGGACGGCGCCACGTAGCCGAGCACCTGCGGCGAGAGGAGCGCGCATCCGCAGTAGGTGTAAGTGCCGGCGTCACCCGGCACGTCGCTCTTCCAGTTGCAGATGCGTCCCTCGGGGTCGGCCTCGACCGTGCGCGGGCCCTGGGTATCCGAGAGCCAGCACGCGGCGAAACGGCCGCTCCGTTCAAAGGCGTCCACGATCGGCTGCGGGTCTAGCCCCTCCGCCACGACGTCCCCGTTCACGAGCCAGAACGAGCCACCTGGTAGGGCCCGATCACCGAGCGGGCCGTCGCCGAGGAAGTACCGGAGCGGGTTCAGCACGCCGCCCGTGCCGAGTATCTCCGGCTCCTCCGCCACCGTCACCTTCGCGCGGCCCTTGCGTGTTGCGACGAACTGGCGCACCTGCGGTGCCTGCCAGTGGGCGTTCACGGCGATCTCCTCCACGCCCCACGACTCGAGCATGCGTAGGATGCGCTCGAGCATCGGAACGCCCCACACGGGCAACAACGGCTTGGGCCGCACTAGCGTGAGCGGCCTGAGTCGCGTTCCGAAACCAGCCGCCAGTACCACGGCTTTTTTGATTTCTCCAGCTTTCATCTAATCCTCGACACTTTTCCGTGGCGATGATTATACCACATTTTTCACTTTTCTCAATGCCGCTTATGGTAAAATCGGCATGGGTCAGCTAAACTTCAGCTTGAAGACCATCTTGAGGGATTCAACGGCGATGGAACCGGAAATCTTCGATGCGCCGGCGCGGCGTTCGGAGAAGGTGATGGGAACCTCGACGAGCTTCAGGCCCGCCTTCCACATCCGGTAGTTCATTTCCATCTGGAACGAGTAGCCGAAGGACTTGATCGACGAGAAGTCACCGAGCAATTCAAGCGCGCGGCGCGTGAAACACTTGAAGCCGCCCGTGGGGTCCTTCACCGGAACACCGAGCATGAAACGGATGAAGATGCCGCCCGCGCGAGAGATGAGCCAGCGGCGGAACGGCCAGCCCACGCACTTACCACCCTTCACGTAGCGCGAACCGATGGCGACGTCCGCTCCGCCCTCCTGGTAGGGCGGTCGCCCCGCGACCGCCGCAAGCAAGCGCGGAACGTCCTTCGGATCGTGCGAGAAGTCGCAGTCCATCTCAATGACGTGCGTCGCCCCCATCCGCAGAGCCTCGGCGAATCCAGCCACGTATGCGCGACCGAGACCTTCCTTCTTTTCGCGGTGCATCACGTGGACGCGTGCCTCGCGCGCACAGATTGAGTCAATCACCGCGCCAGTGCCATCCGGCGAGTTGTCGTCGAGGAACAACAACTGCCCTTCGGGCGGCAGTACTGCGAGAACCGCGGCGGCCATGGCCTCCACGTTCTCGCGTTCGTTGTAAGTCGGTATGACGACGACTGGTTTCATGCAGGCCCTGTCGTGCCGGCGAGTTTCGCGACGTCCTGCTTGAGGGCCTTGACGTCCTGGCGGAGCTTCATGATCATCTTCGGCGCGAGGGTGATGGCCGCGACGTTCTTGAGCGACGTGGCGGGAGTGCCCACTACGTACTTCTCGCTGCCGTCTAGCGACTGCGGCACGCCCGCCTGAGGACCCACCTGCACGCCGTCCGCGATCTTGATGTGCCCAGAAATGCCTGCCTGCGCCCAGATGAGGCAGCCCGTTCCGATCTGCGTGGAACCAGCCACGCCGGCCTGCGCGATGATGCCGGAGTAGCCCGCCACCTTCACGTTGTGTCCGATCTGCACGAGGTTGTCGATCTTCGTCATCGGACCGATGTAGGTACGACCGATGCGCGCGCGGTCAATTGTGGTGTTCGACCCTATCTCCACGCCGTCGCCGAGCTCCACGATGCCGAGCTGCGGAATCTTCTCGATCTTCGGAAGGCCGTTCTCCATCGTCGTGTTGTAGCCGTAGCCGTCGCCGCCGAGGCGTACGCCGCAGTGCAGGATCACGCCCTTGCCGAGCTTCGTGCCCTCGCGCAGAGTCACCTGCGGATAGATGTGCGTGCCGGCGCCGACGGTACAGTTCTCGCCGATGAAAACCTGCGCCTCGATCACGCAGCCGTCGCCGATCTCCGTACCCTTCTCGATGATCGTGTACGCGCCCACGTGGACGTTCGTGCCGAGGCGCACCGATGGATCGATGATGGCAGTGGGGTGGACACCCGGCGCGCGCACGGGGGCGGGCGGGGCGAAGATCTCTGCTGCGGCCATGCAGGCGTGGTTCGGGTCCGCCACGCGAATGATGGCGCACGGCGCGCCATGCGTCCAGTCCGGCGGCAGGAGAATCGCGGACGCCTTCGTGGCCTGCACGAGCGAAACGTGTTTCGCGTCCTTGCAGAAAGAGAGATCGCCCGGACGGGCCTCCTCGAGGCCCGCGCAGGCGGCGAGCTCTACGTCGTCCCCCTCGAGGACACCGCCGAGCCGTGCGGCTAGGTCACTTGCCCGCATCGGCTTTCTTCGCCTTTTCTTTCCGCTTAGCGGGATCAACGCCCATGGACTTGAGAATGTCGTCCGTAACGTCGTAGGACTCCTTGACAAACGCAAGTAGCGTTCCGTCCGCGATGAAGTCGTAGCCGTTCTTCTTCGCGTATGATCTGATCTTCTCTCGGATGTCGTCGGTCTCTAGCTTGATGAGACGCGACTCCAGATCACTCAGATCGCCCTGGAAACGCGACGCCATCTGGCGCATTTCCTGCTGTCCAGTGAGGAAACGCTGCTGGATGCTCTCTAGCTTCTTCTGGGCCTCCGCGCGAGCAGAGGTGGAGAGCATCGGGTTCTGGAGGTCGCCCTGAGCCTTCTTGCCCTCCTCGGCGATCTCCTTCAACTCGTCCTGCTTCGCGTCTAGCTTTGCCTTGTAGTCGCTGTCGGTCGTCTTGACGAGCGCACGGTTCTTCTCGTGGTCAGGGTGTAGCCGCACGAGATCCACCATATTCACCGTGCCGACCTTCATCTCGGCCACTGCCGTCATCATCGCGGCCATCGCCGCCAGCATCATGATCTTCTTCATTTTAATTTTCTCTCTTTCAACTTTATTCTCAAAACTCCAAGTTCCAATCTCTCAGCTTCAAGCTCTCTAAGCTTCAAGCTCTAAGCTCTAAGCTCAGAAATCGTACCCGATCGTGAACGAGAACACCTTTTCGTCAACGTCCTCGTCCGGATCGACGACCGGCACGGCAAAGTCGAGGCGGATCGGGAACTGTGGGAGATCGAGGCGGAGACCGAGACCAACGGACCAGCAGAACCAGTCGGTGTCGAGGTCGAACTCGTCTTCACCGACGCTGCCGAGGTCGGTGAACGCGGCGATGCGGATCATCTTCACGACAGGGACGGAGTACTCCATCGTGGCGCACCAGCTCGTCTGGCCGCCCCAAGGCACGTAGTGTCCGTGCTTGTTCTCGCGAGAGTAGACGCGCGGGGCGATTTCGCGGAAGTCAACGCCGCGGATGGAGCGCGAGCCGCCGAGGAAGAGCCTGTCGTAGATCGGCAGACCGCCGCTGAAGTCGTCGAGCGTCTCTCCGCGGAGCCCCCACTGTAGCACGTGCCCCCACTTCTTGATGACCGTCAAGTAGTGGCGGTAGCGGAAGCCGGTGCGCCAGTACGAGTTGTCGCCGCCAACGATGTCGCCGTGGATGTTGAAGAGATAGCCCTTCTTCGGGAAAAGGAATTCATCGCGCGTGTCGTTGCGCCAGAAGACAATGAACGGGATTTCCCAGCTGTCGCCGTACTTGTCCTCCTCCTCGCGCAAGAGACGGCGAGGCTCATCGTCGTGCGGATGCGCGTAGAGCAGGTCCTTCTCGACATCTTCCATCTGGATGAACTCGGCCGCGATGGACACGCCGAAGCGTCCGAATGGCTTCCAGCCGGGCCAGAACTGTACGGGATAGCTGAGCGATGCCTCAATGCCGCTGCGGACAACGTCGTAGTCGTCAAACCAGCGCTGGCGGCGATAGCCCGTAACGGTGAATTCGAGGTGGCGGTCGAACAGCCACGGCTCGGTGACGGATGCCTCGTATGTCTGGATGCGCGGACCGGCCTGCACGAGGATTCGGCCCTTCTGTCCGCCGCCGCGGAAGCGCCAGGGGTTGAAGAGGTCGAAATTGTTTTCATGGATCTCAACCTGACCGAACACCGAATCTTCGGAACCGGCGCCAATGCCGACCATGAAACCGCCGGTGGTCTGTTCCTCAACCTCGAACACGAGGTCGCGCTCCTCAGGACTGCCGTTCTTGGACTCTCCGCCATCAACCTTCTCGAGGGAGTACTGAACGCGCTTGAAGTAGTGCAGATTTTCAAGGCGGTGCTTTGAGCGCTCGGCGAGATCCGCCAGCATGGGATCGCCCGGCGAGAGACTGATCTCACGACGGATCACCTTGTCCTTCGTATAGTCGTTGCCGCGGATGAGTACCTTGCGGATCACCACGGGCACACCCTCCTCGACGACGAACACGAGGTCTACCGTGTCGCCATATTCTTCCGTGGGGATTCGGCGCACGGTGACATGCGTATCCGCAAGCGCCTTCTCGCCCGACCCGCAGTACACCTCAATTGCGTGCGCCGCGTCGGCCAAGGCCTTGGCGCTTGCGATGTCGCCCGTCTTGAGGTCCTTCACGGCTCCGAGAACGGCATCCGCAGGATACTGCTTCACGCCGGTGATCGACATGTTCCCCACCTTGTAGCGGGTGCCCTCGACGATCGTAAACACGCGGTCGATCTTGTTGGAGACGCCCTCCACGGGGACGGCCTCGGGAAGCGAGACCGAGACATCGAGATAGCCGAGGTTGCGGTAGTGGTCGGCGATCTTGTCGCGCGCTTCGGCGAGTTCCTGGGGCGTTGCGGGGGTGTCAATGAACCAGCCGATCGGGTTCCACCACGGGTACTGCTCGATGCTCTCGTTAAGTTCGCTCTCCTCGACGCCCTCAATGCCCTTGTACGTGAACTTGCGCATCTTGACGCGCGGTCCCTCTTCGATCTCCATCGTGATCCTGACGGCGTTCGGGGAACCCTCGACAGGCTCAACGCGGGGCGTCACGCGAACGTCTGGGAAGAACTTCCGCAGATAGGCGTCGCGGATGCGTCCGGCGGCGGCGGCAATCTCGGCCTCGCCGTACGGGTAGCCGTCGCGCAGCTCGGAGAGATTGGTGATCTTGCCCACGCCCCAGTAGTCGTTGCCCTTAACGTTGAGCGGGCCCTGGAAACGCTTCTTGCGCGTGACGACGTAGACCACCGACACGCCGTCGGCGGCCTGGCTGGCCTTGACGGTGATGTCCTCGAACTCGTTCGTGTCGCGCAGCGTGCGCACGTCCCGCGCGCACTGCTGCGGGTCGTACTCGTCGCCGACCTTCACCATGCAGCGGGCGAGAACGTCGCCCGTGTCCTCGCCGCCGTCCGACAGCTTCACGGAAACGGACGACACCTTCGCGGCGTGTGCCGCGCACGCGGCCATCACCATGCAGAGCAGCAGTTTCTTCATTTGGTTACCCTTTTGCCTTGTTGACGTTAGTTGGTTCAGTTCCCGAAATTCACCGGCTCGACGTGCCAGATGTCGCGCGCGTACTCCGACACGGCGCGGTCGCTCGAGAAGCGCCCGGAGCGGGCGATGTTGACGAGCGACATCGCGTTCCACTTCGCCGGATCGCGGTACGTCGCATCCACGCGGTCCTGCGCCTCGCAGTAGCTGCGCAGGTCGGCGAGGAGCATGTAGTAGTCGTTGTAGTCCAGCAGCGCGCGGATGATCGGATCGAAGAGGCCCGGCTGGAGCACGGAGAACGCGTTGCGGCGGATCATGTCGAGCGCCAGGCGGATCTCCGGGTCGGAGCGGTACGTATCGCGTGAGTTGTAGGACGGACGGAGCCGGGCGACATCCTCGGTGCGGAGTCCGAAGAGGAACATGTTGTCGTCGCCGACCTCCTCGTTGATCTCCACGTTCGCGCCGTCGTACGTGCCGAGCGTGAGCGCGCCGTTGATCATGAACTTCATGTTGCCCGTGCCGCTGGCCTCCGTGCCGGCGAGCGAAATCTGCTCGCTCAACTCCGCTGCGGGCATGATCTTCTCGGCGAGCGACACGCGGTAGTCCGGCAGGAAGGCGACGGTGAGCTTGCCGCGCGTGCGCGGGTTGCCGTTCACGACGCCGGCGATGCCGTGGATGAGACGGATGATGAGCTTCGCCATGTAGTAGCCCGGCGCGGCCTTGGCCGCGAAGATGAACGCACGCGGCACGGGGTCGTAGGACGGGTCGTTGAGGAGGCGGTTGTAGAAGATGATGATGTAGAGCGCGAGCAGGAGCTGGCGCTTGTACTCGTGGAGGCGCTTCACCTGCACGTCGAAGATCGCGGCGGGGTCGAGCTTCGCGCCGACCATGTGCGCCACGTAGTTGGAGAGGACGCGCTTGTTCGAGAGCTTGATCCGCGTGAGGCAGTCGAGGAACGCCGAGTCCTGCGCGTATGTCTCAAGTTTTTTCAGCTCGTCGAGGTGCGTGATCCAGCCGTCGCCGATCTTGTCGGTGATGAGCTGCGCGAGCGCCGGGTTCGCCTTGAGCAGCCAGCGGCGCGGCGTGATGCCGTTCGTCACGTTGTGGAAGTGGTCGGGCAGGAGCTCGTAGAAGTCCTTGAAGAGGGAGTCCTTGAGAATCTGCGTGTGGAGCTGCGCCACGCCGTTAACGCTGGAGGAGCCGATGATGGCGAGGTTGGCCATGCGCACGTAGCGCTCGCCGCCCTCGTCGATGAGGCTCATGCGCGAAAGACGTTCCTGGTCGCCGGGGAACAGCGCGGAGATCTGGCGTAGGAAGCGTCCGTTGATCTCGTAGATGATCTGGAGGTGGCGCGGGAGCAGGCGCTCCATCATCGGAACGGGCCACTTCTCAAGCGCCTCGGGGAGGATCGTGTGGTTCGTGTAGCCGGTCGTGCGGCACGTGATGTCCCAGGCCTGCTCCCACTCCACGCCCTCCTCGTCCACGAGCACGCGCATGAGCTCGGGGATGACGAGCGCGGGATGCGTCTCGTTCAAGTGGATGAACGCCTTGTCGGGGAGCTTCGACCAGTCAGAGGAGCCGTTGTCCTCCACAAAGCGGCGCAGGATGTCCGCGAGCGAACAACGCGTGAAGAAGTACTGCTGGCGCAGGCGCAGTTCCTTGCCGGCCATCGTGTTGTCGTTGGGATAGAGCACCTTCGTGAGGTTCTCGGCAAGCACCTTCGTCTCGACCGCCTCCACGTAGGAGCCCTTGTTGAAGTCCGCGAGGTCGAACTCGTCCACCGCCTTCGCGCTCCAGAGACGGAGCGTGTTGACGGCGTTCTTGTAACCGACGATGGGCAGGTCGTAGGGAATGCCCTGCACCTGTTCGGCGCCCTTCCACACCCACTTCGGCTTCCCGCCGTCCTCCACGTACTCCACGCGGCCGCCGAACTGGACGATCTGCGCGTACTCGGGACGCGCGAACTCCCACGGATAGCCGTCCTTGAGCCAGTGGTCCGGCTCCTCAACCTGCTGTCCGTCCACGATGCGCTGGCGGAAGATGCCGTAGTCGTACCGGAGGCCGTAGCCCATGCCGGCGAGGTCGAGGGTGGACATCGAGTCGAGGAAGCACGCCGCAAGCCGTCCAAGGCCGCCATTGCCCAGGCCGGCGTCCACCTCGAAGTCGCGCAGCGAATTCCAGTTGATGCCGTATTCCTTCAGCGCCTCCGTGCATTCGCGGTCGAGCTTGAGGTTGATCACGTTGTTGCCGAGCAGACGCCCGATGAGGAATTCAAGCGAAAGGTAGTAGACGCGCCGCTCGTTCTGGCGATGGTAACGCTCCTGCGTCTCCATCCAGCGCTCCACGAGCCGGTCGCGCACCGCGTAGGCGAACGCCGTGTACTGGTCGCGCGGCGTGGACTTTCCGTCGTATTTCGCCAGTGTATAGCGCAAATGCCATGCAAAGTCCTCTTTCAGGCCCTGCACGGTGTTGACGACCCTGCGGTCGTCCGTCTTGCCGTTTTCCATCTCCATGTTCCTTCTATTCCGTAGAGAGGCGAGTATTTTACCAAAATTTTACCCCCAAATCAATGCGAGAATGGCTCCACTAGCGGGTCGGGACCCTAACGCTTCAAAAACCCATACTCGTACACCTTCGGGGCGATCTGCGCGGCAAGGGCCTTGTGGGCGGCGCGCAGGGCGGCAAGAAGTCTGTTGTAGGTTTCGTCGGCGGAGGTGGCGTTCATCTGTTCCTTGCCGGATGAGGTGCGCTTCACGCCCTGGAAATGCAGGCGGATGTCGTAGTAAGAGGCGTTCGGATTCGCACCCGGCTGCGCGTGGTAGTACCGCCACAACTCCCGCCCGGCGTCCATCACCGCCCGCGCGGGAAGCGACAGTGCCCCGAGGTGCGCCCGTCGGGGAAGCGGCGCTCTCGCCGCTTCACAACTGGGGGAACGTGCATCTTGCCCGTTCACAAGGCCAACGGGCGTGTCGCCCGTTGCCGCGAACAAGTCCCCCTGGTAGGGCGCGCACCCCGTGCGCGCCGCCGCCCCGCGCCCCGCCAGCCAGTCACTCATGAAGTGGCTCGCGAAGCAATCCTTCGCCCCCACCTCTTCCTCCGTGAACGGGATCCAATGGTTGACACCATACTTGGACTTGATAGCGTTGAAATCGGAAAAGAGCGTATACACAAGGCAATCTGACTGAAAACCGAAATCATTCTGCCATCCGTCATTTGGATAAAGAAAAGTGTCTCGGTCATTCAACCATGTTGCCTTTACGCTATGCCGCACAGCGACAAAAATACACATTGGAATCAAGTTCGGTGGAGTCATCCACCAACCTCGCGGTGTAGACAATTGATTCCTGTCATTAATGAAATAGACAAGATTAGTATTTTGGAAATCGTTACGCCCATTGCTCATGAAGCCAAGATGCACATCGTCGTCATGGCGAAAAGAGTTTACCCATTTCCCGATGTTGGCCACATCGTCATACGCGAGAATCGTCTTCGTGCCGATGAACTTGCCCTTACGATCGTACACGTCCGCCACGGTTGACGTGAACACGCCATTTGTTGAATTGCTTTCGCTGCTGGGAGATTGGGAGACTTGGAGTTTAGGAGTTTGCTTACAATCTCTCCCGACCTCCCAATCTCCTATCCTCCCTGTAGCGAAAGCAAGATCCTCTAGCCGCCACACGAAGAAACCGATTGGGAAGTCGCCCTTCACATTGTCGAAAGTATCTGCGGGAACGATGAAACACTTTTCGAGCGTACCGCGAAACGCTTGTCGAAACGCCTTGAAGTTGGGAGATTGAAGGTGCTTCAGCTTCGAGAACTCGGCAAGGACGCACCCAGGAATCTCATCATGGATGCGCATGAAAAACTGCGCAAAAAGTTCGCGACCGGCAATACCGATCTTCTCCAAGTAACGGTCGTACGTGACATGGACGACCGAGACATCATTTTTGTTTTTTCCTGTGCCAGAACGCTGGCGGACATCCCCCGCCTCAGCGTACGGCGGGTTAATGTAGACAACAAGGCGTTTACGCTTTTCTGGATCGGCGAGAATGTCCCTCAACCCCTGCGGCAGCTTGTCAAAGGGATCGTTGAGGAAGTCGAAGCGAAACACGTGGCTTTCGAGGAGGTTCGCACCGTTCCTTACCCGTTCCTTGACCACATCCACATCCTGCTGGTCGAGGGTCGAGACCCAGACGCGGTACTTGTTCGTGAGACCGACCTCGAGGTTGCCCGTACCGCCCGCACAGTCCCACACATAGTATTCGTCCTGCCAGTTCTCACCAAGCACGGCGGCGATGTACTGCTGCGACTTCTCAACCCAGATGGCTGGCGTGAAGAAAGATCCCTTGCGCTCGCGCACGTCCTGCGGAACGAGCAGGTCGAGGCGAGAGACGATGAAGTCCCAGTATTCGCGCTTGGGCGGGCGCTTGTACCGCCGCCAGAAGGAGGCGTAGGCGGAGAGTCCGTCGGGTTTAAAGCCGAAAGACATGCTGATGTCAAACTCGTCCTCGTTCTTGCGATGGATGCAATACGGCTTCTTGTCGTTTACGTCGAAGGTGATGTAGAAGTCCTCGGCGGGGCGGTCGTCCACGACCTCGGGCGTGCCGTTGTCGTCCACGTTCATCTCGGCGAGGAAGAAGTCTCGGTCGTAGAGGGCGTACTTCTTTTTGAGGACGTCCCACGGAGCGTCGATGTGCGGCATCACCTCGGCGCGCCACTTCTGGTAGATGAAGGTGAAGTTGTTGCGGTCGATGGGGGTGGCGAGTGCGGGGCCTTCGCCGGACGTGAAGTTGTGGCGGATGAACGCCTTGATCTCCGCATCGTCCGCGCCGAAGCGGAACACGACGATCTTGTCAGAGGGGACGACGCCGCGGACGGTCTCGACGGTCTTTCCGTCCACGGCGGAGGGCGTCTGCGTCCAGTTGAAGTCGTTGAGGTTGAAGACGGGGAGGATGTGGTGGTACTCGACGAAGGCGATCTTCTCGTTGTCGAAGCATCCGGCGAACTTGGGAGGTTCGTCCGCATGGTAGGGTTGTCGCCCCGCGCCCGCCGCAGCGGCCAGAGGGCTGGCCGCCCTGCCGATCGTAAGGATCAGCTGGGCCAGCATCTGGTGGACATCGGTCGGATGATTCTTCGCCTCGGCCCAATAGAGGGACTCGGGACGCGCGCTCCGCTTCGCCGCCACGCAGAAATCCACGTTGCCGATGATGCGGGTGCAGTCGAACGCGCCGAAGAAGTCGGCGGCGACCTTGTTCTTCAGTTCCTCCTCGCGGATAGACGATGGATAACGCGCTGTCATGCCCACATTATACCAAAGCCCGCCGCCGCAGTGCAAGCAGCGCGCCGCCCACGAGCAGTAGCAGCGCCGACGACGGTTCAGGGGTGGCACCCACACGAATCGGATCACCGTCACGATCCCAGGCCGATTGAATTACGGTCAAATATCCCTCGCCATCAAGGCCTAACTCAATCCAGCCGCATGTGACAGGATCGGTCAGTGTTGCCGGTTGGCTGGCGAACCCAAGATAAACAGATTCGCCTTGAGTAATTGTCACCGAATAGTCAGCCTTCTCCTCGTATCCCCCAACGGAGTCAGTACAGACAGCATAGGCAAAGTAATCGGACGAGCCGTAAATCATTTCGGGTGAAATCACACTTTCCATCAAAACGCTACTCAGTAGGACAAATGTATTTGCCGCCACAAGATTCACCTCTGGCTGCGCCCATATCTCAAGAGCGTTGCCATTCCTCAACGCCTTCATGTTCAGAAAAGGGCTTCCCATCGTGTATTGCTCGTAAACCCCGGAATAATCCAGTCCTTCATAAACCACAAATGCCTTGTTCCAGTCGACATTTGCAGAAAAGACTGGGATGACCGCGAGACCCCACAACAGACTCGCCAAAACTTTCTTCAATCTTAGGTTCATATTCGGGGATTCGTTCTCCTCCGTCTTAACGCCAGCAGCGCGCCGCCCACGAGCAGCAGCACCGCCGCCGACGGCTCGGGAATAGCCGGGCCGCCCCCCACGATCATAGGCCCGCCGTCAAGGTCGATAGCATAGGCCAAAGACGAAAGTTCGCCGTTCTCGTTCGCCTGTGCCTCCACCCAACCATATAGACGATTGGGATCCATTTCTATGCTGAGTCCGAAGTAGAATCTCCGATCACCTTCAAGTGGAATTATGATATCGTAATCGCGTCGCAACTCGTCGCCTACATCGGTACCATTGGCAAAGAAATATCGATTGTCACGCCCCTTCGTATTCGCCGCGCTGATGATGCCGCCCGCCTCCGCCTGAATAACGTTTACGGGAACGAAACCTGTATAATTAGGATCAAAAGGGATGTCGGCCAAGAAATCTGACGCATGAATGCGAACCGAAGTCCCTCCATCATCTACAAGCGTCTCCATCCAGAAATAAACCTCAAAATACCTTCCTCCAACGACTTCTGAGATTCCAAGCCCCCAAGCATCCGAAGGGCCTCCCCATCCTGTCCAATCGGCCCATCCGAATCGTTGTCCTTCGTAACCTTCACGCCAGATGACATTTGCCGCATTGGCGAGGCAGACAACAAGGCTCGAGAACGCTATCAAAAGCATCCGTTTCACCAGATCGCTTCGTGGAATCTTCATCTCGGCACCTCCTGTAATTTGTCATAAGGTGAACAGTCTAAATACGATAACGAATAACCAGGCGCAAGCGTATCCATCGCATCCTGGATATCTTGTGCGTATGTGGTCACGAACGGGCCGCTACACGAAGAATAGCCGTTCCATCGCCAATGAAGTGTACCCAGCAAGACAATCTCGTTGCCGGCGAGCAGAAAGAAAGGATTACCTGAATCAAGATTGCGGATGGGCGAATAAAAAGATCTCCACAATTCAGACGATGGCGATGTCATCATGATTGACTCCTCGGACTCGGACTGCGCCGATGCGAAGAACGGTATTTCTTGGGATATTTCGCTAACAAGAAATCTTTCGTCTTGGTCAAAGCGTAGAACTGGCAGATATTGACCAATTCCAATGTAGTCGGCATAATCTGGAGGAAGTATCTTTGCAGGATGGATGATGGTTGTATCAACTTCGGTCTGTAAGGCCGCAATGCGGATATCTGTTCCTGCCACTCGTTGCGTTGCAAGAATTGTGTTTGTATGAACCGTCGAATCCGTTCCTAGGAATATCACTTTGTCATTTGGACTCAGTGGAAAATGATGGGCAAAAATAATGTGACGGGCACTAATCAATGTTCCACCACGTTTTTTCCCATCAAATGAATTCCACATGCTGACACATGACGTGTCCAATCCACGCGCCCAGAAATGCGCGTTTGTAACAAAGAGGCCGTTCTGGCCGTTTGAGAGGTAGTTAATGAACTTCGGTAGGGAAACTGCCGGCTTTCCGGCATCAGCAAGCATCACATTGGTTGTACGCGTCGTCACAGCGGGCAGTGTGTTCATCGCGTCCGAAACAAGCGGATTGAATCCATAGCAATATTCGTACAGGTTGATCAGTCCGTCTCCGTCAGTGTCCACATAAGCACCACCATTGGTTACACTGCTAAGCCCTGTCTGCGCCTCCCACCAGTCGGGCAGTTCATTGTTGTTGCGGTCAAAGTTCTTGTAAGCCAGCTTATTCGTCTCAACCATGTTATGACCGGTGACTACGATCACGTACTTGTTGCTTGTCTCGCCCGAGTCCCATTCGCCGTTCTGGTTCATGTCGTCCCACATGTCCACTGAAATCTGCTCCTTTGTTGTCGTAGAACAGTGTCCGAAGTCGTTGCTCCAGACGTTCCCCTCCACAACGCACGGACCGTACACGCGATTCGTCCCGAACGAAGCCGCAAAGGTAAGCGCGTTCGTCGTCTGGAACACGTCCGTGTACGTCAGCGACAGGTTGAAGCAGTAATTACGCTTGTCGAGGGGATTCGTACCTTCAGCCAGCTCGACACTGTCGGATATTTTGTCTCCATCGCTATCGCCGATGTTGAACGTCACTGTCTTTCCATTATCCGCCCGCGTCAGCCGATTTGAGACGAGCGCGTCCACATCCACATCGTAGACCCCGTTCGCGTTGAAGTCGCGAAATACCTTTACAAAAAGTTCACCGCCTATGACTGACGCATTGACCGGAAACGTCAGGGAAGTTCCCGCGAACCGCGCGAGGTCGTTCGGCTCCCAGCCAACGGCTGAATAACCCCATGCCACAAAATTGGTCAGGCTAGGCACCACGTCGGAAGATTCAATTTTCACCGTCGCGACCAACCTAAAATTGTTGCCGTCATACGGGTCTGTTCCCTGCTGGCGTTCCTGCGCATCGGATACACCGTCGTCGTCGACATCGCCGAAAACGAAGTCCACCCGTGCCGTACTGCCAGGGGGGATGGAGCGCACGCGCAGAATGTCGTAATCCGCATCAAACGTCCCGTTCCCATTGAGATCACAGAATGCCTTGACGTGCGTCGCACCCTGTGACGAGGCGTCTACGTAGTTGGTCGTGCCAAATCCTTCGGGGAAGGCTACCAAGCCGTTTGCCTCCCACCCGACATTCGAAATACCCCATGCTGTGTAGACCGCGTATGCGGCCGAAGCCTTGTTCGTCACGGCCACGGTCAAATTTTGTTTGAACGAATAAGGATTGCTTGGGTCCGTATGGTCGACAAAGATTTCAACGTCATCCAAGATACCGTCGTTGTCCGAGTCCTTTAGAAACGGATCCGTACCGTAATCAAATACCTCCTCGTAGTCAGAAATCCCGTCATTGTCCATATCTGCAAGCGGGTCGTTGGCAAGGGGCGCGAACGCGCCGATACCGAGGGCGACGGCGGGCGAGTCCGCGAGCGGGAATCCCGCCCAGGCGACTTGCGACGTGACGATGTGCATATTATTGGTAACGTTCGGCATGAAGTCGGGCGAGACTGGCGCGGACGGAATAATGCAGTCCGTCATCGTCACTGGGAAATCTCCAGCGTTCTCAAAGCGCGCGAGCGGCCAGGCGTTGGTGAAGGATGCGTCAAACAGGGTACGCGACACCATCACGGGCGGCGTGGAGGTAATCGCGCCGTTCGCATACGTGGAACGCAGTCCGACGGCCGCGCTCTGATAATCGCTTTGGACAGGGAAGTTCACGAACGTGCATGATTCTACCACAACCGGCGGCGGGTTGTCACCGAAAACCGCATAAATCCATTCAGCGCCGGAAGCGTTGACGCAACACCCCTTGATCACAGAGGGCGCGTCACACGGGGCGTAGAACAGCCAACCGAAATACTCCACGCCGGGATTCGGCGCACGGATGTGAACGTTCTCAAACACGGCCGACGCGCCTGGCGTTTCCCATGGCAAACCCCCTCCGCACCAGAACCCGGCCTGCATGCCGCTTGTCGAGGTCAGGTTCAGGTACAGATTCCGGAAGAGCGTATGTCCGCTATCGTGTCCGTTTCCGAGAAGGAACATCGCCGTTGGGGACGTGCCGCTGAACACTGCGTAGCCGTCTTCACACGTAACCATCACGGGATGGGGAGGCATCTGGACGCCACCATTGACTTGATAAGTGCCAGACGTAACAGCAATGATTGAATACTCCTCGCTTTCCGCGAGCGCAGAAAAGATGTCGCCAAACTCGCCGTTCGGTCCAACTGTCAATTTTTGTACGTGGGCGTAGTCGTTCAGCCACGGATTCATGCCATGTGCGAGTTCGTAGACGTTCGGTAACCCGTCGCCGTCGGGGTCGTCCATATCCGTGAGCGATTCGCGCACGACGGCCTTGTAGAATGAGTTGGACGGAGACTGGTTCTCGATTGTCCATGTCATGTTGGTCGAGCCAGCCTCTACAACTCCGTTCGTGAGCCATATCCACGTCTCGTCGCGGAGGTCTTCTTTCCTCAGAATGTCGAGTGTCTGGCCCGCTGTGAGGAAGTTCTCGGGCCATGCGGCCGTGAGCGTAACTGTACCGCTCGTGGGTACGGCGATGGTGGAGAAGTGGAGGGTGTTGGTGGCGGGAAGCGGCAAGAGTGCCGCTTCCCCGACGGGTGGCTCTTCTCGGGGAAGCGACACTCCTGTCGCTTCGTTCCCGGAACGTTTCTGCGCTTCAATGGTGGCGACGACGGCCAGTACGACCATCACCGCGAGCACCGAGCGCCGCAGCTGCCGCGACACAACAGACCATGACCAACCGCTCCACTTCCACGCCCAGACAAAAATACACACCGCCGCCAGAATCGCGGCAACACCGTAAGCGGCAAACTCTACAAAAATTTTAAGCACTTCGGCCCCCCTTTACTTTCAAAAACAGATCATGGGCAAAAACAGATCACGGCCGCAGCGGCGCCGGGGGGAGGTCGGTTTCGATGCCGACGAGGGCGATGTTGTGTTTGTTGGCGTAGGCGATGACCGCCTCGCGGTCGAGGAGGACGAGACGCCCCGCCTGGAAGGCAAGTGCCGTCACTCCGGCGGACTTCATCACCTTGAGGGTCTTGAGGCCCACCACGGGGATGTCGAAGCGCATGTCGTGACCTTCGCGCGCGCCCTTCACGATCACCGCGCCCTTGCCGCCGAGCTTGCCGCCGCGCTTGATCGCCGCGTTCGTGCCCTCGAACGCCTCCACGGCAAGCACCATGCCCTCCTTCACGAGCACGGTCTGGCCCACATCGTGACGGCCCATGTCGCGCATCACGGCCGCGCCGTGTGCCACGTCGGACGCTTCGCGGTCGGTGAGCGCGCGGTTGGTGAGCGCACCCACGCCGGGCAGGTGTCCGTCCATGAACGACGAGGCGGGGAACACCTTCACGCCGGCGGCCTCGAACTCGTAGGCGAGCTTGCCGTACACGGTGTGGGCGTTCTTGACGGAGAGCGAGTCGAGCCAGCCCTTCGTCTCGGCGTCGAAGCGCGCCGTGAAGAGGGAAAGCGGGTTGATCTGTCCGGCGAAGCACGCGCCGTCGTACCCCTGCGCGGCCACCCAGCGGAGACCGGCGGCGATGCCGCCGATGTTGATGACGTGGACATTGTCCGCCGCCTTCACCGTGGCGCGGGCGGTGGAACCGCGCACCGCGAGGACGTCCACCTGACGCACCCCCGCCGCGTGCGCGCCCTCCACGATCAGGCGCGGATACGCGCCCGATCCGGAAATCACGATCATCTTCTGCGGGAGGGTGGACATAATGGCAAGACTCTTAGATGCGCACCAGTGAATAATCGGCAGAACCAAGCTTCATGCGTACGCCTTCGGCGATGGCGTCCTGCCAGCGCGTGGTCGGGTGCATGGCGGTGAAGATGTCGCCCTTCACGTCCACGCCGTCGAGCGCGCAGCCGGGCATGATCGGCGCGGCGTTGCAGAGGTCGGTGCAGGCCTGGTCGAGGGCGACGGGGTCGGTGGAGACGGCGATGCCGAGGTCGGGGATGAGCGGGTAGTCGTTCATCGGGTGGCAGTCGCAGTGGGGCGACACGTCGCAGATGAAGGAGACGTGCAGCGCGGGCTTGCCGCGCACGACGGCGGCCGCGTACTCCGCGATCTTGCCCTGCATCACGGTGCAGGGCTCGCCGAAATCGCTCTGGATCGCGTCGCGGTTGCACGCGCCGATGCAGCGTCCGCACCCCACGCACTTCGCGGGGTCGATGTGTGCCTTGCGGTTCGTCACGGTGCAGGCGCCGTGCGCGCACTCGCGCGTACACTTGCCGCAGCCGATGCAGGCGTCCTCGTTCACGCTCGGATGCACGCTCGAGTGCATGGCCTTCTTGCCGGCGCGCGAACCGCCGCCCATGCCGAGGTTCTTGAGCGCGCCGCCGATGCCGGTCATCTCGTGGCACTTGAAGTGCGTGAGGGAGATGATCGCGTCGGCGTCCACGAGCGCGCGGCCGATGAAGGCCTCCTTCACGTACTTGCCGTCGGGGAGGGGGATGGACACGTCGTCCGTGCCCTTGAGTCCGTCCGCGATGATCACGTGACAACCCGTGGCGAACGGCGAGAAGCCGTTCTCGTAGGCGGCGGCGATGTGGTCGAGCGCGTTCTTGCGGCGGCCCACGTAGAGCGTGTTCGCGTCCGTGAGGAACGGCATCCCGCCCGCCGCGCGGACGGCGTCCACAAGCGTCTTCGCCCAGTTCGGACGGAGGTACGCGAGGCAGCCGGGCTCGCCGAAGTGGGTCTTGATGGCGGCGAACTTCCCGTCGAGGCCGAGTTTCTCGAGGCCGGCGGTTTTGAGGAGGCGCGTGAACTTCTGCTGGAGGTTCTCCGAGTCGGAGCAGCGGAAGTCGGCGAAATAAACGATTGACTTAGACATTTTCTTTTCCTTTACCTATTTGATTGTTCACAAATCTCAATTGTTCACAAATGGCACAATTGCCACAAATACAAATGTGATTTCATTTGCCATTTGTGATTTGTGAACAATTGTGACAATTGCGATTTGTGAACAATATTCATGTTATCATTCTCTCTTCAGAATTCGCTCGAATCGCAGACGAGGTTGTCCATGATGTAGTCCTTGCGGTCGGGCGTATTGGCGCCCATGTAGAACTTGATCGTCTTGTCGATGTCGGTGTCGTCGAGGCAGGAGACGGGCGTGAGGCGCATGTCGGGCCCGATGAACTCCTTGAACTCCTTGGCGTTCAGTTCGCCGAGTCCCTTGAAGCGGGTGATCTCGCAGCCCTGTCCACACTTCGCGATGGCCTTCACGCGCTCCTCCTCGGTGAAGCAGTAGTGCTGTTCCTTCTTGTTGCGCACGCGGAAGAGGGGCGTCTCGAGCACGAACACGCGTCCGTCGGTGACGAGCTGTTTGTAGAAGCGCATGAAGAACGTGATGAGCAGGTTGCGGATGTGGAGGCCGTCCACATCGGCATCGGTGGCGAAGATGATCTTGCCGTAGCGGAGGCGCTCGATGGAGTCCTCCACGTCGAGCGTCTTGATGAGGTTGTAGAACTCCTCGTTGCGGTAGAGCATGTCGCGGTTCTCGCCGCAGGTGTTGAGGGGCTTACCGCGCAGGCAGAACACGGCCTGTTTCACGGCGTCGCGCGCGGTGCCGAGGGTACCGCCTGCGGACTTGCCCTCGGTGAGGAAGATCATCGTGTCCTCGCCCCAGCCCTTCTTGTCGCCCTTCTTGTCGAGGCGCAGGTGCTCCTTGCAGTCCTTGAGCTGCGGCACGCGTACGGAGACTGCTGCCGCACGTTCGCGGCTCTGCTTCTTGATCGTGTTGAGCTGGCTGCGGAGCTTCGTAGTCTCCTCGATCTTGGCGATGAGCTTGTCCGTCTCGGCGGGGGCGCGGTGGAGCATCTCCTCGATGGCCTTCTTCATCTGCGCCACGAACTCGCTGCGGAGTTCGCCGTTGCCGAGCTTCGTCTTCGTCTGCCCGTCGAACACGGGGTCCTTCATGCGGATCGCCACGCACCCGAGCAGGCCCTCGCGCACGTCGTCGCCGTCGAACTTCTTCTTGGAGTCGTAGTCGTTGACGGCCTTCGTGAGCGCCTCCTTGAAGGCGGTGAGGTGGGTGCCGCCCTCGGTGGTGTACTGTCCGTTGACGAACGTGTAGTACTCCTCGGAGAAGCGGTTCGTGTGGGTGAAGATGATCTCCATCATCTTCGTGCGGTAGTGGAACGGCTGGTAGAGCTTCTCGAACTGCGCCTCGTCGGCGATGAGGTCCGCAAGGCCCTCGGACGACTGGATCTTCTTGCCGTTGAGGTTGATCGTGAGGCCGGCGTTCACGTAGCAGTACATCTTCATGCGGCGCTCGACGTACTCCTCGCGCACCTTGAACTTGCGGAGCACGTTCACGTCGGGGACATAGCGCACGTAGGTACCGTTGCGGACGTTCGCCTCCTTGCACCTGCCGCGCTTCTTCGAGACGAGCTTCCCCTCACGGAAGAACGCCTCGGAGAACTCGCCCTCGCGGAACGCGCGCACCTCGAACTCGCTCGAAAGGGCGTTCACGGCCTTCGTGCCCACGCCGTTCATGCCGGCGGAGAACTGGAAGGCGTCGGAGTCGAACTTGCCGCCGGTGTTCATCTCGCTCACGCACTCGACCACCTTGCCGAGCGGGATGCCGCGTCCGTAGTCGCGCACGGTCGTCTCGCCCGTCTCGAAGTTGACGGTCACGTCGATCTGCCGGCCGTAGCCCATCACGAACTCGTCCACGGCGTTGTCGATCACCTCCTTCATGAGGATGTAGACGCAGTCGTGGTAGCCGCTGCCGTTGCCGATGTCCCCGATGTACATGCCGGGGCGCTTGCGGATATGCTCGACCCAGTCGAGGGTCGTTATGTTTTTGTCGTCGTAGCTTGATGCTGCCATGAACAGATGAATCCTGAAATCTTTTGGTTTGAAATGAGCGTGTATTATAGCAAAAAAACGGACGCCTGCGGGAGATTTCCCGCAGGCGCGTTTTTCGGCCCAGAAGTGCCGATCCGGCTTAGTACCGCCGATGGTGGTGGCGGCGGGGCGGAGGCGGCGGGGGCAGAAAGCCCTTGCCGTCGCAGAGCTTGCAGCGCTTCACCTTGAAGCCCATCGCGTGCTCCTCCTTGCCACGGCCCCCGCAGCGAGGGCAGGGCTGCCACCCCGGACGCGGCGGCGGGACGACCACCACGGGGGCAGGCGCGACCACAGGGGCAGGCTGAACGGTCGTCGTCGTGACCTGCTGCATGGGCTGCACCGTGGTGGTCGTAACCTGCTGCACGGGCTGCACCGTAGTGGTCGTGACCTGCTGCACGGGCTGCACGACCTGCTGCTGCACGACCGGTTGCGGCTGGACCACCTGCACGGGCTGCGCGGGGGCAGGGGCGGGCTCCGGCTCTAGAAGAGCCTGCGTCAAGTTCTGGAGAAACTGAGCAGACGCCGAACAGGCGGCGATAAGCCCAGCGAACACAATCATTTTCTTCATAAACATTACTCCTATGGGTTGTTTGGAGTTAGTTTACCGAAAAAAACGGCCGAAGGCAACCCAAAACTTACCAGGAACGATAGACAACAGGAGCCGTGTATGTCGTCGGCGCCACTACCGTCTGCACCGTTGGTGTCACAACCGTCGGAGTAACCACCGTCGGTGTCACGACCGTGGGGGTCACAACCGTAGGAGCCGTGTACACGGGCGTCGTATAGACGGGTGTGGAGTAGTAGGGCGAATAGTAGCCGCGGTTCCAGAGCGCCCCGGTCACGCAACCGGCCGCGAAACCGCCAAGGCCCCAGCCCCAGCCGCGTCCCCAGCCGCCATGGTGTCCGCCATGATGCCAGCCGCCGTGGTGGCCCCAGCCGCCACGATGACCGCCCCAGCCGCCGCAATGGCCGCGGAAGGCGTGGTGCCCGCCGCGGAAACCGCCACCGCATGGACGTGCGCCGAGACCTGCCGACGCCATGCTCACGCATGCAACTGCGGCAACCGCCGCAATGAGAATCTTGTTGATCTTCATGTTGTCACCTCTTTTTTCTTTTAGGGTTTATGATTGGTTAGGAACGGATAGACGCGCCGTCTGACACGTTCCACCAAAAAAAGTTGCTCTGGCGGATTTTCTTTTACCGCTTCAGTCCCTGTCCGATGATCTCGCGCTGAAGATTGCGCACCCACTGGTTGTATTTGGGATTGATCGTGTTCAGCGTGGGGTCGTAGTTCATGTTCGCGCTGGAGACGTAATTGATCGAGAACGTGGAGTCCGTGTACACCACGTCAACGACCACCTGATGGCCGCGAAGGTTAAGCGTGCAACGCACCGTGCCATCGTCGATCGGCTGCGGCGACCACAGCTTTTGGTGGGCCGCTCGCATGACAACTTCTTTCATGGACTGCCCGCCAAAGATTGTCACTGGGCAATTCTCAATCGGCTGAATCTCCTCGCCGCGGCGACCTCCAAACAAGGCACAACCGCACAGCACTGACATGCACAGCATGCACAACAGCGTCTTCACAACTTTCATTTTCTTTTTCCTTTCTTTTTTCGTTTAGCAAAAAATCAGATGACCACGTCTATTTCCGGCTCCGGTACTGGCTTGGCCTTGGTCGGCGCCTTGGTCGGCGCCGACGTCGACGGGGGCTGCTTCGTTCCCTCGTCCCCCTCAGGCACGCCGTCTTTAAAGCGAACGCCGAGCCCGCGTTTCTCCACGCACTGGTCATAGAGCATCCGCGCGACGTCGAGCTGAACGCTCAACTCCGCCACCCGGTCCGCATCGCACGGATGCGTGGAGGTGATGGAGGAGAGGATGTCGCTCGATCCCGATCCAAAATGCTGCCAGAAGTCGATTGCCGCCTGCGGGTCGTATCCCGCCTTTGCCATCAGCTGCAAGCCAATCAGGTCCGCCTCGGTCTCGTGGCTCCGGCTGAACGGCAGCATCACGCCGTATTCCGAGCCGATTCCATATACGGACTGCGCCGTCGTGTTGGCGAACGAGAACCCCAGCGAGCCGATTGTCTTGAGGTAGCCCCACGACATCCTCTCGCCACCGTGGCGCGCGATGGCATGGCCCACCTCGTGCGCCACCACACACGCCAACTCCGCCTCGTTCTTGAATTTCTTCATCAGCCCGTTGTACACGGCCACCTTGCCGCCCGGCAGACAGAACGCATTCTGGATGGGAGACTCCAGCACGTTGAACTCCCAGACGTATCTCGTCTGCCCCGAAGCCTTCGCAAGCGCCTGCCCCACGCGCTTCAGCACGGCCTGCTGCCGTTCGTTGGACGTCGGCTTGTACTTGTTCTTGTACTCCATGTAGCTGGACGCGCCGAGGTTGTTCTCGTACCCCTCCGTCAGCACAACAAACTGCGTACGCCCCGACACCGGCACGGTGCGGCAGCCCGTCACCGCAAGCAGCAACGCCACCAGCGCCAGAAGCACGCGGATCTTGACATTCTTCATTTTGCACTCTCTTTCTGTTTCTTGTTATTTGCCACTCTGTACAATTCCTTCGCCTTGGGCATCAAGGCGTTCAGGTGCGCCAGCCGC
Organism: uncultured bacterium; assembly: GCA_902802945.1. GTDB lineage: Bacteria > Verrucomicrobiota > Kiritimatiellia > RFP12 > UBA1067 > RUG572. Next base: position 12,934 of record CADCOC010000010.1, on the reverse strand, counting down.
TCACGCGGCTTCGGGTGCGTGCCGTCGCCTTCCCACCAGCCGGTGCGCTCGTAGTAGCGCGTCCAGAAGTCAACCGCCGCCTGCGGATCGTAGACTGCCTCTGCCATCAACATCAAACCCTTCTCGTCCGCCTCTTTCTCTCGCGCAACGCTCTTCGGATCCGGCGACCCGCGAAAACGCGGCTTCGACTCATCCGTGAACCATCCCGTAAACCATCCGCCGACCTTCTCGTACCACGCCTTCTCTCCGTGTTTCAAAACCAAATGCGCCTTCTCATGCATCACAATCGCCGCCAACTCATCCTCGCTCTCGCACATGTCACGCATCCACTGGCCGATTACGATTGTACCGTTACAATTATGTACCGTACTAATATCAGCTGAATCTGTCAAAACACGAACTTCATGCGATGTGGTGGTGCTATGATCTAATAAATCTCTAATAAAACACAATTGCTCTGCATTAATTTCTACGCGCCCAAAAAATGTACAACACAGAAACACTCTAGCAGACCATACTATCATCGTATTGCTCCACATTTCTTACACCTATACCTCATAATTTTCCGAAGTAACTCATCGGAGACACTATCATCTAAATGTCCTTTTTTCTTACCTTCTGAGAAACTTGAATATTGACCATTGCCATCAGGATAATATGTTTCATCATTGTAAAGACTGCTCCAATCCTTATAAATAACAGAAATGTTCACTCCCATTTCATCAGCAAACAAAATATCAGAACCACTAAAGCCATTTCCAACTTTACCTAACAACCTATTACCAGGGTGAGAATGCACTATTTCAAGAGGAATTGCGTTTGGATGATTTCTCATCACGCCAGAAATTACATCTCCTGGGGAAAATGATCCAGATTCTTCCACAGTATACCAAATGTTATTTGCATAATCCCCATACATTGACGGCACTTCTTTTTCAATTTCCCCCGTGTGCCCCTTATATGCGTAATATTTACCATTTCGCATTGTAATTCGCTGGACATAATCAGTAAGCATACCCATAGGCCACATCAACCGAACTTCCCAGTCCCTGTTCCCGTCAATGAAATCAGAGACTTTAATCACTCCCTCTTCATAATAAATCAAAGCCCCATGTTCCAAGCCATCATCTGTTATCGTTTCTCGAAAGCGATTAATTAAATCTTGTCGAGCACTATCAATGTCGTTTTGAAATTCCTTTCTCAATCCTCGCCGCTTCTGGTATTCATCTCCCGGTACTTTTGCGACACTCCAAACATGATTACATGGTTTTTTAACTTCTTCGACTTCAACTTTATTATGCTCACCATTAGTCGTCCTCTGCCGCATTGTGCTGTCGGCGGCGGCGAAGAAGGCACCTTGCATATTCTGGCCGCTGCCGACCTGGGCGACGTAGTCCATCGGGTAGAACACGAACGGCTCGGAGGTGGAGTTGGCGACCTTCGCCTTGAACGAGAGCGTGCCGTTGCCCTTGATGTCCGTGTAGATGCCCTTCTGCAGTTCACCAAAATTGAAGCCGGAGTGCACCACGGGCAGGTACTCGTTCATGTGGATGAGTTCGCCGAGGTGCGCGGCCACCTTCTGCTTGCCGAGCTCGGGGTCGAGGAGGTCCGAGACCTTGTACGTGACGTTGCCGATTTCGACCTGAAGCTTGTCGGTCACTTGACCAACTTGTGCCATGGCGAGTTTCTTCAACTCGTCGAAGCGGTGCAGGTCCTGGCAGTAGCCGTCGAAGGATCCGGCCTCGGCGCACTCGGCGAGGATCTCGCGCTGGCGGTCGGTGAGGTTCTTCGCGTAGGCGTCGTTGCTGCCCGCCGTGCGGAGCGTCCACATGAGGTGCTGGAGGTTGCTCTTCACGTCCTCGTCGCCCGCCGCCGCGCGGCGCAGAAGGTTTTTGTACGTCCCCTGCAGCTGCGTGGGGATCAGGCAGGATGTCTTGATGAACTGCATCTCCTCGTCCGCCTTCGGGGCGGGGAGGTGCGGATCGAGACAGTAGCCCTTGTTCACGAACTCGATCGTCACGCCCGGAGGGATCGTGATGCCGCCGTCGTCCGTCCACGTGACGCCCGTCCCCTTGTCGTCGCCGGGCGTCACGGTGACCGTCTTGGCGTCGGAGGCCGAGGCGGACGCGAAGTACTGCTGCGCCGCCTCGCTCGGCTTGAGGCCGATCACGTAGTCCTGCCCGGCCACGGCGCCGCCGGCCGTCATCGCCGTGGAGTTGCGCCCGAAGGAACCTCCGAACAGGGAGGTGTCGATCGACTCGCAGCCCGTGATGAGGAGGGCGGCCAGCGCGGATACGGCGAGGGAGAACTGACAGGACTTCTTCATCGGGAACAATTACTCCCGTTATTACTTGTCGTCGTTGAGCTGCATCACCCAGATGTCCCACACGAGGCCGCGGTTAGAGCGAAAGAACACCGTCTTGTTGTCCGGCGCGAACACGGGCTTGTCGTCGCAGGAGCTGTTGGTGGTGAGCTGGGTGATGTGCTGTCCGTCGGCGTCCATGATCCAGATGTCGTAGTTCTGCCGACCCTTCACGGTGCCGCGATTCGACGCGAACACGATGCGCTTGCCGTCGGTGGACCAGCGCGGGTCGATGTCGTTGTAGCTGCCGTTGCCGGTGGAGAGCTGCGTGGGGTTGCCGCCGTTCGCGTCCATTACCCAGATCTTCGCCTGGTTCTTCGCCATGGAGCCCTTCACGTAGAGGCACTTCTTGCCGTCCGGGCTCCACACGGCGTTGTAACCCTCGCGCAGCTGGCTGGGCATGCCGTTGCCGTCGGCCGGCTTCGACCAGAGGTATGCGGGATTGTTGCCGCCGGGCAGGATGGCCGTGTAGAGCAGCTCCGTCGCGGAGGGGTTGATGGCCGGCGAGTAGTCGGCCGTGTTTGCGTTCGTGAGAAGGCGAAGTCCGCTCATGGTCTTCATGTTGAGGCTCCAGATCGCGAGACGCCCGTTGCGCGTCGAGGCGAAGTAGAGCGTCTTCCCGTCCACCGAGGCGTTCGCCGTGATGTCGAAGAAGTTGCCGGTCGTGGCGGCGCGGCGCGGCGCGCCGGCGATGGACGAGTCGAGGACCCAGAGGTTGGCCCGGTACTGGACGATTCCGTTCTCCTCATACTCTTCGACAATGGAGGTTGCGAGGCTCTTGCCGTCAGGCAGCAGGCTCATGTTCTGTATGAACTCGTTCTGGGGCTGGGCCGTGAGGCGGCGCACCTGCGCCACGTTCGGGGAATCTTCGCCCACGTCCGTATCCGAGAAGATGGGCGTCGCTTTCACCGTCACGCCATCGCGTCCGGGAATGAGGTTCAGCAAACGCCGACCCGAACCGTCCTGCTCCATGACGAGCTCAATGTCCGTAGGCGTCTCGGGCGTCACCTTCACCTTCGCCTCTAGCCACCCCTTCTTCTTCGCGGAAACCATCGACCCATTGCTGTCGTTGATCGCAACACCCTTCGCCGGCGACTTCCCGCGCGCAGAGCCGTTAACATAGATGGTAGCATCCTCCTGATTGGCCGTCACGTTGAACTTGCGCTCGAGCGACACGTTGACCATCTTCGGCGAATGGAAGTTCACGGAAATCGTCTTCGTGGCGTAGCCCTCCTTTGAGACCATCACCTGCTTGGTCGATCCTAGCCAAGTTGTCTCAATCTGCATGGGAGCGGGTCCCGACTGACCGTCACAGCGCACTGTGGCGCCTCCTGTTTGACTGTTGATCGTCACCGTGCTACAACCTACAATCCCCGAAAACACTGTAACAGAAACAACATGCGCAAGATGCTTCTTTTTCATTTTCTTTTTCCTTTCAACTTTGTTTCTTAAAAAAGTTCATCCCATAGCCTTGGCATCTCAGAAATGAAAATGCCAAACTGCCTTGTTCCAAACTAGTATAACAAAACTTTTGCCGAATTGACATCCTAATCCTCAATTCCGATTTTTCCTCTTCAGTGTCAGACGACCGTCTCCGGCTGGTTTCACGTCGTATGTGCGCTCAAGACGGCGCAGAAGGCCGCGCGGCGAAACGGTCGAAATACGCAATACGCCGTTGCTTTCGCCCTCGATCCGCACGAGGAAACGGTCGGCCACGAAAAGTCCTACCGTCCTCTTCACGTCTTCGATGTCGTCCGACTCTAGATCGTAGAACGTCACGAGGTCATACGTAAGCGGCTTGCCGCGCTTCTCGCGCAGAGTCGGCTCCTCGTCGAGTTTCCGGCGGATTGCATCTACCTCTTTGCGGGTCTTTGCAGGCAGACGGAACACGCGTCCGCCGTCAATGGCCATGCCCTTCACCTCGCGCCACGGCGGCGGCAGCGTCACATCCACGGTCGCATCGCGTCCATAAACCGTCACCTCCGCGAACGGCGGACGCGGCGTCTCTGCTGGTTCGGCCTTAGTAAGCAGCTTCGCGGTCACCCACGTACCCGCAACGAGCGCCGCGCCCACGAGGATGTTCAAAAAGACAAGCCGCCACCGGCGACGACGCGATCCGTATGACCCGTCGGCATGGAGGCCGCCATACCCGTCGCCCGTGTAGTCCACGAGGTCCTGCAGGATCGTGCCGGCCTCCAGCGCGAAGCAGGCCACGTAGGCGTAGGGCAGCTTGCCGTACCCGCGGTTGCCCCACGCCTCGCCAAGGCTGTTGCGCACGATAAAGTAGCCGCCGCCCGGCGATGACGCGCTGTCCACGTACCCCACGATCAGCATGCCGTGCACGCCCAGCCATGCGTTCTTCGCGACCAGGCCGGCCTCCGTCTCCTCCGTCTGCGGGAACGCGAACGTCTCGCCGTCGCACCCCTCGAAAAAGCTCACCGTCACGCATACGGGCATCGGACGCCGGTCGTTCACGCCCGCGAGAATGCCGCGGATCTCGTCCACGTTGTTCGGTGCGGGCAGCAGGTAGAGTCCGGAGAGTACCCGGTGCTTCTTCGCGTCCTCGTCCGATCCGGGCGGATACGCGACGCGCTCCGCCGATCCGAACAGCGGAGCGGCGGTTACGCCCGCGTAGGGCCAGAGCGCGTATCGGCACGTCCCACGGAACTCGAGCACGTTGAAGCACGACCGGAGCAGGCTGCCATCCATCGACTCGTACCGCGCCCGCACCGTCTCCTCGAACTGCGTGAGGTACGGCTTCATCACGGGCGTGTTGATCCCCCCGTTCGCGTCCGCCATCATCCGCAGCTGGAGCAGCTTCGAGTGGAGCGCGTGCTCGAAGGCGGGATCGAGAGGCTCTCCGAGGCGCAGACGCGAAAGGTTGCGCTCGATCGCCGCGCGCTCGACCTCCTTCGTGGCCGCGAAGAGGTACTGCACGCTGAGGCGCATCTTGCAGTCCTCGTAGTACTCGAGCATCGCCGTGACGGCGTTCGCCACGCACGTGCCGCGCAGCGCCTGCTCGTAGATGGGGGGCATCTTCAAGACGAGGGACGTGGACGCGGGCACGTTGCGCGTGCGGGCCGGCGCGCGGTAGCGGCCATCCCTAAGTGCACGCAGGAACTCCGCCTGCTGCGCCGGAAAAATGTAGGGTGCTGCGGACATTTCAGAAGAACAGCAACTTTCCCTTCACAGCGTCGCCGCCGGGACGGCGGAGAGACACGTCCGTATCCTTGATGCCGGCGAGAAACACCCCGAACGGGATCTCCGCCGCGCCGTCCACGAGCGGCAGCTTCACGCCGGAGAGCGCGAACACCCCCGCGACGTCCCGCCCGCCGACCTTCAGCGTCAACGGCGTTTCCGCCGTCGCGCCGGGCGGCACCGCGAGTTCGGCTCGCCAGGCGCCAGGCGCGTCATCCTCGCCCTCTGAGGCGAAAACGAACGTCACCGGCTCGTCCGGGGCCTTGACGGACGCCGGCGCCTTCGCCGTCGGACCGGCCGCCAGCGCAAACGCCGGATTGTCGTCCGCCGCAAACATTGCCATCTGTCGCTTGGACACGAAATCCCTCAGGCGTTCCGCCATCACCACGGCATGCGGACGGCAGTGATCCGCGACGAAGCGGTCAATGAACGCAGCCTCGTCGGCCGTCATGACGACTTTCTCTTCTTCAATCGCGTTCTTCATGTTCATCCTTCAACTTTCTCATGTCTTTCAGCGCGCGGGAGAACAACTGGTCAACGTTCGCCTCCGAGCTGATGCCGAGCATGTTTTTTATTTCCGTTGAAGACAGGTTCAAGCGAAGTTTCAGCAGGTGGACGTAGGCCCGGAGGGGACTCTCCTTCCAGAGGTCGCCGAAGCAGTCTTGTACAAGGGACCACTCCTCCCGCCGCCGCATCGCAGGGTCTTCAGATGGATTGGCGTCCCGACCCTGCGCATCTGACAGCATTTTTGAGATTTTATCCGTATAGCTCGTCCCGCCCTCTTCGTCCCTAAAGTCGGAATCGTCCGCCCCCTCGAGCGAAATCTCCCCGCGCGCGGCCGGATTCGCCCGCCGGATGTAGCCGCGTACGTACTGCCGCAGCCATCCCCACAGGCTCCCGCCGTCGTCGCGGAACAGCTCGATTTTCTTCTTGGCAATCATGTCCTCGTAGAGAATGCCCATCAGCTCCTCGGGCGTCACGCCCCACTCGCGCGCCATGCGCGCGCTGCGAAGGGACTTTGCCTCGGCCAGGACGGCCTTTTCCCACACGAGCCGCCAGGCTAGGTCGTCATGGAGCTTCAGCAACTCGTAGATCTCGTGCTCAGATAGATTTTCGACGCTGGTCACTTCGCCCGCATCCCTTCCTTGAGCAGTTTTTCCTTATCCTCCTGCGTGGGCACCACCACGATGCCACGTCGGCTGAAATAGACCCAGTCGTTCGTCCAGGACGTGTCCTTGAACGGCTTCGCGAAGAGCTCCGGATCCGGCGCGATGTCGTCCGCCGTGCCGCGTACGCCGTCCGGCCCCAGCGACAGCACGATCGGCGGATCGTTCGTCGGCTCGTACACGTAGGGATGCTTCCACGGGTCTGGCAGTATCCGCTCGGCGTAAGGGCCGATCCAACCCGCGTGCGTCGAGAACTTGTCCGAAAGCGCGGTCAGCCCCTCCTTCTCCGTAGGATAGACCCCGCAATGGAACTTGAACCGCCCCAGCGCCTCGGCAAGCGCGGACACGCTTTGCTCGGCCCTGACGATGTTGCCGTCGCGCATCTTCTTGACGCCGCCCTTTCCGGCGGCTTGGATCACAAGTCCCCCGATCAGCAGCAACACCATAAGCACGGCCACGTAGAACACCGGCCCGCGCTTGATCATCGGCGCACGCAGACCCAGCTCCCGCTTCTTGGCCTCCAGCTCATGGTAGATGGCCTTGATCTTCCTGTTGCGCTCCTGCTTAGAGAGCGGACGCCTCTTCGGTGACGAATTTTCCGCTTCCGTCATTCCACCACCTCCAGTATCAGCTGCTTGGCGGCTGGCTGCTCCGACGTAATCGCAATAGAGCCCTGTACTAGTCGCGCCGCATCGGCCAGACGCTCCGGACGCGTTGGCGCATACAGCCACGCAAGCGGTTGCCCAACCTCCACACGGTCACCATGTGCCACAGCGAGCGTCACGCCGGCCGCGAAGTCGATGGTGTCGTCAGACTTCGCACGCCCCGCCCCCAACTCGAACGCCGCCTTCGCGATTCCCTCCGCGTCCACCCTCGCCACATACCCGGCACGCGACGCAGCGACAACGTGCGCCTCGCCGCGCGGACGCGACGCGAACGCCTCCAAATCTCCGCCATGCAGCTTCACCATCTCCGCAAACCGCTCCCAAGCCGCGCCATTCGCAAGGTTCTCCCTGCACATCGCCCGCGCCTCTTCAAGCGCCACGCCCTTCTCCAGCGCCACCATCCGCGTCGCCAACTCCCCCGAAAGCTCCACCACATCTTCGGAGTGGCGGGCATTTTGCTCGTCAACCACATGATCGGGGTGGCGGGCATCTTGCCCGCAAATGCGACAACGGGCATCTTGCCCGTTGTCCCCCCGCAACACCCCAATCGCCTCCTCAACCTCAAGCGCGTTGCCGACCGTCCACCCGAGCGGCTCGTCCATCGCCGTCACAAGCGCCGCCGCGCGACGTCCCGCCGCGCGCGCGCCGTCCACCAGTGCCCGCGCGAGCGTACACGCCTCCGCGCGCGTCTTCATGAACGCGCCCGCGCCGCACTTCACGTCGAAGACGAGCGTCCCCGCGCCCTCCGCGAGCTTCTTCGAGAGAATCGAGCCCACAATGAGCGGAATCGACGGCACCGTTCCCGTCACGTCGCGGAGCGCGTAGAGTTTCTTGTCCGCCGGCGCGATCTCCGCCGTCTGCGCGGCGATCGACACGCCACATTCCGACACCACGCGCCTGAAATCGTCAAGCGACAGGCATGCGTTGTAGCCGGGGATCGACTCAAGCTTGTCCACCGTGCCGCCCGTGAGCCCGAGTCCGCGTCCCGCGAGAGACGGCACGGATATCCCACACGACGCGGCAAGCGGCTGGATGATGAGCGAAAGTTTGTCGCCGATGCCGCCCGTCGAATGCTTGTCTGCTGAAGGCCCTTGCCATTTGAGGCATTCGCCGGAATGCTGCATCGCGTCCGTGAGCGCGTGCGTCTCGGCGGCGGTCATACCGCGGCAGCACACGGCCATTGCGAACGCCGCCATCTGGTAGTCGGGCACGTCGCCGCGCGTGTAGGCGTCGATCAGCGCGCGAATCTCCTCCGGTGCCAGTTCGCCCCCTTCTCGTTTTTTGTCGAGCAGCAGTTTGACGATCATGACCGCCTCCCGTCAGTCGTTCAGCAACATGTCCGTCAGCGGCGTGAGCGGACGCCCCAGCAGGAACTGTCCGCCGCCCATCGCGCGCGCGCCCTCGGCCTTTAGCGACACGAGCAGCACCGCGCCGTCAATCGTGCGGATGATCGGTCCGCGTTTCGTCGTGGAGAGGACCGTACCCGGCATCTCGCCGCGCCAAGCAGGCTCAATCTTATCCGACGGCACGAACTCGACGCCCATCACGGTCACGCGCCCCGTGTTCCCCTTCCTGCGGAAACGCATCGGAAGGAAAGTGTAGCAGCCCGGCCAGGGCACGTAGGCGCGCAGCATGCGTTCGATGTCGTACGAGCGCAGACGGCTCCAGTCGATGAGGCCGTCCGACTTCTTGATCTTGTGCGCAAACGTGACGCGTGCCTCCTCCTGCGGCTGGGGCGGGGGCAGCGTGCCGGCACCGAGCATCCGCATTGTCTTAGCGAGGGTAACGCCGCCGCAGATCGCGAGCTTCTCCATGAGCGTCTCCGCCGTGTCCTCCGGATAGACCGGCTCCACCTTGCTCATCAGGATCGGACCGTCATCCATGCCAAGGCCCATCTTGATCACGCTCACGCCGGAAAGCTCGTCGCCGGCAAGCACCGCCGCCGTCACTGGCGCGGCACCTCGGTACTTAGGCAAAAGTGAGAAATGGCAGTTGATGCAGCCAAAAGGCGGCAACTCGAGAATCTCCTTCTTGAGGAACTGCCCGAATGCGACTACGGCGATCGCGTCCGGCTTCTTCGCGCGAATCCACGCGAGTGCCTCGGGCGCGTTCACGTTCTCTGGAGTGATGCATTCCTTGATGCCGCGCTCGATCGCGTACTGACGGCAAGGACACGGCGTGAGCTCGCGCCCGCGCCCCGCCGGACGGTCCGGCTGTGTGACAAGGCCGACCACCTGCAGCTCAGGATAGCGCAGGAGGCCTTTCAAACACATGGCCGAAGCCGATGATGAACCCATAAAAACAATTCGCATGACGGGTATATTCTACCATAATCTCAGCCGCACGGATAGGGCAGAATTTCGCGGTACTGGGAGCGGCCGCGCTTGTCGCGGCCATGCGTCAGCGGAGGCCCTTGATCGTGATGCGGCCGGCACCGTCCGGGTTTTCGTAGTTGAGCGGGTAGTTTGCGAACGATGCGAACGGTGCGTTGGCCGACGTGAGCGCGGGCGTTCCGTCCGCACCGCGCCGAAACGCCTTTGCGTATTCGGCAAGCACGAGGTAGTCCATCGCCAATCCGTTCTCGACCTTCCTCGTGCTGCGGAACATGGCGAACCCGTCGCCACCCTCGACGAGCGTAAAGGCATTGCCGACGATGCGGTAGACGGCGTTGGGGTTAAGCGGCTCGAACGCGCCAGCCTTGCGGTTGTACACCTTCACGTCCCTCACGCGGTAGACACCGTTCGAAGGACCTGAGAGCCATGTGCCCGTGGCGTCCACGTGCACGCTTGGCTTGACGGTCGCGTCCACCGTGTACGAAAGCCCGGCGACGTGGAGAAATCCGCCGAACTCGCCGTCTCCGACCGCCTGCGCGCCGAATTCAAGCGCATCGAGTATCTGCCGCCCGTTCGCCTCCACGATGCCGATGTCGCCGGCGAACGGCTGGACCGTACGCAATACCTTGAGCGTGACATCCCCCTCCGGGACGTCGGCGCGCACGTTGCCGCCGTTCATCATCGCGAAGTCGCACGCAAGCCCCGCCTTTTCGTTGGCGTACCAGAGCACCGCATCCGCCGCGAAGTCGCCGGCCGAACATCCCTGTTTGCGGGCGAGACGCTCGTTCGCGCCTGGACGGTAGGCGCATAGCGTGGCTGGCGCGCGGGCGATCTTCACGCCGAGCTGCCGTTCGACGGCGTCGGACAATTCCTTTTCCAGACGCGACACCTTCGCATCCTTCTTGCCGCGCGTGTAGATCGTGCCGGCCATCACGCACTGGCCATCCTCAAGCACGAGACAGCCGAGGAGTCCTAAGTAGCTGCCGCTCTGCGTGAGGATCACGTCCTTTCCGGCGGCGTTGCGCACGCGCGAGCCGGTGTACTCCGAGTGGGAGTGTCCGTCAACGAGCGCCACGAAGTTGGTGGTGTGCGCGATTACGTCTGTGGACATGTAGTCCGCACAGTCGGGAGAGATGCCAAGGTGCCCCAGCACGATCACGTAGTCCGCGTGCCGCGCCGCGTCGTTCACTGCGTCCTGCACGGCCTTGTACAACATAGCACCGCGCTCGCCCGCCATGAAGTCGTATGCGCGGTAAGTGCCGGTGGGGTCGAGGAACGTGGAAGGCTTCGCCGAGACGAGAGTGGTTGGCGTGGTCACGCCCACGAAGGCGACTCTCACCGTACCGCTCGTAACGACCGTGTAGGCAGGGAACACGAGGTGCCCCGGATCGTCGGCTGAGTTTCTTTGAATGAAGTTGCAGCTGACGGTCTGGAACGTGGCGTGGGCGGCGTTGGCGAACATCGCCTTGATGCCATAGTCGAACTCATGGTTGCCGAGAGTGGCCACTCTGTAGCCGGTGGCGTTCATGATCTCGATTGCGCTGCGTCCCGAGTCGTAGCCGCCGAGCGCCGTACCCTGCACGTAGTCTCCCGCGTCCACGAGTATCACGTTCTCACCCTCCGCCTCGTAACGGGCCCTTTCCGCGGCGATTTCGGAGAACGCCACGCGACCGTCGTCTATGTGGGTATGGGTGTCGTTCGTGTGCAGCACTATCACGCGCGATTTGGCGGCGTAGCCGACCTGCGTAGCCAACAAGGATGCGGCCAGAGCCAGTGCAACGGCGCCCAGCCGAAAGGAATGTCGTTTCATGATTTTCGCAAACATGGCAGAAGTATAACATACGCGCGGCACCCACATCAAGCCCCATTCCGCATTGGAGGTTCCCCAATTTTTTCGTGGCTGGCGAGACGCCCCCGCGCCGAGCGCGACTTTCATCGCGCCGCTTCCAGATTACGGGGATTACGGGGCAAAAAAGTGTCGCCTCTCCTGAATGATCTTCGCTATAATACGAAGTCCTTACACAAACAAGCGAGGCGACGCCATGTATGATACCACAATCGCGACGAAACTGCTAGGGCAGCTCAAGGCATTTTTGGGGAGGATTTCTCCCCATTTCAGCAAGCCCGTGGCTCGTTTCATAGGCGACATGATGTACGGCATCATGAAGGAGAAGGACGTGAAGCTCTCATCCATCGTCCGCGCGCTCAAGGAGGAAACCACCCCGAAAAAGGTCGAGGACAGGCTCAGCCGGATGCTGTCCGCCAAAGGGCTTGAAGCCGGCCTGCACGGCGTCATCGCCGCAGAGGGCGCGAGGAGGGTCCACCGGGACACGCTCATCATCCTCGACCCGTCCGACGTGCAGAAGCCCTACGCGAGGAAGATGGAGTACCTCGCCAAGGTCTGGGACGGCAGCAAGGGCGACGTGGGCGACAACCTCGGGTTCTGGGGCTGCATGGCGGTCGCCTGCGAGAGCGGGGGGCGCAGGCCGGTCCCGCTGCATTTCAGGCTGTGGTCCGCGGACTCCCCCGGGTTCGTGAGCGAGAACGACGAGGTGGAGGGCGTCGTCAAGGCCATATCGAGGCACACGAAGAAGCGCGGCATATACGTCTACGACAGGGGCGGGGACAACATCGAGTTCTACAGGTTCCTGCTGTCGGAGGGCCTGGACTTCATCGTGAGGCTGAAGGAACGGTACGTCAGAAGCTGGAAGCGCACGGTCATGTGCGGCGAACTCGCCTGGCAGTGCCGCATGCTGTACCGGGAGGCTCCCGGACATCCCGGACAGGCTGCTGCACATGGTCGTCGTCAGGGGCTTCGGCAAGAAGCCGATGATGCTGCTGACGACGCTCGCGCAGAACACGTCGCGCGAGGCGCTCTGGCAGGTGGTCGAGGGCTACATCACGCGATGGAGGGTCGAGGACACCATCCGCCACGTCAAGCAGTCGTACAAGCTGGAGGACATACGCCTGTTCAAGTACGGCAAGCTCAAGGCGATGGCGGCGGTCGTCCTCGCGACGATCTACTTCAGCATGGCGTGGATCGGCAACTCGCAGAAGCACGAGGTCATCGCAAGGAGCATCGCCCGCATGTCGTTCAGGATACACGACGTGCCGGACTTCCACTTCTACGCCATCGCGGACGGCGCGAGCGATGTCCTGAAGAGAGGCCGCAGGTGGCGCGGCTTCGACCCGGCAGAGGCCGAGAGGGAG
>CADCOC010000009.1 GCA_902802945.1 uncultured bacterium | reverse complement strand
CCTCATAGTCCCACGTCAAGTTGTCCTGAAACGGTTTCTGGGCAACCCGCAGCATAGTCCTCACTGCATACATCGTGTCCTCGGGGAGGGGATTCGAGCAGAAAGCTGCCGCCACGAACAGCAATGCCGTCCCGGCAATGAACATGGTTCTGACTCTTTTCATTTCGCGTACACTCCTTCATTTGTCGTTTTTATGCTTGTGGCGCCTATCTCGCCAGCTCCAATGCTCGGTTCCGAACGGTTGTTGTTGTTGATACATTCCACCGCACCGTCGGGTATGTCGAAGTTGTCGTGATACTCGATTCCCTCCCCGAACATGAGAAACTGTAGCAGGATGCTTCGGTAAGTGTCTGTCGATGCATAGAAACCATGTCCTGACTCGCCTCCCCAGTCGCGTGGACGGGACTGAAAACGGGATGCGGAAATCGGCAAGTCTGCACCCGACACCTCCAGAGGGTCTTCGTCGTCTGGGAACTTGTACCTGTCGTAACAGTCCCACAATCCCAGCATGTGGCCGAATTCATGCGCAAGGGTCAAATCCGGAGTCTCGCTTTTCACGAACACGCAACCGGGCAATCTAAAGCCATTGGGACTACCATCGTCTCCTGCACCTTTGCGAATGTCGCCTACAAAATAGATGTTGATGCAGCCGCTGACGTTGTGGGCTTGAACGAGAGACCGAACCTGGCTTGACACGACCGTTCTGCGCAAAGGCCACACTCCAGCCCATTCATGCACAATGATGTTCCAGTACTCCGAAGAATTGGGCAGCGTTTCAATCCCTAGAAGATTGAATCTGATCCCGACTTGGCTGAATGCCAAATTGGCAGCCTGTACTCGGGTTCGAATGTCTGAATCGCTCATCGCCAGCGTTTTTTTGTGGCCTTTCTCATTACACACCACAAACGCCCTCACGTCCAGCACGCGCTCTTGGACGATCGGCAGCACGAACTGCGGCTGTATCTCGTCGTCGTTGAAACATGCCTCAACCTTCACCTCCCCGCTCGCAGCAATCGGCGTCACGACGACGCGCTTCCCCACTTGCGGGTTGATGTCTGCCGCCGCCGACCCAGGCTTCAAACGCCAGTGAATCTCGTTCTCCTGAAATGGCCCGTTGACGTCAACGCACAGCACGGCGTTCGTCCCGTATACGAGACGCGAAGGATTCATGATTAGCGGGTATGTTACATCCCGCTTCGAGTTCACAAGCTTCCGCAACGGCTCGATGCAGCGGAAGGTAACGGAATCGGTCAGCGGTTCTCCGCCATCGGCGGGAGTAAAAGTAGCGGTGATCGTGCCCGTGCCAAGGTTAGGACACGACATGTAGATGGAGCTGCTTCCCGTGTGCGCAAAATCGTTGGCCACCGCAAGCGAGAATACCGTCGACTCAGTCACGCGGTTCGTCACGCCGTCCACGACCTGGAACAGCACGGGGTTGACGTTCCCCTGTACGGATAGTCGCGCCGTCCCGTTCGTACCCACCGGCCCAGTCAGGTTCAGCGTCACGGGCCGGATACGTTCAGCCCGGTTCGAGGGCAACCCCAGCTCCACGTCGTTTAGGAAGAACACCCCCTGGCATCCAAGCGAGAATTCAAGCGACGGCTCCACCTGAACCCCCACTGTGACATTGATGTGGTTAGTGAGGGAGTAGCCAAGAAAATACGTGATCAAGTCGATTCCGTTGGTCGCCCAGCCGACTGTCGATGTGGAATCGTACGTGACGGTCGTCGAAAGCGAATGCTCGTCCGAAAACAACAGCCCTTCGCCACCGACCCATGTGCAGCCCAAGAAGGCATCGGTGTGGCAGCCCGTGACACTTGCCGCCACTCCGATGGTGTCGCCGGGAAAGAGGTGCTGCACCTCGTCACCGTCAATGGACACGCTCGCCGTGCGGCACAGCCACCCGGAGCGAAAGTTGTCAAGGTGCAGCTTGACGTCGCCGACGGAACGTTCGTAAGGGAAGGTAAATATGTTCTGAATCACGCTACTCTCAGTCGTGGTCATGCCTTCGCCCGAACGCATCGGCGGCTCCGTCGCCGTCACAGCAAGAGAGCCGAGCCGCCCCGACGTGAGCGAGAACGGCACCTTCGCCCCGCAGTCGATGGCGAACACAAGTTCCGCCGTACCATCCGCCGCCACTGGGACACCGCCAAAGTCAAGCAGAGTAGGCCATGCTCTCCCGTCGTCGAACGTTAAGCCAAGCGAGACGAGACGCCTGTCGGGGTCGGCACCCCGCGCGGCAGCCCACGCGGCGTAGCCTCCCATGGCGGCTATCTCGGCGGCGTTCGACGGGAAAGCCGCCGCCGCCCATTCTTCCGACTGGTTCCACGCGGACGGCACAAGAGGCACCTCCGGCGCGGGGTCTATCGTGTTCGGCAATCCGTCATTGTCGAGGTCGAACGTCAACACGCGCCGATATACACGCTCCACGTTATTAGATCGCGTAATGAAATTGCCGTCGTCGTGAAACTCAATCTGCGCGTTGTACTGCCCCGTACGGTCTCTTCCCCCAAAGACATTCTCCCACGTAATCAGCATCACTTGGTAGGGCGCGATTACCGAGCGCGCCGCACCCGCCCACCAGAACCTCCCCACACCCGGCACAATCGACGCCCACTCCCTCGCCGCGCATATCGACATCGCTGACGAATACTGACCTTCCACCCGTTGCCTCGGCAACGACTCAACCGTGCCACCTGAAAGCACGTCCAAGCGGCGCACCACGCCCTTGCCAAACGGAAACGCGAAGTCGCCGAGGTCAAGCGGGAAGTGCATTTCGTACCCGCCGCCCAGCGACCACGGCATATATTCAACGCCGTTCGTCGGCATCGCGTATGAAACCGCGTCGTTAGTCACTACGTTCTCAAGCCGCCACCCCTGCGCAATCTCCTCGGGCGCGATCACCACTGGGGCAACTGGCGTCCCGCCCGTTGAAGGTGGCGGCATGAGGAACTTCGCGCCGCCACGTATGACGCAGAATGCCGAAACGGCCACAAACGCGACAATTCTTGCCACCGCCAGAGGACTCCGCATGACGGACGCAACACCTCTATACAGCCATGCACCGACGACGCCAGCCACAAGAGCGGCCAGTGCCCATAGACAACCCCACATCAGCCCGTTCTTGAACGTTTCTATTACATCAGGCAGATCCATCAGCGTGCAACATCCCTTCCATTACGTTGCGTGTCTTGTCAAGGGCGAGGATGATGCGCTGGTAGTGACGCAGGTCGTCTTGCGTGAGCGCGCGGCCCTTGCGGTCCTTGAGCCACTTCTCCGCCGGATGGTAGCCGCCGATCGCCTGTTCATACGCGGCGAGCGGCACGTTGTCGAAATACTGCGTGGGATTGATGTACACGCGGCCGTTGTCCCACCGCACCGCGTCAACCACGTTGTCACCCGGCACGGGGAAGCGCGCGGTTGGCTCGAACAAGGGCGGCTGCGGGCCGAGCATCAGGTGCGCCATGCGAAGTTCGCGTCCCGCGTCACGGTAGCGCGCAAACTCCTCCGCGTTCTTTGGGTACGGAATACGCGGAAAGTCGCTCTTCAAGAACTCCTTGAACTTCGTGCGGTAGGTAGGCGAGTGCAACATGCCGTAGATGTAGTCGAATATATCGATGGGAGTAAGGGTGAGATTACGGGACATCCGGGACGAACAGGACATCCGGGACACAGAATCCGTCCCTGTTGTCTCGGCGGTCCCGGTTGTCTCGGCGGCCCAGTCGTCCCCCCCGACCGCCGCCGCAATCTTCGCCACGATGTTCTTGTCGAGATTCGCCCGCCTCTCAACCTTCCCCATGTTCTCCTCGTAGAGATAGAGGGGAAAGAAATAATCAATGCCCTGCATCCCTGAACAAGACCAAAAACGATTATCTATAAGGCTCGTGGCAAGAAAAGCAACAGGCCGTTCAGTCGAATATGGAAATCCACGTTTAGCTACAAGCCCAATGTTATCAACACCTGCAAAGTGTCTCATCACATTATCTCGCGGCCTTGTGTAAAGCCCTTTTGCCGTTCCAGTGTAAAATGTGAACCGATCATCAAAAAGGCGATATGACGCTGTACAATACCTACCACTATTCTTCGCATCGGCTTTAGCATCCACGTATGTCCATTCACTTGAATCCTTTAGTCGATGGTATTTTTGCCGCCAGTCATGCTCCGTCAATGAGAGCAAATCACGAATCTTCTCTCTTTGTTCTTCTTCTGTAAATGAAAAGTTCAACTCATCGTTTGCCGAGACTACGCCTGATGAATTCACCTTCATCAGCTCGGCGATTCCGAAGGCGGCGTTCCACTCCGCTTCGCCTGCGGTGTCCTTCGGCGTGAAGAAGAGCATCGGCTCCGTCGGGTGGAGTTCCTGCCAGTCGATCGTATCCATCGTCGCGCTGTCGAGCGCGGCGAGCTTCGCCGCCTTCTTGCCCCACAGGTCGGCGTAGAACACGCGGCAAGCTGTTGAAGCGGCGAGAGCGCCGCTTCCCCGATGGGGAGCCGATTCTCGGGGAAGCGACACTCCTGTCGCTTCCTGAACGGGCGGGACGCCCGTTCTCCCAGTTTTCACAAAGAGCGTAATCGCGACGCCCTGCATGATGTCGAAAACGCACTCGTCCTTGCCGCCGTCGGGCGCGACTTCTTTCTTCTTCGAGTTGCCGTGGAGGTTGAGCGTCCAGATTTCGTCGAATGTCTGCATGAGGTGCCAGCGCATTCCGCGGAACGTCGGGTTGTCGAGGAACCCGTGCGGCGTGATGTAGGCGACGATGCCTTCGCCGTTCTTCTCTACGTAGTGTTCGGCGAGGCGGATGAACTTCACGTAGTCGTCGTTGAGCCACTTCGGGTTGCGTTCCTTCAGCCGCTCTTTCCCGCCCGGCTCCACCTTGTAGTCCTCCATGAGGCGCATGATCCATTCGCCCTTGTTCTGGCTCTCGCCCGAGTACGGCGGATTGCCCACGACCACCATCACGGGGATGTCACGCTTCACCTCGTCTGCGCCCTCCTGTTCCGCGCCGAGGGCTGCGGCGAAGAGTCCGCCGGGGAGCTCCTTGTGCCAATCTGAGAGGGAGTCGGTGAGGAAGATGCGGAAGCGAGAATGGTAATTGTTGCCAATGTTGCCAGTTCCAATGTTGCCAGTTCCCAACTGGGAATTGGAATTGGTATTGGCAACATTTCCACATTGGCAACATTCCCTCAACGTCATGTCGAGTTTGATGTGCGCCATCGTGTAGGACGCCATCAGAAGCTCGAAGCCGTTGAGTCGCGGAAGAAGGTCGTTCTCGACGTAGCTGGGCCACAATCCCTCGTTGCCCGCGAACTTCGAGAATATAAGGCGCACCACTGCCGCGATAAATGTTCCCGTTCCCGTCGCAGGGTCGAGCAGCTGGACGCGGTGGACGGTCTTCTTCACCTTCTGAGCGAGCTTCTTGCCGTGGAAGGCCGTCTCTTCGACCTCGATCTCGGTCTTGGAAGAGTCGGCGAGGCCATCTGGGAGGCTGAAGCGCGTGCGCAGCACCCAGTCCGCCGCCGCGACAATGAACCTCACCACCTGTATCGGGGTATACCACACGCCGCGTTTCTTGCGGAGGTCCCCGTCGTATGCGGCAAGGAAGTCCTCATAGAAATGCAGCATGGGGTCGCGATCAGGCGGTCGCGGGGCGACCGCCCTACCATCGTCGCCCCGGTAGGGCGGGCGCCCCGCGCCCGCCGCGTACTGCCGCATAATCTTATCGACATCTGCGGCACGGAAGAGGTCGGCGAGGTCGTCGACGATCCACGTCAGTTCGCTTTCAAGGTCGGAGGCGATGAACCCGAAAAGCCTTTTCAGGAACGGGTTTGTTTTCGGGATGAGAGCCATTGCCTCGTAGCGGGAGAAGTCCTCCGGCGTCGGGTCGTTGAGACGTGCCGCAAACATGCCGTAGGTGAGGGTCTGGGCGAAGATGTCAGAGAATTCGTCCGCCCCGACGGTCGGCATCAGCATCTTTCGAAAATCGAGCATCATGTCGAGAAGCGGCGTCTTGCGCGGATGAGCCTCTCCGTCCCTTGCGTTGTCCCAAGCCTCCGCGAGTGGTTTCAGGTAGCGATACGCCGCCGTCTGGAGCATGCGCGCCTTGCCCGCCATCAGCTCGGCGAGGCACTTCGCGCCGTCGATTTTCTGCGGCTCTCCGGCGGCGGCATCGGCGATGAGCGCGGTAAGGCCGTCATAGGCATCTGGCTTGCCCGAAACCTTGTCCTCGCCGTCCCAGTCGGCGATCCTTACGGCAGACACGAATTGTCCGTGCCTATACAGGCGGAAGTCGAGGTAGTCGGTGAAGATGATCGTGTCTAGCGCGGCCTTGTAGCGGTCGAACTGTTCCTTGTGTCCGGTGCGTTTCTTTCCGTCAAGGTCGCCGTCGCCGAGATCCTTTGCCTCCACGTAGAAGACCGCAAGGCCCGTCCGGTCCTGAACGATGTAGTCAGGCGCACCGCAGTCAGTCCGCTTCGGCTCATTTACCGCCTTGAGCCCAGGCGCAAGCGCGTCGATGAGCGCGGCGAGCGCGCCCCTGAACGAATGTTCAGTGGTCTTGCCGGTCTTCGCGAGCCTCGTCACCTCGGCGACGTACTCCGCGACCGCGTCTGTCTCAGTTGGTTTCATCGCGGATAGTATAGCAAAAACTATGGAGTGCCGCATAAGGCCTCCACGAGTTTATTGTTTCATTTGTCATTCGTCGCCGTCCGCATCCGTCCCGAATGCGTAGATGACTATCGAGACGCAGACTGGCGCGACAATGAGCGCCGAGACCGCGATCGTCCATCCGGGAAAGCCCAGCGGCAAAAGTATGGCGCATACCAGCAGCAACGACATAGTGTAGGCGAACTGTCCCCACATCACGGCCTTGGGACGCTTGCGCCCTGCCGCTAGGCCCTCCACGCGGCCGCGAATGGCCTGGATGACGCCCATGACCGAATAGATGCCCATGGCCAACTTGGCCGTGCCGAGAATGCGCGGCGGCACGTTCTGAAACACGCCGAAATACCAGTCGCCCAGCAAGGACGTGGAGAACGCGAGCGGAACAACCCCCAGAACGAGTCCCGCCGCAATGGAATACCAGAGAAGCCTGCGGTCGCCGGGATATTCGGGCATGAACTTCACGGTCACGGTCTGCAGACGGAGGGCGCAGAAGGACGCGGGAGCTACGATACCGATCGTAACGTAATGAACCGCGAGCATGTCCGCCGCATTGGCCGAACGCGAGACGAACGCCGCGATCACCAGCGGAGAACACGCGAGGAGAAAGCCCCCCAGCGAGAGCGGCATGGTGAAGCGGAACTGGTCGAGGAGCAGCGACGACATGTTCACCGGTGGAGAAGCATCTATGCCGCCTTTTTCCGGACGCCCCGGTAGCTTTGCGACGAATGGACGCGCGTACAGCCATGTGGATAGCGTCTCAATCCAAACGCCCAGCGTAAGCGCGAAAAGCCCCCAGGCCGGGCCTACCCAGCCGATGCGCGGGAACACGGCTGCGCACCCAAGCGTCGCCGCGATGCGCAGCGCCGTCGCGCGGCTCGCCTTGCCGGATTCCAGGTTGTTGAACAGCACCGCCATCGGCACGTTCCTCACGAAAAATCCAATGTTCATTACGCTGCTGAAGAGAAGCGTATCGCGGGATATCTCCGCAAGGTCTGCCGGAAGGTTGAAGAACCCCTCGAACACCCATGTGTTAAACGGCGGAAGCGCAGGGATGCACTGCAGCGCGACAAGGCTCCACATCATGTATGCGTTGAGCCGACGGAACGTGACGTATCCCAGCCACGTTTTTGCGAACAGCATCCCGGTTGTAATAAGCCCGCCGCCGATGGCGCCGATCGTAAACGCTATAAGCAAACCCTGATTAAACGCCGTGAGCGCATTGACGCCGTGAGCGCCGTGCGTGACGATGCCGGCGGCGAGGGGGTACACGAACGACTGCGAGAACGCCTGAAGCACCAGCGGCACGTAGAAGCGCGTCACCCGCCCGACGCCGAATCTAGTTTCGCCGTTATGCGTTCCAGCGGTCCTCGATGTACTTCGCGCTGGCGCGGAGGAGCTCTGCCGAACCGCCGACTTCGAGCGTGGAGTACTTGATGTTCTTGTTGTCCTTCAGTGTCTCGATCACGCCGGCGATGTCGATGCATCCAGTACCCACTTCGATGGTGGAGAAGCCGCAACCGAAGATCGTCCCGCGTTTCGGGATCCACTCCTCGCCCAGGTCCTTCCAGTGGATGTGGTAGATCTTGTCGTGGTACTTCTTCGCGAGGTCCACGGGGTTGGTGCCGCCGAGCCAGCTGTTGCCGGTGTCGAGGTTCACGCCGAGGGAGTCGGGGTTGCCGAGGCGGTCCATGATGTCGGCGATGCCGTCGATGGTGTCAGTGAGCGGACCGTGCTGCTCAAGGCAGAGCTTGATGCCGTAGTCCGCCGCCATTTTGCAGGGGTTGTACAGCTTCTCGGCGGCGATGAACACCTTCTCCTTGTAGGTGAGCGACTTCGCCCATTCGCTCTTCGCGAAGGTCTCGGTGGTGATCACGTACTCGATGCCCGCGCCGGCGGCGAACTTGATCGCCTTCATGATCTCGGACGTCGCGAAGTTGGCGGGCGAGGACGGCTCAAGCAGCAGCGCGTGTGCGCTGAGGGTCATGATCTTCATGCCGTTGCGCTCGAATGTGCGCCGCACCTCGAACGGATTGTCGTCGAGGCTAACGGAGGCCGAGAGCCCCGCGCTCGCGAACATGCTGCCGCCAGAGTGCGTGTCCGTGATGTCCGCATAGTTGAATCCGTACTCGTGCGCGAGACGGAGGTTGTTTTCGAGCGAAGTATAAGGCTCGAGACAGAGGAATACTCCTACGTTCATTGTTGCTCCTTTTGTTTTCGTTTGATTTTACGTTTCTTGAAATCGGTCACGAGATCGTGAACTCCTGTCCGCAGAACATGAAGTTGCCCGCCACCTCGTACTGCTTCGCCGTGGGCGAGAAGTCGTCGACCACGTTCAGGTGGCCGTGTCCGCAGAGGATTCCCTTGAGAAGCGGCTGCGCGCGCAGGTATGCGACGAAATCCTTGGTCGTCGCGTCCTTGTACTTTTCGCTCTCGACGAAGCTGCTCATGTCCCGGATGGCCTTCAGGTTGGTCCTCGGCCAGAACCGGCTCGCGGCCCGGACGATCTCGCGCGTCGGGAACGGACAGTGCATGCAGAGGAGAATCGGCAGCCCTTTCTTCACCTCGGCCTCGAAGCGCGACGCCTGGTCGGCGGACACCGTATCCGTAGAATCGTCGATCGTGACGAAGTTCACGCCGTTGATGACGGTCGAGCAGAAGTCGTTCGGGAACGGGTATGCCTCCTTGAGCAAATCGGGAACGACCGCCGGAACGATGGGCGTGCCGTCCTTCTTCGCCATCTTCTTGCCCCGGTAGTGCTCGTGGTTGCCGAGGCACCCGAACATCATCGCGCCGCCTTCGCCGTAGTACTTCTTCACGAGGTCGAAATTCGCCCGGCTCTGGAAGTCGATCAGGTCGCCGGTGTGGAGGAGGTAGTCCACGTGTTCCTTCGCCCACGCGATGGAGTCGCGCAGCGCCTCCTCCTGACGTCCCCCGAACGTGCGGATGCGCCGGTAGGCGGTTTTCCGTTCAAATTCGCCCTCGTCGGGATACGCTGCCGTGAGGTGGGTATCGGAGATGTGCAGGACGGTGAACGGCTTCGTCGCGCCGACCTTGATCGCGTGATAGGTGAGCGACAGGCGCTCGAAGCGCCCCCGCCCCGGAAACAGCGACGGATCGTCGTCCGCAATCGCCGGCAGCGCCGACGTGGCAAACAGCCCGCCGAACGCCATGCCGCCAGTAAGGAAACCTCGTCTTGTAACATCCATGGTCGCCACTCTTTCTAAATGCGATTTCGATGTTTCTTGTTCCTCAGAACACATCAGCCCTAGCGGTTGCCGAGGTTCAGCGGCTTGCCGCCGTCTACGCGGTCCGGCAATTCGCCCATCGCCCACTTCGTGGCCATGAGGAGGTGGTAGAGGAACTCGCGCTTGGACCAGTCCTTCGGATTGTGTCCGAGCGCCGTGTAGAACACGCGGCCCTTGCCGTAGGTCTTGCACCAGGCGAGGACGTGTCCGCCGGCCTTCGGACAGCCTTCCTTGTCCTGCGCGCGCGACTCGGGCAGAACGTCATCCCACTTGAGCATGAGAAGCGGACGCAGTCCCTCCTCCTTGGGATGGTTGAGGTAGATTTCCTCGCGTTCCCACACGTAGTCCTCCGGGAAAAACGCGAACGCGGGGTGCGTATGGTCCACGTGGGTGAACGGAACCGGCTGCTGGCGGCGGTAGTGGTACGAGAAGAACCCGCCCAGGAAATCGCGCCAGAGCTGGGGATGGCTGTGCTCGTTCCAGCTGGAGGAGTGCGTCACGACCACGCCGAGGCCGTTCGAGACGGCGGCGTAGAAGGCGCTGCGCTGCGCGTCGTTCGCGAACTGCTCGTGCTGGGTGTTCAGGAAGAACACGCACTTCGCCTTCTTGAACGCATCGGAGTCCCACACGGCGGGGTCGTCCGTGACGAGGCACGAATAACCCTTATCGCCGAAGTAGCGGCGCACCTGTTCGGCGCCGATCTCGGTGGACAGGTGGTGGTACGCGCCCTTGGGCACGGCGACGCGGGTCTTGGCGTTCCACACGTACTTCCAGCGCGTGTAGACGAGCACGTCGGCCGGCTGGAACGAATCGGCTAAGGCCGCGGGCGCAAGCGCCAACGCGGCCACGGCGGCAAGTACGAAGCGCCGCATGATCAGGCCCCGACTTTCTTGCGGATTTCGCGGATGATCGGCGCGACCGCGAACTGCGGACGCTCGAAGCACGAGTAGAGCCGCTTCTGGTCGTCGGGATTCGTGAAGACGCGCTTCTTGGGATCCCAGCCGATCGTGCGCCCGGCCTCGTTCATCGCGTGGTAACCGAGAATGCAGGAGATCGTCGAGACGTTCGCCTCCTCCACGGTGACGTTCGTGTCCTGACGCGAACGCATGCCGAGGAACCACGGACGGTGGTGGTTGAACGGGTTGTGGACGATCTTCACCTCCGGCTCGCCCTCGATCAGGCCCTTGCGGTTCGCCTCGCAGGCGCGCCAGAAGTCGGCCTTGGCCTTGTAGGCGGTGTCGACGCGCTTCGCCTCGGGAACGGACGTCGTGTGGCGGCAGGTGGAGATCCAGTCGCCGTTTTCGCCGAAGAACTGCACGCCGCAGCGGTAGCCCGTGAGGCGCGGCGTGCCGAGTTTCATCTCAACGCCGTTCGCGTACTTGTACGTGATGAGGCAGTCGTCGTGTACGTTGAAGAGACGTCCGCCGAGGAACTTCACCTTCTCGCACTTCACCGAAATCGGCCCCGCGTTCTCCATCGCCCACTGGGCGATGTCGACGTGGTGGGAGCCCCAGCCCGAGATGTTGCCGGTGCAGTAGTCCTTGATCTGGAGCCAACCGACGTTCTGGCCGGGGATCTTCGCGTAGGGCTTGCCCTTCTCGTCCACCGGACGCCAGTGCGTGCGCAGCTGCGAGTAGCGAACGGCGTCGCTCGCCGGGCCGAGCCAGAGGTCGAAGTCGAAGTCTTTGGGGTCGGGCGTGCGCTCGAGGGACGGCACCTGCCACTCGCTCTTCGGCGAGTTGTCGATGATGCCGAGGTCGATGCGCGCGATCTTGCCGAGGCGGCCACTGCGGACGTACTCCACGCCCTTCACGAACCCGGCGCCGATGCCCTTGTCGCAGCGCTGCTGCGTGCCGATGTGGAACACGCGCTTCGTCTTGCGCACGGCCTCCACGATCGCCTCGCTCTCCTCGACGGAGAGCGCCATGGGCTTCTGCACGTAGACGTCCTTGCCCTTGTAGCAGGCCTCCACGACCATGCGGGCGTGCCAGTGGTCCTGCGTGCAGATCATCACGCCGTCGATGCCGGGGTCGTCCAGCACCTTACGGTAGTCCATCTCGAGCTTGAGGTGGTCCATCTTGCGTCCGTAGCGCTTCTCGGCCACGGTTTTCATATTCGCGAGGCGCACGGAGTCGCAGTCGCACGCCGTGGTGAGAATCGCGAGGTCCTGGTTGGCCACGAGGCCGCCGATGTCCATCGAGGTGCCGATGCGTCCGCATCCGATCAGGGCGATCTGGAGCAGGTTGCTCGGGGCGGACGCGCCCAGCACGCGGGCGGGGACGATCGTCGGGAACACGCCCGCCGCGAGGGCGCACTTGAGAAAGTCTTTGCGAGAGGTTTTCATTGGAAGTCCACCTTCTTCCCGTTAGCAGGCCTTGCACGTTTTTCCGCCGACGGGCGGCAGAAGCGAGATCAGGTTCAGGAGCAGCCGCTTGTAGGCGGGATCGTTCAGCTCTTCCTTCGTGAAGCTGGCGAACGGACACACGAACGTGGCGGCGCCCTTGCCGTACGGATACTGCGCGATCGCGCTGGCGATGCGCTTCTGCTTCATGTCGGCGACGCCCAGCAGGCAGCGCTCGCCCGTCATGTACACGGCGCACGCATGCGTCCGCAGGATGGGGTAGGCTCCGGCGTCCAGACGGCCTTCCGGGAAGCCCGCGAGAAGGCTGGGGCAGTTCGCGAAGTACACGGCGTCCTTCGCGGAGCTGACGTTGAGCACGCCGCTGTAGGTGTGTCCGAGACGCTTGGCGAGCGCTGCGCACCACTTGTCGGTGCTCTGGAGCGTGACGAAGTGCGTGCCGCGGCGGATGGCGGCGAGGATCTGCTCCACGTCGCCGAACGAGTAGTTGGGCTGGAGGTGGCAGAAGATCACGTCTGGGACGCACCCGCGCGCAGCGGCGTCGGGGTCGAACTCGTCCACGTCAAGGCCCCACGAGCGCATGAGCGGCAGATGCTCCAGCGCGCCCCAGAAGCGGACTCGCCGCGCCTTGTGGCAGGGCTGCACGGTGGCATCCACCGCGCCCTTGACCGCAGGCGCCGCTGCGAATTTCTGGAAATCGCCCCAGTCCGCAAGGCCCTTCACGGGGTGCGTGGCGAGATATTCGTTCACGGCTTTCGCAAAGCCGCACTGATTTTCGTTTGCCATATTGCTGTTCCTTGTTTGTTGTTTGTTGAAAAATTTCGGGCTTTTATTTCCTTGGTCTTTTGTGGTTCAAGCGAACCGCCATTAGTGTATCACAAATTCGCCCCCTCCGCCATACCGTAAAAGCCGTCTCAGTCATTGTGACAAATGCACCTCCACCGCACCCTCAGGGGAGAAGTCGCGCTTGTCGCAACCCAACTGGGGCAACGGGCATCTTGCCCGTTGCACGGTGTTCTCGCTGCTTCGGCGGGCGCGGGACGCGCCCTTGTCATTTGCGGGCTTTTAAGCCCGCCACCCCGAACTTCTGCGGGCCTCCGCGCCCGCATCTCCCCAGAAAACCTCTTCACCCTCAATCGGGGTGGCGGGCCTCCGCGCCCGCAGCTCCCCAGCGGGCCTCCGCGCCCGCTGGGTACGCTAGACGGATTTCCTCGTCACAGACTGGCCGTCCTTGGAATCCTTCACAAGCCAGCCGGCGGCGGCGATTTCGTCGCGCAGGCGGTCGGACTCGGCCCAGTTCTTCGCGGCACGCGCGGCGGCGCGGGCGTCGAGAAGCGCCTGCACCTCGGCGGGCACTTCGGCCTTCTCGGCCTTGCCGAAGAAGATCACGCCAAGGACGGAATCCATCTTGCGGAACACGTCGAGCACGGCCTTCGAGCAGGTGCCGGAGGCGTTCGTCTGGCGGACGAGATCGAACAGCGCGGCGAACGCCTTGGGCGTGTTGAGATCGTCGTTGACCGCCGCCGTGAAGGCGTCGAGCGCCTCCTGCGCGAAGGCGGGGGCAGGTTCGTCGTTCGCGCGCGCGGCAAGGGCGTCCACGCAGCGGTCGATGCGCTCGAGCGCGCGGCGTGCGTCCTCGAGGGCGCTGAACGCGAAGTTGAGTCCCTGGCGGTAGTGCGCGTTCACGAGCACGTAGCGGATTTCGCGTCCCTTCCAGCCCTTGTCGAGCAGGTCGCGCAGCGTGAAGAAGTTGCCGAGGCTCTTGGACATCTTCTCACCGTTCACGCGCAGGTGGGCGCAGTGCATCCACGTGTTGACGAACGGCTTGCCCGTGGCGGCCTCGGCCTGGGCGATCTCGTTCTCGTGGTGCGGGAAGAGGTTGTCGATGCCACCCGTGTGGAGGTCGAACGTCTCGCCGAGGTACTTCATAGACATCGCGGAGCACTCGATGTGCCAGCCGGGGCGTCCGCGTCCCCAGGGGGAGTCCCAGCCCACGGGTCCGTCCGATTCCTCCCACGCCTTCCAGAGCGCGAAGTCGCCCACGTTCTCCTTGTCGTACTCGTCGGCGGCGCAGCGCGCGCCCGTGCGCTGGTGGTCGAAGTCGATGTGCGCGAGCTTGCCGTAGCCGGGGAACTTCGTGACGGCGAAGTAGACGCTGCCGTCGTCGCTCTTGTAGGCGACGCCCTTCTCGACGAGCTTCTCGACGAGCGCGATCATCTCCGGGATGTGGTCGGTCGCGGCGGGATAGACCTCGGCGGGCTGGATGTTGAGCACCTTCAGGTCGGCGAAGAACGCGTCCTTGTAAGTCTTCGTGTAGTCGGTCAGCGCCACGCCGGCGGCGTTCGCGCCGCGGATCGTCTTGTCGTCCACGTCGGTGAGGTTCATCACCTGCTTGATCTTCATGCCGTTGAACTGCACCACGCGGCGGAGGATGTCCTCAAATGTGTACGCGCGGAAGTTGCCGATATGCGCGAAGTTGTAGACGGTCGGACCGCACGTGTAGAGGCGGATCGTGTTCTCGGCGAGCGGCTCAAGCGGCTCGACCCTTCTCGTAAGGCTGTTAAACACCTGCATTGCCATTGTTTTTTCCTTTAGTCTAGAAACAGCATGCTCCAGAGCGACGAGGTACCGCGCAGTTCGTCGCGGGAGATGCGGATGAAGAAGAGGTCGTCCTTGCCCGCGCGCCAGCTCATGAAGCCGAGGCCGTCGCCGCGCACGCGCTTGAGCATCCGCGCGGCCATGCGCATCTTCGCGCTTTCCATCGGCATGAGCGTATCGGCCACCTTGGGGAGGTAGAGCTTGAGCACCGTGGTGGGCGAGCAGAACATCACGTTCGAGAGGCCGGGCTTGACAGCCTCGGGAAGCACCTTCAGCAGACGCACCCGCGGCGCGCCGCCACCAGGCACGTTGGCCGAGGCTGCAAGGGAGTAGAAGTTCGCGCCTGGGGCCTGCGTGAATACGATTGATTTGCGTATGAAGTCCGCAATCGTGGGGTCGAGCATCGCGAAGATATCCGCCGAACCGAGGTCGCCCGGCGTGGACGTTACGCCGAAGAGCGGTGCGGACGTGGGGATCCCAGGAAACGACATGGCGGTATGCGGCAGGCGCGAACGGTGCGGATCGTTTAGGCGCACGCTGCCGCTCAGTTCCAGGCCGCGCTGCGTCATGCGCACCACGATCGTGCCGCCGGAGCAGGCGTTGGACTGGAACAGCGCCCGCGCTCCGGACGGTCCCATCTGGATGAACGCGAGGTCGCCGCCGAGCGGACGCCTCAGCGCGCCTGCGGCCGCCGCGGGCGTGTCCGCAACCATGACCGCCGACGGCCCGACTGCGGCCCACTTGCCGTCCCGCGTGAAATACACGTACAGCGTGCGGCGCGAATGGCGTCCCGGCGGAATGCGCAGCGCGCCGTTCTTCTGCGGCACGGCGTCGGGATGACGGGCGAGGAACGCCGACTTCGTGATCGACACGGGATAGAGCATTGACCAGTATTTCACGCGGTCGAATTCCGACGCGCTGGGCTTTGCCCCTCGGCTGTTAAGTCGCTGCATCAGCCGTGCGAGCTTGGTCGCGTCCACGTAGCACACCGCGACGCCCTGCGAACCAGGGCGCATCGCACCGAATAGCTTGGCCGCGCCCTGGTTGCGGATGGCGGCGGGGACGAGCTGCGTGAGGACGGGATCGAACGTCCCCTTCCCCAACGACGCGACGTTGTCGGCGATCGTAGGCAGGTCGGCAAACGTGACCGTGCAGGCCGAGCGAATCTCGGCTCGGACGCACAACGCGCCGAACACGGCAAGACAAACTGCGAAAAGATGTTTTTTCATGTCCGGGCAGTATACCAAATCCGCCTAAAATAGGCTAGAGGTTCGCGAAGGGATTGCACACAAAACCAGATGACGGGCGCGACCTGTTTCCTCCGCCGCGAGGCCCCGAATTGTAGCCGCCCGGCCGCGACGTGGCGCGCCCATCCCGTGCGCGGTCCTCGCGCGGCTTCGTGCGCGCGGAGAGCGCGATGCGGTTGCGCGCACGGTCAACGCCGATCACGCGCACCTTGATCTTGTCGCCCGTCTTCACCACCTCGGAGGGGTCCGAAACGTAACGGTCGGCCAGCTCGGAAATGTGTACGAGGCCGTCCTGGTGTACGCCGATGTCCACGAACGCGCCGAACGCCGTCACGTTCGTCACAATGCCTTCGAGCGTCATGCCCTCCTGCACGTCGTCGATCGTCGTCACGTCGTCGCGGAACGCAGGCTTCTCAAACACGGCGCGCGGGTCGCGTCCGGGCTTCTTCAGCTCCTCCACGATGTCCTTGAGCGTGGGGAGACCCACGTCTTCAGAGACGTACTTCTTCAGCTCGATCTGCCCCGCGAGCGCAGCGTTGCCCACAAGCTCGCCCACGCCCACGCCGAGATCCTTCGCCATCGTCTCCACGAGAGCGTAACGCTCCGGATGGACTGCCGAGGAGTCGAGCGGGTTTGACGCGCCGCGGATGCGGAGGAAGCCCGCACTCTGCTCAAACGCCTTCGGACCCAGCCCCGTCACTTTCTTGAGGTCGCTGCGGCTCTTGAACGCGCCATGTTCGTTGCGCCATTCGACGATACGCTTCGCAAGCGACGCGCCGATTCCGGAGACGCGCGTGAGGAGCGGCGCGGAGGCGGTGTTCAGCTCCACGCCCACCTTGTTCACGCAGCTCACGGTCACCTCGTCCAGCTTCGCCTCCAGAAGCGGCTGGAACACGTCGTGCTGGTACTGTCCCACGCCAATCGCCTTCGGCTCGATCTTCACAAGCTCGGCGAGCGGGTCCTGGAGGCGTCGTCCAATAGAAATCGCTCCACGCACGGTCAGGTCGAGGTCGGGAAACTCGTCGCGCGCGGTCTCGCTCGCGGAGTACACGCTCGCGCCGGCCTCGCTCACGCTCACCACCATCACGTCCTTCGCGCCGATCAGCTTCAGCACGCTTCGCGCGAATGCCTCCGTCTCGCGTCCCGCAGTGCCGTTTCCGACGGCGATGGCGTCCGGCTTGAACTTCTCCACGAGGCGCGCAAGCACCTCCTGCGCCTCGGCCGTACGCTGGGTGGGATAGATCACCGTGTTCACTAGGAACTTGCCCGTCTCGTCGAGCATCGCCACCTTGCAGCCCGTGCGGATGCCGGGGTCGATCGCTAGCACGCGCTTCTCGCCAAGCGGCGAGGCGAGCAGGAGGTGGCGCAGGTTCTCCGCGAACACCTCCACCGCCGCGCGGTCGGCCTCCATTTTCTTCTCCGTGGCAACGTCGATCTCGCAGGACGGCGCGAGCAGGCGCTTGTAGGCGTCCTCGGCGGCAAGGCGCACGTGGTCAACAACATCTTGCGGCGGTCGCGGGGCGACCGCCCTACCGGATGTCGAATCGTCAACACCTCTTTCGCGGTTGACGATTTCTAGCACCTTCTCAATCACCGGCTCCTTTTCCACCACGAAATGACGCCACAGCACGCCTTCTTTCTGCCCGCGGCAGATGGCGAGGTAGCGGTGGCTGGGAATCTCGGCAATCGGTTCCTGAAAATCGTAGTACTGCTCGAACTTCGTGGGCTGGGTGGGCTTTGGCGACACGACCTCGCTCTTCACGACGGCCTTATTCGCGTATGTCTCGCGCACGAGGCCACGCACCTCGGCCATGTCGGCGATGCGCTCGGCGAGGATATCGCGGGCGCCCTGGAGGTCGTCTGCGGACGCGGCCTTGAGGGCCGCGTCGTCAAGATGTCCCTCCCAGATGGCGTCGGCGAGCGGCTCTAGGCCCTTCTCCTTCGCGATCATGGCGCGCGTGCGGCGCTTCGGCTTGTAGGGCTGGTAGAGGTCTTCGAGGGCGGCCTTCACCATACAGGACTCGATCTTCTCGCGCAGGTCGTCCGTGAGCTTGCCCTGCTCGTCGATTGACTTGAGAATCGCCGCACGGCGCTCCTCCAGCTCGGCGTAGTAGGTGAGGCGTTCCTGCACCTTGGAAATCTGTACCTCGTCGAGGTTGCCGTGTACTTCCTTTCGGTAGCGGGCGATGAAGGGAATGGTGTTGCCCTCCTTCAGGAGCTTTGCGACCGCCGCCACCTGTCCGGCGGAAATACCCAACTCGGCGCTCAGGCGCGGAAGCACCTTCGCGACATTCGACTCTGTGCTCATTACTTTTGCTGAACCGTCCCTTCGGGTTCTTTTTTATTGGCCGCAGGCTTTGCGCCGGCAGCAGGTTTCTTCGGTGCTGGCTTCTGCGCAGCAGGCTTTTTCTTGGCCTGCTTTGCAGCTTTGGCTTTTTCCTTGTCAGCAGCTTCCTTAAGTTTCTTGATCTGGCTGAGCGTTTCCTCGATTTCCGCAGATCCGGGAAGAAGGTCCAGCGCCTTTTCAGCGTATTTAAGCGCGTCGACGTAACGCTGCTGGTAGAGGCACGTGATGGCAAGGTTGTTGAGCGTAACTGGATCGGTCGGATTTCTTTCAAGGCTGCGCTTCAGCTTTTCCGCGGCCTTCGCCCATTGGCGCTTTCCGAAATGATACATGCCGACGGCGAAATTCGCCACTGGATCGCCTGGGTCTATGGCCAACACGAGTTCGGCATGGGGCGCAGCAGCTTCAAAGTCGGCACGCAGAACGGCCTTTTCCATCTCGTCGCGCGGAGAGGCCATCGCGGGCTTGACAGCTTCAAGCACATTCGTCGTGACCGCTTCCGGCTCATCCTCCGGTTTCTTTACCGGCGTGGGCTTCTTTGCGGGCGCAGGCTTCTTTGCGGCATTGGGTTTCGCCGCATCTGACTTCTTTGCAGGTTCTGGCTTCTTTGCAGAATCTGCCTTCTTTGCGGGCTCGGATTTCTTTGCGGGCTCGGGCTTCTTTGCTGAATCTGGCTTTTTCTCGGTGGCAGGCTTCTTAGCCTCCTCACCAGACTCTTCCCTAGCCTTTTTCCACGCCTCTTCAATCTGCTTGATGGTGTCCTTAACCTCGGCTGATTCGGGGATGATCGACAACGCACGTTTCGCGTATTCCAGTCCCTCTTCATAACGTTCCGTATACATGCAGATCATGCCAAGGTTGTTCCAGACGGCTGGCTGCCTCGGTTTCTTTATGAGGCATCTGCGCAAGTACTCCTCCGCGCGCGCCCACTGCTTCTGAGTGTAGTAGCTCATGCCTACGCCGAAGTTAGAATCGGGATCGTTGGGGTCGTCCGCGAGAATAAGTTCGGCATAACGGCGCGCAAGCGTGAAGTCAAGGCGGGCAAGCGCCAATTGGAGACTCTCGCGCGGAGTAACAGACTTCAACGTCTGCTCACGTACCTTCTCCATATCCCGCAGGATGCGCTTGAGCGATGCGTTGTTGTGGTCGAGCCGGTCTGAAATGTTCACGTCCTTCAGCGACTCAACCGTCTTGCCTTCACGGTCCGCGCGCTCCGCGCGCATTCGGGCGATGCGGGCAATGCGCCACTGCACGAAGAGGAAGAGTTCGTTGACCAATGTGCCCGCGCTCTTGGACGGTCCGCCGTCAAGGTAGACGTCCAGGACGCGGTCCGCCAGGGCATTGGCCGCTTCCACGCCGCGAAGGCGCTCTTCCTCAGGCATCCCCGCAGGACGCGAAAGCACGCCGCTGCAGAGAGGGATTTCCTTGCCGTCGCGCTT
Organism: uncultured bacterium; assembly: GCA_902802945.1. Classification (GTDB taxonomy): domain Bacteria; phylum Verrucomicrobiota; class Kiritimatiellia; order RFP12; family UBA1067; genus RUG572. The sequence continues at coordinate 28,022 of CADCOC010000009.1, read as the reverse complement.
CCACATCTCGAAGCCAAGTTGGAGGGCGATTTCGTTCAGACGGTCTGCATGGTCACGTACCATCGCGCGCAGGGCCATCGGTGCACCGATGTCGAGCGTGACGCGCTCCTCCGCATTCGACACGCTGTGTTTGCGGATGTACCTCTGACGGGCCGAATTGTCCGAAAGCATAGACAGAGCCTTCAGAGAGCGTCCCTCTGCGGCGGCCGAAAGCTCAAGCCAAGAATCAAACGCACCCTCGGTGAAAATCCACCTGACGTCGCCGCATTCGGCAAGAACTTCCTTTGCATAGTCATTTACAATGGAGAGCATCCTACGCGTCTGGCCCTGATAACGTCCAGGAATCACTGCCGCCACGAGCAGCAGAGGCACGATCACGAGCATAGCTTTCGTGCCGAATCCAAGGGGCTTGACGTCAACCGACTCCATGCTCGCATCCCCGCCCTCTTCCTGGTTTAGCTCTGCAAACCGCTCCAGCGCAAGGCGGCGATGGTCACGGCAGCACACTTCCACCGCCATCACGGCAAGTGCAAACACCACCGACGCAGCGGAGAAGAGCATCAACACAAGAAGGAAGAAGGACGAATTGATTTTCGCAGCGTCTGTCCATGTCCAGAACCAGAGCGGAGGCAGTTCCGCCAGCTGGGCGAAGGCAACCGCGCCCGCGATGAAGTAGACTGCTCCGATGTGGTACGGCAAGAACTGCTCCTCGTCAACCGCACGGGGCAACAGAATTGTGGAAACAACAAAAGGCAGGATGCAGACGCCAAGTCCCAATACCCAGCCGAGAGCGGACGCTGCATGTATGAACTGATTCCACCAGTGCGTGGCGTAGAGCAGCGGCATGTCAGCGCCAGTGACGCCGAACACCTCCAGCCCGTCAAAAGCAATGTAGGAAACGCAGTTAGCCGCAACACCCATCACAAGCCCCAATGCGTACAGGAACGTCAAATGCCATTTCGAGCTTTGCTCAACGATTGGATTCAGAATCGGCGAATTCGACGCCACGGCGTCATGACGCAGGGCGAGCGCGTAAACGCCCCACACGAGGGCGAGGAGAAAGAATCCCATCGGCGTCTCGGCGGAGAGCAAGCCGAGCAGGAACATAGAGAAATAAATCTGCCCCATCCGCCCCGTCATCAAGAATCCGAAGAAGAGCATGAGCACGAGGATGGTAATGAAAAGCAGCAGTAGCGACGGCGTAAAAACCTGCCCCACGCGCCAAACAGGATCGGAACACGCAAAAAACAGAGCACCGAGCAAGGCCGCGCCGCGAACGACGAAGAAACGCCTACGGGCGAATTGAAGGCGCACGCGAATCGTAATGGAAAGGATTTGCCGCAAGAGCAAATATACAAGTCCTACGGAGAGTCCGGCAAAGACCTTGCCAAGAATCTGCATCACCATTGTTCCAGCAGAAATCCCAGTGATCGCATAAATACCGCGAGCAATCGCCGGCCAGAAACTGGGGAAAATCGCCTTGAGCGGACGCACCCCTGCGCCGATTGCCATGTCATCCCATGCATGTGGGCTCAAACCGGGGAATGCCCAAATCGTCATCAAAATACCAGTGAAGACAGCAAGACCGGCGGCGATCAGCCAGTCCAGCCCTCGCAGCGATTCCTGCTGTATTGTAGGACGGCGTATGGTTTCATCATCAACCGGATACGCCATATCCCCGTCATAGTCGTCTTCGTAGAACTTTTTCATATCACTTCCCCTTGACAATTACGGCGGGCCGTCCCCGACCCGCCGATTCCTTCAGCTTGATTCAACATCATTTCTGGCGGCGACGGCGCAACGCCAACATCGCCCCGCCCATCAAGAGCAACAACCCACTCGATGGCTCAGGCGCATTCGCAAAGTTGCCAAGAGCAGCAGCATTTGCATAGGCCGTCGGTGCATCCCTAAAATCAGCGGCGACATAGCCAGATGAAACAAGATCACCATAGCCCCACTTGTAACCGAATGTTGAATCTCCAGTAGTATAGTTGACCAGCTCAACGTAAAAACTGTATGAACTTAGGTCACCGTAAGAAGTTAAGTCAGCCTGCTGAACCCCCGTCGGCGCATCAATCAAACCTTCAGAGAGAGACGTCGTATTACCATTACCATCGTCCATCCACAACTCTGCACCTATGTTCCCCCTGTCATCATCAACCTGCCAGTAGAGCGTACCAGCCGAGGCCGCAGATGCGAACAGTAAAGCCGCAGCGACTACTACCAACTTTGAAATGGATTTCATTTCGAGTTTCCTCTTCTCTTTCCTTTAAGCTTCATTACCATTCGACATCATACCCAGTACCAGTGGTCTCATACCACGCACCGGTTCCCGCAGGAATCGAGCCGCACTTGGACCACACATTACTATACCTCGTACGCTCAACACCATTAATTGTAATGGTTGTAGCCTGTTTCGTCATCTTGCCCCACTCTGACTTGGTGCCATCAAACGTGTACTTTTCAGTACTGCCGTTGTTCAGCGGTATCGTAATCGTATCACCGTTAGCGGCACCCTTAAACGGAGAATCAGCACCGTTGAGATCCACATCCGCCACAGTCGGGTTCGCAAAGAGCGTCTTGCCAGTTGCAATCGTGGTCGTAACATCGTCAGAACCAACGCGACCGCACAGGAAGACGGTTCCACCCGCACTGGCACGCTGAAGAATCAAGCCCGAACCACGCGCAACGGTCTGCTCGGCAGCATCGGGTATCGTGATACTTTCAGAATTAACCGTGATGTCCCCTTCCAAATTGCCGGCGGCATTCTTCGTATAAGCGTACCACTTACCATCAGACCCGTACATATACAACTTGTCACCCGCTGCTATGGTCGTTGTATTGACGAGGTTGGAAATCGTGATCGCATTACCATCAAAACCAACCCACGGCACGGCAATGACCGTATCGGTGTAGGCGTTCGTCACGTTCATCACCGCATACGTGGCGGAGGTCGCATCGTTCTCACCCGCAAACAGCGCCGTGCTGGCAGCTGCCGCGCAAATCATCAAGCGAAGTTTCATTCTCTTGCTCCCTTCTTTTCTGAATTACTTCTTGTCAAAGTTGCGAACACCGATCACCTTGAAGAACGTACCGTTCTCAGGCTTATCGAACGTGAAATCGCCCTTCTCGTCGGCGGTCGCATTGATTTCAGTCGAAACCTTGTCCAACTGCGTGCCCGTCACAACTTTGTAAGTGGCAACAGGCGAGAGACCAGATGCTGAGATCGTGATCTTCGTGCCGTTCGGCTTGATGGCCGTGATGACCGGCGCATCAACCTCGGACAACGTCGCCACAGACGCACCGCCAACCGCAGTGGTTGCCACCGTCTTGATCGATTCCGCAGCAGAGTTCGCCGTTGTACCGACGCTCACCGCATCGTAACCGTTGACCACCTTCAGCGCACCGTTCTCGTCAACGCCTCCAACAGCAACCGTGCCGTCTTCGGCCTTGACGCGCGTATCAAGGATGTACACGGCGTACTGGCCACTCGCGTGAGACTCGGCGAATGCCTTGTCCACCTGATAGAGAATCGACGGGCAGCACGTGCCGTTCGCGCCCTGCTTGGCAACCGGTGCCACGAGCACCACCTTGTCGGCAGGATCGACCGTCGTGCCGTCAGCCTTGATGCCCTCGAACTGGCCATCCGCCGACCACACGAGCGCATAGCACTCGCCAGGGAGGACGTCCGTCCCGTCGGCGTACTTGTCGGGCCCGACCGTGGAGAACGAGAGGAGCGCGTCGTCAACCGCTGCAGTGGCGGCGAACGCCATGCCCACTGCGCCAACCATCGTCATCAGTTTCTTCATTTCAAAACCTCTTTCGTGTTAAGCCGTTTTCAAGAACTCACTTGTCCGTAGCACGCAGACGGTAGTAGGTCACGCTGCCCGGTGCCGGCACATTGATCTCCACCGTCGACTGGCCCGTCACTTCTGCCGTCGTCGAATACGTTCCTTTGCCAAAATCCTTATCGGTTCCGTAATCAACAACGACCTCACGCCCACCATTTGCAACCGTAGCAGGAAGAGCAAGTGTCACCTGCGTAGCCGTCGTCGAAATGGACTTGACCGCGAAATCGGCCGCAACCTGACCGTCAAACGGATCAAAGCAGTACTTGTACTTGTCGGCAACGGTCATGCCGGAGCCGTCGTAGCTCGTACCCGCAGTTGTGGCATCCCACGCGAGACCGTACTGATCAAGCCACGCACAAGAAACGCCAACGTCGTTCGTAGCGTTCGCCGCCACAGCGTAACTGTTTGCATTGGTGGCAATCACCACATCGTCAATGGCGGTGCAGCCAACAACCTTCAGGTTGCTCACGGCCGTTGAGGAGGTTGTGTCCGTAGCAAGAGCGTACCACGCGCCGTTCCCCGTCTTATCCGTTTTGAGATAGCCATTCTCCGTCATCATGGGTTCGCCATCAATACGGATCTGGCAAAGGCTGTTGACATAATCAAAGAGCAAGCTCACGCGCGCCCACGCACCATCCGCATATACTTTGCTGGACAGAGGATACCACGCAGCAGCACCTGACTTGTTCTTGCAGTACACGTTGAAGATGCCGTTCGTATCAACCGCGACGGCGATGTGAGCCTCCCCTTCGGGATCTTCAAGCGCGTCGTCGGGAAGAGCCGTCTGCACCATCATGTCAACGAGGGGCGAACCCGTGAAGCTGCCCGACGAAGAAGCATTGTAATATGACTCGCCTTCAATCACAAGAACCTGGGTGTGATTTTCACTCGCCAACGGCTTTCCCGCCACCCCATTATAATCGTAATTGGTCGCAAAAAGCGTACCATCACCTGTCCACGTATTCGCGCTCTCGAACGATTCGCTGTAGTTCGCAGCGCACAGGGAACCTGCCGCAAGCACGCAGCCTGCGACCCCCAATAAGCTCTTTGTTTTTTTCATCATACGTATCCTTTTAGGTTGATCAAGCCTGTTGCCTCTGTGTAGAGACGCCGCTAGTTTACCAAGTTTCCGTTCGCCGCGCAAGGGGGACAACGAAAAAAAATAAAAAAGTTTTTCATGGGCGGCACCACCTTATACGAGGGGTTAAAGCGCGCTGCGGTCGCAAAGTGCCGACACAAACAGGGCCTTTATGGTGTGCATGCGATTTTCGGACTCGTCGAACACCTTCGAGTACTTCGACTCGAACACCTCGTCCGTCACCTCCAGCGCGCCGCTCTCGCGCGTTACGTCAGTCTCGTGGTCGTGGAACGCGGGCAGGCAGTGCAGGAAAAGGAGCCGCCCGTCGATGTTGCCCGTCGCGCGCATGAGATCCATGTTGATCTGGTAGGGACGCAGCAGCTTGATGCGCTCTGCCGTCTTCGACTCCTCGCCCATCGACACCCATACGTCGGTATAGAGCACGTTCGCGCCCTTCACGCCTTTCACGGGATCGTCGAACACGCGCACGTCCACGCCGTTGCGCCGCGCCACCTCCTCGGCCTCGGCGAGTACGCGCTCGTCGGGCCACAGTTCCTTCGGCGTGCAGCACACGTACCGGACGCCCGCCTTCGCGCAACCCATCATAAGCGAGTTCGCCACGTTGTTACGTCCGTCGCCCACGTACGCCACCGTGCAGTTCTCAAGCGATCCGAAGTTCTCGCGGATCGTGAGGAGGTCGGCGAGGATCTGCGTGGGGTGGTAGTCGTCGGTGAGACCGTTCCACACCGGCACGCCCGAATATTTCGCGAGGTCCTCGACCGTCTTCTGCGCAAAGCCGCGGAAGAGGATGCCGTCGTAGATGCGGCCAAGTACGCGCGCGGTGTCCTTCACGGACTCCTTCTTGCCAAAGTGGATGTCGGGCCGCGTGAGGTACTCCGCGTTGCCGCCCTCGTCGCGGATGGCAATAAGGGAAGAGTTGCGCGTGCGCGTGGACGACTTCTCGAAAATGAGGGCGACGTTCTTGCGGTGCAGCAGGTCGCCGCGAATCCCGGCCGCGCGGCGCGCCTTCAGTTGCGCTGCAAGGTCGATGAGGCTCATCATCTCCTCGTCGGTGAACGAGGTCATACGCATGAGCGACCTGTTATACAGTTCTGGCATCCATGTGAGCATGTCTTCTTCTCCACTTTCCTTTTTTGGGAAAGGGAAATTTTACCATAATCCGCCTTTGTGCGCCATTGCGAATTTTCGCCTTTCAAAACAGAACCCGTTGCAAAGCCTTTCTTGCTTTCGCTTTTGGGAGATTGGGCGTTTCGGAGTCAAGGAGAGATTTAGGTGTTGTCCAAAAATAACTTTTACATAACGCGGTAGGGCGGCATCGATGATGCCGCCGAATGCGGCGGTTTCATCGAAACCGCCCTACCATGCATAGCTTTTGTGTTCAACATATTTTGGACAACGCCTTAGTGGTCAGGGAGTGTTTTCACGACCATACTCGGCCGATGCGGTGCGGCGGCGCTTCTCGACGCACGACTTCCAGAGGGCGCATTCGGCTTCGGACCAGTCTGCTCCTTCCTCGTAGTCGCCGCAGAACGGCACGCCGAGGTCGATCCAGCAGGCAAGCGTGCGCTTCTCTTTGTCCGTGATGCCCTTCGCGTGTCCCTTGTCGAGCTTCTCCGTGAAGAGACGGCTCACGCGCGAGCCGTTGACGAGCGGCGGGATCGGCGTGGGTTTGGACGCGGAGTGTATCCAGTTCACGTAGCCCTTGGGATCGTTGGGATTCGCCCCCCAATGCTGGTCGCTGGTGTTCGCCAAGAATTGGCGCGCACACGTGAGCGACACGTAAGCCTGCGACCAGCGGCGTTTCGACCGCGCGTCGGATACGGGGGCGTCCGTGAAGTCGGGGATGTTCGCGTTTTTCTGCGGATTGTGGCAGGTCACGCACCGACGGTTGAGGATGGGCTGAACGTCCTTCGGGAAACTGAATCCGCGCGGCGGCTTCTTGAGCGAGACGAGCGCACGCCCCACCTCCACGTTGCCGCTCCTGAAATCCGGCGCTTGGTTGAGCGGTTCGTGGCAACCGACGCAGCTCGCAGTCTCGCCGGGCTGGAGCGTCGTCCAGCTGCGCATGGACTGCACCATCCGACCCTTTTCGTCGAGGAGCATGAAGTAGATCGGCGTGCGGCACGGCACCTCGACCGCCACCGAGCCGTCCTCCGCCACGGGTACTTCCCCGAGTACGCGCTTCACGCCCCACGTGCCGTTGCCGAGCGCCGGCGGCGTGCAGGAGAGTCCCCCGCCACCGGGTCCGGCATTGCCGTTGTGGCCGATGCCCACCGGACGGTAGTCGATCGAGACGACGCGCATGGACTTCACCGTTCCGCGCGGCACGCCCTTCATTGCGTCGCCCACATAGACATCGCGTATTGCCACGACGCCGGTCTTGAGGCTCTCGTCGGGCATCACCGAAGAGCGGTTCGGCAAGTCGCGCACGCGCACAGGCACGGGACGTCCGCACGGAATCTTGCCCTTCTGCGCGACGAGCAGCTCGCGCGCACCGTTCACGTCCGTCCAGTACAGCGCGAACGGCGCACGGTGGTCGCGGTATTGCGGGTGCTTTCCATGGTCGCGTTTCCAACCCTGCGGGAGATATGAGAGCACGATGTTGTTCTCGTCTATCGGATAGGGATAGGCGGCCACGCGGCCCTGTTGTCCGTCAGCGTCCACCTTGCGCGCCGTGGCGCGGCGGAGCGGCTCCAGCTGCCACGCGCCTTGTGCCTCCTCGCGGCCTTCGCGCGGGTCGAAGCGCATGAGCTCGCCGGGCTGGAGGGAATGGTGTCCCGTGCAGATGCCGAAGAAGAGCGGACTGTTCGGCACGGCGCGGGCGTGGATGAGCGTGGTGGGGAACCAGGAGTTGCCGCCGTAGTAGGCGCGCGGGTTCGTGCCGTCCACGTTCATTGAAAGAAGCGGCTGGGGGTACATCTGCGAGCGGTCGTTGTATTCCCAGCGGGTATAGAGGATGCGGGCGTCCCACGTGAGCGTGGGGTAGTTGTCGTGGACCTGGTCGTAGGTGATGCGGGTGATCTTGGAACCGTCCGCCTCGCAACGGTAGAGGTTGCTCACCTCGGTCCACCAGCAGTCCACGATCTGCATGCAACGCGTGGAATTGAAGAGAATGCGCCCGTCGGGCAGGTAGCAGCCCTCGTAGTCGGCCACGCCCTTGCCGAAGGTGAGCTGACGCACCTTGCGCGTCGCAAGTTCCATCTCGTAGAGGTGGAAGTCATCGCCCCGGTCACTTGCCTTGAAAGAATAGAGGATGCGCTTTCCGTCCGGCGACACATCCACGTCGCGGAAGCATCCCTCCTTCGATGCCAGAAGGACCGTCTCGCTCCAGATGCCGTTCGGCTGGAACTCGGCGAGACAGAGACTCGACCCGATCCGCAGATACGTGCGCTCGCTTTGCGCGTCGGAGAGCGCCTCCGTGTAGGCGTAGTGCGAGCCCCCCATCACGTAGTGGCGACAATAGACCCAGCGTCGTGCGAATGCCGCGACGCCCTTCAAACGCTTCGCGCGTCGCGCAAGGCAGTCCTTCCGGTATTCGGCCTCCGTCTTGCCCTTCGGCAGGCCGCCATCCTGCGACAACCAATCCGCCATCAGCTCATCCTCCGGCCGCGCACCTCCGACGACGAATGCACCTGTCATGAAAAGCAGCAGTACATGTAGTCTATTCAGCATGGTTCTTCCTTATGTAAGCATTTGGACGCGGGACTCTTCGTCCTTGTTGAGAACCTCGACGAAGTACGGGGCATGTCCGCCGCGGCAGAAGAGCCCGTGGACGGCACCGGGGCCGTCCGAGGCGATCACGTCGCGGATGAGCCGGATCATCGCCTTCGTGATCCGCAACCCCGGGATAAACACCGGAATGCCGGGCGGATACGGCACGAGGAACTGCGAGGCAATGCGTCCCTCGGACTGTTCGATCTGCACGAGTTCGCCGTCGCAGAGCGCCGCATCGCGCGGCAGCGCGACGGGCTGTCCGGACACCGCCTCCAGAATGCGCCCTCCCCCAGTCGTCGCTGGGGGCGCGCCAATCAGGCGGGCGTTCTGTCGGCAGACGCGGAAGAGATACTCGAAATGCTCCTCCATCGTGCCCGCCGTCACAAGGAACAGCACCGTGGTGGCGCTCGACTTCTCCCACTGGATGTGCGCCTTGAGGAGCGCCTTCTTGAAGGCGGCGCAGGCCGTCGGCGACTTGAGCTGCAGCACGATCTTCAGCGGGTCCTTCAGGTACCCGACCGCACGCCAGTCCGTCGCGCGCCCGGCGATCTCCTCCAGTCCGGCGAAGCAGGCGTTCTCCGGCTTGCCGCACACGTCGGACACCCGCTTGCGGAACGCTGACACCCAGCGCAGGCGCTCGTCGATCAGTTTCAGCCCTTCCAGACGCATCTGCACGCCCGCCACGTCGAGCGCCGCGAGGAACGGGTAGTGCGGCGAGGTGGAGTGCCAGTAGCGGAGAATCTCGTGCAAATCGTGCGAGAACTTCTCGTAGCTGCCGCGTCCATGGAGCGTGAAGCGCTTCCGCAGCCAGCGGAACGCCGGCGAGGAATCTTCTTCCAGCAACTGCTTGAAGCGCGTGGCGACATGGATCATCGACGCCTGCGAGAACGCCGCAAGCGTCTTGTGGGTGGACTGCACCGAGAAGTGCGCGCCGCACGTCTCGTTCACGGCGTTGTAGCGCACCGTGTCGCCCTTCCCGCGTCCGAACGTGTAGAACGGGTGGAAGTTGAGGTGCGCGGCCCACGCCTCGTCCGCATAGAACAGCACGCCCGCCTTCTCGCAGAGACGCGCAATCTCCCACACGGGGTAGAGCACGCCCTCGTAGGTGCAGGTGGTGAGGACGAGGAGCCGCGCGCCGGCGGCCGCCGCCAACTCGCGCTGGATGTCCTCGAGGGCCACGGGGCCCCACACGCCCAGCCGGGCGTTCCAGCGGGCGGGCAGGTAACGCGGCACCGCGCCGGAGGTCACCACGGCGTGGTGGACGCTCTTGTGGCAGTTGCGGTCGATCAGCACCGTCTCGCCCGGACGCAGCAGCGTCATCAGCATCGCCTTGTTCGAGGTGGACGTGCCGTTCGTGATGTAGCAGCTCTGCGCCGTGCCGAAGATCTCGCTCGTGAGCTTTTGCGCCTCGGAGAGGGGCGTGCGCGCCTCGGGGCTGGAGAGGTCGCCCAGCGACTCCACCGACACGGAGAGGTCGGCGCGGAAGATCGTCCCGCCGTAGGACTCGAAGAACCCGCGCAGGAACGGCGACGTGGAGAACGCGCGCCCGCCGTTGTGTCCGGGCGTGTGCCAATTCGTGCCGGCCTTCGTGGTTACGTACTGACGGAGCGCCGTGGAGAAACGCGGCATCCAGAAGCTCTTGAAGAGATGCACGATCCGCTCGCGGCACTTCGCCGGATGCGTGAAGACGGCGAAGTCCTTCTTCGTCCAGCGGCGCGCGGGGAGCGCCACGTCGGGATGGCCCGGACGCGTCACCACCACCTTGGGGATGGCGGGGAAGAAGAGCTTCATCCAGGCGCGCAGCGGACGCCCCTCGATGTCGGCGGACATGAATCCGTCGTCGATGAGGAACAGGCAGCACGCGCGCCCGGCGTCCGTCAGCACCCCGCGCGGCCCGCCGCTCGTGAAGAGCGCCCGCGCCAGGTCGTCCGGCGCGTGGACGGTCACGAGCTTCAGCGGCGGGTAGTCGAGCGGACTGCGCGCGTCGAACGTCTCGCGGCAGAAGTCGCGGAACGCATCCGAGAGGCCATACTCCACCACCGGCAGGTTCTTCGCGTCCAGCCGGTGCGGCGCGTGGAGATAGAAAACCGTCAGCGTCCTGATCACGGCGTCACTTCAGCTTCCACGCGAGGTCGTTGAGGAAGAGTTCCTTCTCAAGGCTCTCGACCGTGGTGTCCTTCGTGATGTGGACGAACTCGATGCCCATGATGGCGGCGAAGTCGTGCATCTGCTCGGCGGTGACGTCGTAGGTGAGCGTGGTGTGGTGCGCGCCGCCCGCCGTGATCCAGCATTCGACGCCGCGCTTGAGGTCGGGCATCGCCCGCCACATCACGCGCGCGACAGGCAGGTTCGGCATCTTGTAGATCGGCTTCACGCATTCGATGTCTTGCACGATCATGCGCAGGCGTCCGCCCATGTCGACGAGCGAGATCACGATCGCCTTGCCGGCGCGTCCCTCGAAGACGAGGCGCGCGGGGTCGGCCTTGCCGCCGATGCCGAGCGGATGCACCTCGACCTTCGGCTTCGCCGCCGCGATGGAGGGACACACCTCCAGCATGTGCGCGCCGAGCGAGTACTCCTTGCCCTTCGCGAGCTCGTAGGTGTAGTCCTCCATGAACGCGGTGCCGCCCTTCTGTCCCTCGCTCATCGCCTTGACGATGGCCGTCATCGCGGCCACCTTCCAGTCGCCTTCCGCGCCGTAGCCGTAGCCCTGCGCCATGAGGCGCTGCGAGGCGAGGCCGGGGAGCTGCTGCATGCCGTAGAGGTCCTCGAAGGTGTTGGTATAGGCGGCGCAGCCTTCCGCGTCCAGCATCTTCTTCATCGCGATTTCCTCGCGCGCCTGGTAGCGGACGGCCTCCAGGTTCTTCGTGTTGAAGGCGTAGAGCTTCTTGTATTCCTTCACAAGCGCGTCCACTTCGGCGTCCGTGACGGCGTCGATGTACTCGACGAGCGTGCCGACCGGCCACGTGTTGACCTGCCATCCCATGACCTCCTGCACGCCCACCTTGTCGCCCTCCGTGACGGCCACGTTGCGCATGTTGTCGCCGAAGCGCATGACCTTGAGCGCGCGGGAGAAGGCGACGCCCACCGCGACGCGCATCCACGACGCGAGGCGGGCGGCTACGTCCGCGTCCTGCCAGTGTCCCGCGATCACCTTGCGCGTCATGCGGAGGCGCGCGCCAATGAAACCGTGCTCGCGGTCGCCATGCGCAGCCTGGTTGAGGTTCATGAAGTCCATGTCGATGCCCGTATCGGGGATCGAGCGGTTGTACTGCGTGGCGAGATGGCACCACGGCTTCTGGAGAAGCTTGAGCCCGTTGAGCCACATCTTGGACGGCGAGAACGTGTGGCACCACGTGATTACGCCCGCACATGCGTCGTCGAAGTTCGCGGCCTTGACGGTCTCGGTGGCCTCCTCAGATGTCTTGACGACGGTCTTGAACACGACCTTGCAGGGGAGCTTGCCGCCCTTGTTCAGCTTATCGACCATCTCCGCCGCGCGCTTCGCGACGGTGTCCAGCACTTCGGGTCCGTAGAGGAACTGGCTGCCGACGACAAACCAGAACTCGTAGTCTTTCATCTTCTTCATATCTGAGGTAGGCCTTTGCGGAGCCTTCATTCGCGCCGTTCGCGAGGCAAGCCACGCGGCTTGGCGGAACTCACGGAAACTGCACTGCGCGTCTGAAAAGCTCAGCGCGCTTAGTATGCCAAATCCGCACCCGCTGCGCAAGCGGGAAATTCGCAATGGCTTATCTGACGAACAAATGGAGGCCCTTGGACGGCACAAGCTCAAGCGTGTAAACGTCGCCGTCCTGCGTGACCTGCACGCTCCAGCCAAACACAGCCGCGCGCGACCGCCCCGTGATCGGCTGGTCGGACGTGGCGACGCCGATTGGATCGCGTCCCGTGATGCTTTCGGGATTGGTAATCGCCACGCCTGCGCCCGAAACATCGAGCGCTACGCCCGTGAACGTCAAGGGATTGCCGACCGTCACGGACAACGTGCCTGTAACGATGAGCGTGCCGTTCCTGACCTTTCCCGCGCCGGAGAACGTCCCGCACGTGACGGTTTTCCCGCCGAGATCGAGGACGGCCCCTTTTGCCAGATAGACCGAGTCAATGGTGGACGACTGTGCGGAAACCGCCAGCGTGCCGTTCGACACCGCAATCGAACTCCATGCAGACCCTACAGTCGTAAGTTTGCCACCACCCGCCTTGGCAAGCATGATGTTGCTGGCGAAGGTGATGCCGTTCATCGTGGCCGCGATGCCGTCTGCGACGGCGAACGTGAGCGTGGCCGCCGCGCCGGAGTTCGCGACCGAGACCGTCGCGCCGGATGCCGGCGTGAAGCCGCCCGAAACGAGGTCGTACCCCGCGAGGTCGACCGTGACGCCGTTCGCAAGCTTCATCAGGCCAAGCGGACTCCAGTCACAGGCGGCGCCCAGCGTCACGGAGTTCGTCAGCGTAATGCCCGCCCAGTCCTGGACGGCGATGCCCGCCGGCAACGCGAGAAGCGGCGAGCCCTGTCCGACCAGTACGGTCGTCACGGCAGTCGGCGTGGTATCCGCCACGAGATTGCCGTTCGCATCGAAGCATTCCCAGTTTGCCGCCACGGCGAGGTCGGCTTCTGCCGTCACCGCACCGCCCTTCCACCGCGCCGTCGCGGCGACCGCGCGCTCGACGCCGCCCGTCGCCAAGAGCCCGCCATGCGGATAGAAGATCGTACCGGACACCTTATCGTAGAGCGCGGCCACGCCGTTCGTGGCGACGCATGGCTTGAAGTCGCGCACGAGGAGCGGATTCGCCCCATCAGCGTCGCATGACACGATCTTCATGCCGTAAAGGCGGGCCTTGCTGTAATTCTGGGGTACGCGGGCGATGTCGTTGGCAAAGATGTACATGTTCAAGCCGGTGTTGATTTCATTGGTTCTTGTCAGGTTGACCTTTTTCCCGTTATTGACGGTCAGCGTCTGACTGCCCACGAAAATGGATGCCTCCGCATCGTATCTGGTGCCGGCCGCGTATGTGCCACCGTAGTTGTTCACCCATGCCCCATACTGCAGATCCATCCTGGATTCGAAAGAATAGAACGGCATGAAGCGCGTATCCGAGTTGCTTGCCTTGCGCGAACCAAGCAGGCACACGTCGCCGCCGATCTCTTTCCATGCAAACGACGCCTTGGCCTTGATTCCAGGCTTGCCGACGATGCCCGTATCGACGTACAGCGAGCCGTCGGACTCCACATACTCGACGAATTTCGCGGGAAAAGTCTTATCCGCCGCGCGAAGCCTTCCAGCCGCCGGGTAGTATATCTTCTTTGAAATGTCGTCATATAGCCCCGCGATGCCACCCTTGATGCAGGGTCTGAAATCGCGCACGAGCTGGTAGTCGCCGTTCTCGTCCGTCTGTTCGATCGTCATGGAGTAGAGACGCACTTTCGCGTAGTGTCCGGGATTGCCGTTGAGGTTCGCGGCCAGCGCATAGAAATTGACGCCCGTGTCGAGAGCGCCGACGACCTCTCCATTGCTCGTTTGGCCCGAATAGTCTTGCACCACCACGTTCCCTCCGTTCCTCGTCGCCTTGCACGTTCCGTTCGTGGTGATCTCGGATGCAAGAACATAAGGGCGGTCCTGTGCCATGTCCGCGAACAGCGTCTGGTAACGTTTGCCGTAGCATGTCATCCAGCGCCAGGTGTCACCGTTATAATGCCGCCGGATCATATACAAATAGGACGTGTTCGACGATCCTTTCGCACCAAGAACGACATATCCGCCATAGTTATCTTGAAGAGACGTGTTAGATTCGGTGTAGATGAGCTTGGCCGTGGCCTTCGTGCCGGACCTGGCGTTTACCTCCGTGTCGATGTACTGCGTACCGTCGGACTCCACGTATTCGACAAAGGCATCAGGAACGCCCTCCGTATCCGGCGGCGCAATGAGGTCGAACCCCTGTCCGAAGAAGATCATGCCCGAAACGCTGTCGTAAAGGCCAGCCCTTCCGTCCTTCTTGCACGGCGTGTAGTCGCGCACAGTCTGATAGTCGCCATTGGAATCCGTCTGCTCGATCTTCAATCCATAGCAACGCGCCTTGGCAGAGAGCGCTCCCGCAGTTCCGTTTCTGTTGTTGGTGAAGAGATAGAGCGAAAGTCCGCTATTGTACGGCCCGGGATTTGTCGTATAATCGTGCGTCACAGTCGATCCGTTCATTGTGGTCTTGAAAGTTCCTCCCGCCATGGCTTCCGATATGACTTGACGGCGATCGGTTGTCGCGGCGAAAGTCTGATTGTATCGGTTCTTGTATCCATCCGTAATCGTACCGTTTACTAAACGATAGGCAAGCAGATAGAACTTATTGTTGTCTCCCCACGGATCGCTGTCATCGGCGCCGAGCAAGATGATTGACGAATCACCAAGTTCGTTGAACTTGAAGTCGATTTCAGCCTTCGTACCATCGCGCCCGACCACCCCCGTGTCGATGTACTGCCTGCCGTCGGACTCCACGTATTCCAGCGTTTTGTCCGGTTCGGCGTGGACTGCAACCGTGCTGCCGGCGGTGAGCGTGCCCGTCTTTGGATAGAAGATGTCGCCGGACACCCGATCCCACAGGCCAACCCGATCCCCCTTCTTGCACGGCACGAAGTCGCGCACGAACTGATAAACGCCATTGGCATCCTGCTGCCAGATCCTCGTCCAATAGCAGCGAGTCCCAGAAGGCGATTTATTGTTGGCGGTACCACTTGATTGGCCCTGGAGCGCAAACAAGTACATGCTGAACGTGGAACTCCAACTTCCAGTATCGCCAGAGTTAGGGTTATGTGAATACGACTTGCCGTTCACGGTAATCTTGTAAACTCCCGTTGCGTCGATCTCGCTCTGCACGAAATAGAACGTGTCATCGGCCGGTTTCGGATTAGTCACCACGGCAGACTGAGTATAATAGGACCTGTAGGCGAGATTCCAATTCCCGCCGTAGGCGTGGCAAAGCAGAAAGCGTCCATTGCTGCCGTTACGTGCGCCCAAGAAGCAAACATCCTTCGTCCCGGCTCCACCGTGCCACATCATGCCGATGCTGGCTTTTGTACCGGTCTTCCCGATGATCCCGGTGTCGATGTACGCCGATCCGTCGGTCTGCACGTAGTCAAAGATTTCGTCCGGCGTATCCGCGAACGCGGAATGTACCGCAACCGCCGCCGCGACGAGCGCCGCGCGAATTGCGAATGATGATTTCTGATGGAACTTCTTCATCGTTTACCTCCTTGTTACACAAAGATTTACTACACTTCCTCGCTCAACACACACTCACCGTCTGCCGCCTACTTCGCGATGATCATCAGGCCTTTTATTTTCACGATGGTCAACGTTCTGCCGTCGGTGCTCTTCTTCACCTTCCAGCCCTTCGGCAGGTTCTTCACGACGGAGGCGGTTTGGCCTTCCGCCAGCGCAAATCCGGCCGTCGCGAGGACGTGTCCGTTGAGGTCGACCGTCGCGCCCGACGCGAGCGTGATCATGCCCGCCGCGCTCCAGTCTGCTGCTACGTCAAGCGTCACGGGACAGGTCAGCGTCGCCACGCCCTCGGACACCGTGACGGGCGCTTTGCCGTACACGACCAGGCCGGCCTGCCAGCACTTCCAGTTGGCGGCGTTCGCGAGGTCGGCGGCGGACGTCACCGTACCGCCGATCCACTGCGCCGACGTGACGGACGCTTCGTTCTCGGAGGCAGTCAAGTCGCCGCCCTGCGGATAGTAGATCATGCCGGTGACGGAATCGAAAAGAGCCGCCTTGCCGTCCTTCACGCACGGCGTGAAGTTGCGCTTGGGCTGGTAGTCGCCGTTGCCGTCCGTCTGCTCGATCGTCAAGGAGTAGAGTCGCGCCTTCGCGGAGAGCGTTCCCGCAGTTCCGTTTCGGTTGTTGGTGAAGAGATAGAGCGACATGCCGCTATCGTAAGGTCCGGGATTGGTCGTATAATCGTGCGTCACCGTCGTTCCGTTCATTGTCGTCTTGAAGGTTCCGCCAGCCTCAACCTCCGATATGATTTGGCAGCGATCAGTTGTTGCAGCGAAAGTCTGATTGTATCGTTTCGCGTATCCATCCGTAATGTTTCCGGTGTGTGAACGATAGGCAAGTAGATAGAACTTGTTTTGATTATCCCATGGATCGCTGTCGTCAGCGCCAAGGAATATAATCGATGAACTGCCGAGCTCGTTGAACTTGTAATCAATTTCAGCCCTCGTGCCATCCCTTCCGATCACGCCCGTGTCGATGTACGGAGTGCCGTCGGACTCCACGTATTCCACGAACGAATCAGGCGTACCGACCTTCGCAATCGTGTTGCCGGCGACAAGGGCGGTACTGGTCTTTGAGTAGAAGATTTTCTTCGTCACCCGATCCCAGAGACCCGCCACGCCGTCCTTCTTGCATGGCACGAAGTCGCACACGAGCACGTATTCCGTTCCGCCATCGGGAATCTGCCAGATTTTCACGCCATAGCACTTCCCCTTGAAGTAGTTATAGGCGGCTCCATTCCAGTTGAGGCTGAACATGTACATATTCAGCCCGGTGTCAATCCTTCCCGACGTCCATGAACTCGAAGTCGCCGACAAGGCCGTTCCGTCCGCTGTACACGTCGCATTTATGGCGGAACCGTCTAGGACAATGTCCGCCGTCAGGTTGTATCGCTTCCCCGTCGAGCAGGTGCCGAAATTCTTGGCGTTGTACTTGTCGCGGTATCCTACGTTGATCTTGTTGCTGTAAAGATAAAAGAAGAGAAAACGCTCGGAACCGCTGCGCGAGGCGAGGAAATACGACTCACTCGTAGCAGTAGGCTCAATGTTAAGGTTTACTTTCGTTCCAGACTTGCCCACAACGCCCGTGTCAACATATTGCGCACCTGTTGCCTCCACGTAGTCGAGGATTTCGTCGGGGTATCCAGGCAGGGAACCGGCGATGAAGGGTTGCGTGCCCCTCGAGTAGAAGATGGATTTTGTCACCTTGTCGTACAAACCCGGCTCGCCGTCCTTCCTGCACGGCACGAAGTCACGCAGAAGCCGGTACTCGCCGTTATCGTCCGTCTGCCAGATTTTCGTGCCGTAGCAACGGGCTGAGGCAGGTTTCGTCGCCGTTCCAGAGACATTGCAGGCAAATAGGTACAGATTGCATTCCGTATCAATGACAGTTCCCTGCTGTCCTGTTTTGTCGCTCGCCGCGACACTGTCGCGAGTAGCCTTCACGACACCATCTGAGGTGAACTCAACCTGCAACGAATAAGGCTTAGTTGTCGAATAATTTTGCCAATATGTCACATCCCACTCGTTGCCATACCCAACATCCATGTAAGTTGCATTTTCAAAATAGCAGAAAAACAGTCGGTAATCCCCCGACGACCCCTTGCGCGATCCCATGAACCACGACTCTTTTGCTTCCAAAACCATGAAGTTCATGTCGGCCTTCGTGCCGGCCCGTCCTCTTACCCCCGTGTCGATGTACTGGTTGCCATTGGATTCCACATAGTCGAGAAACTCGTCGGGCTCTTCGACGACGGACGATACAGGTCCGGCAATGAGCGGCTTGCTCCCCTTCGAGACGAAGATGGACTTGGACACCTTGTCGTACAGCCCCGCCTCGCCGTTCTTCCTGCACGGCACGAAGTCACGCTCCAACACCCCGTCCTTCCAAATCTTCAAGGCGTAGCATCGCGCTTTGGAGTGCATGCTCACGCCCGACCCATTGTCGTTACAGGCGAATGCGTAGATGTTGATGCCCGAACGTAACGCCTCGGTGCTAGAAGAACAGTCATGATGATAGCTATCGCTGCTTCCGGACACCTCGGCATTCCATTGGCGGTCGCCGGTCAATTCGACGGAAAAGGTGTAGTCCGTTCCCGTCGCGGGAGCGAAGTTAGGCGTAATATAGCCCTTGCTGCTTCCAAATCCGTAGTAGAGCCATTTTTTATACGTGTAGAGATAGAAGAAACGGTTGTTGTTGTTGTTCGCACGTGCGCCGAGGAACATCCAGTCGGTCGCCGGGTCGGAAGTCCACCGCATCTTGAATTCGGTTTTGGTATCGGCGCTGGCCTCTACTGCTGTATCGACGTACTGGTTGCCGTCGGATTCCACGTAGTCGAGAAACGCATCGGGCTCGGCGACAGTCGAGATCGTGTAGTCGCTGGCAATGAGGTCGGTTCCGCTCCTGGAGTAGAAAATCGTCCGCGTCACCTTGTCGTAGAGAGCTGCCCGGCCACCCTTCTTGCATGGCACGAAATCACGCATGAGCTTGTATGCGCCGCCGTCGTCCACCTGCCAGATCCTCGTCCAGTAACAACGCGTGCCTGAAGGACACTTATTCGCAACAGATCCACTTTCCGTGCCGTGGTTGGCGAAAAGATACATCGTAAATCCAGAGTTATATGTACCCTGAGCCGTTGTATCCCTTCCGCCCGACGTTCCATTGACTGTAAAGTTGAAGCGTCCGCCAGAAGTGATTTCAGTCATTATGGCATAGTCAACGTTATTTGCCGGCAACGTAGGAGTATAGCTGGAATTGGGGTTGTTCCAGTTCGCTTTATACCCCAGATTCCAGCCTAACTTATAGGCATGGCAAAGCAGAAATCGTCCGTCTGAACCATTACGTGCTCCGAGAAAGCAGTAATCTGAGCCGGACGAATCGGAAATGCCTTTCCACATCATGCCGATGTCGGCCTTGGTGCCGGCCTTTCCGATGACCCCTGTATCAATGTACGCCGATCCGTCGGTCTGCACGTAGTCGAGGTATTCGTCGGGCGTTTCGGAAGCGAAGAAGTCGCGCCCGATGTCCGCAAGGGCGATATCGACGCCGTGCTGGTTGCCAATCACGACGCCCGTAGCGGTGGCGCCGTCCCTCGTGCCCGCCGTCGCCACGACCGTCACCGAAACGCGCGCACCCTTCGTCTCGTCCGAATCGACCGCGCGCAGGGTGTAGGTGCCCGCAGGGAGGGCAATCGCGTAGATGCCCTTCGCGTTGGAGGTGGCCTTGGCCACGCCCTCGCCGGAGGCGTTGACAGCCACGACCTCCGCCCCTTCCACGACGGTCTCGCCGGAGAGGATGCGTCCGCTGACAATGGACCACCCCTTCTGCATCGTGGGCGAAATGTTGTACACGACGGGGTTGAGGTAGGACTGTTCACCGTTCGGCCACAGGCTTACGCCGTTGCCTGACGTGTATTCCTTCGTCGAGATGTTCATGACCGCCGTGGGAAACTTGTACCAGGCATTGTTGTATCCCACGGAGCTTTCCGAATCGATGGCACTCCCCATGTTGATGTGGATGTAGAGGTCGCCATCCTGGTAGCCGTAGCCGTCGCAGACGACGGAATGCTGGGTGTTGGAGCCGCCGATGCCAACGATCACGGGCATTCCGGCGTCGAGACTGGGCAAAACGGCCTGCGTGAACTGTTCAAGCGACAGCCCCGTGCCGGACGGATTCCCGGCTATGGCCGCGTTGGAGTAGCCAAAGACAGAGGTGAACTGGTCGACCATGATAGACGTGCTGCTACTAGAGCCGTTGCTTGTCCAGTCCATGCCAGCGGCCACGCCGATGTCGTAGAGAAGCGTGCCGATGGCCTCGCGCTGCGCCGTGGACAGGCTTGCCTCGCCCTCTGGCTTGAATGGCATGTTCGCCCAGTCGTATGCCACGGTTGGCCCGCCGATCATCGTGAAACTCGCCTGCACGCCGTTAGTCGAACAGGTGTTTGCACGCCTCAAAGAGGCGGCGGCGGGATACTGCCACCTGCGCATGATCTCTCCGGCGGCTGTGGCCACGCACCCGCACACGTAGTTGTGCGGCGTCTTGGAGTTGTAGCACGGCGAACCGTTCACGTCGCCCTGCGCCCAGCGCGCCTCGACGAGCGGCGCGACGCGGATGTCGGACGGCCCGTTGATGAGCTGCGTCATCGTGGCGGCCGACGCAGCCCCGACAACGAGCCCTGCCATCGATCCAACCGCGCCCACAAGAGCCAAAGCAACAGCACGAGCGAAACTAGAAGTTTTCGCCCCCCCCCCTACGGGAGTTGCAGTTAAGTTTTTCCATCGTTTTCCCTCTTTGTAACTGTTGTAGATTACTTTCTTGCCAGTTGAATTGGCATAATGATACCACATTCTTACCGCCGCCCGCAAGCCGAAAATCAGCGACAGCCGAAGTCGGGTGCCTCCGCCGCAAGGGGGAGTAGTGCATATTCTCAAATCTCACTTTGGGTGCAAGGGCGGAAATGAAGTTTTTCCATTTAGGGCAGAGGGTATTACAATCGTGCAAGGCACGCCCCGCGTGGGCGATGTCCAGCCAGCGCAGGAGCTGCAGTTCAAGCGCGATGTCGTAGAACTCTCCGCTGCCACAAAATCCCGCCCCTGTGCGAAGTGAACTGCTTTACAAACGCATGTACAGCCAATTGCGAACCGCTATTTGTTTTATTATTTCTGAGATTTCCAGTGCGCCTCACAGACAGGAAGTATGCTGTCTCTCCATTCGTCAAGAGACGGACCATGGCACGATGCTGGCAGGCCGTAAGGTCCATCGTGTAGTTGAAGCGCCTTAATCATCTTTTCGTAAGTGCGCATGTTCATTGCCGCATTGTCCGCGATCCGATCGACCTTCACAAAATGAGAACCAAGGCCAAGACTGAGATTACGGTCGTCAACTGCCACATAAGATACGACACAAGGATGCCTTTCGAGCCATTCAAGGATATCGAGAGTCCGATAATCAACACCAGACCCCCAGGATCCATCAGATGGGTAAGCCTCCCTCAAATTGTCCATCATCATACGTTGTATGGGTAGAAATCGTTCATACGATTGCTCATGTTAGACAGCCGTTATGATTGAGTCACTGCATGCACGGTCTGTTCGAGGTGTCATTTGTGAACAATCTCTTACACCTCTTCGCTCAGCACGCACTCGCCGCACGTTCGTCGGCTGCCGAGCTCCGTCTTCGTGGCTTTAGGCTGTTAAAATCGAACAGGAACATTTCCCTTGCCTTCTGCCGTTGTCTGGCATTCTGGCGGGACTTCTTCAGCGACTCAAGGCTGACAACAGCCCCAAAAGCACTGAACACGGATTCAAATGCCGAGAAGTCATCGCCCCAGTAAATCATGGCGCAAGCCATTGGAGCCCCCTTGTTGTCCGTGTTCCCGTTCACAAGAAAACGAAGACGCGTATCGTATAAGAAGCAGACTGCGTCCGCCACACCGAAAACGTATTTCTTCCAGTGCGATGTATTTGTCGCGACAGGAACGAGCGCGATGACCTGAGATCCGTACTCCGTTCGCGAAGCAACGCATTTGGCGAACCAGTCGCGGATCGTCGTTCCCCGCGCACGGTCCGCACCGTAGGGCGGATTGACGTAAATCGACGGGAAATTCCATTCCTCAGCAAGACCATCGGTTTCTGGAAGCATGAACTCGCACTTCGCGTTCACAACGGATTCATGGTTGGAGCAGGGGTCGAGTCCAATCTCACCGCCAAAGACTCGCTTTACTGCCGCCACATATTGCGGAGGCGTACACCAATGGTGCGACTGCGAATGGACGCTACGTCCCGCGAAATCGGTTGACGCCTTGTCGGCAGCTTTCTTCCTGTCGGTAGTGTAGGAAAAAACGTCCTCGGCCAACAGTTTCTGTAGCTTATCAACCGATTCATAACTCATGGGCCATGATCCTCAATTTCACTTTCACAGTTTTCCTTTGGCGCATAGTATATCAAAAATCCCTGCCCATGTGCGGACAGAAAAGGTGCCGGGCCGTAACGAGCCTTCATGGATTGTCCGCAAGAACAATCGCCGCGACGGAATGGGGCGGCAGGGTTGTCTTCCCATCCGCCACCGCAAGCCGGACCTTCTGCGGGACGACACGGTTCTCGGAGCCGACGTCGTTGTAGGCGTCCGGCGAATCGCCGGAAAGGATCGTGGCCGGCAGAAAGTCCGTTCCGACAGGGCACAATGCCGAGACATCGAGCGCAACCGCTTCGTCGGGCGACTTGTTGACGGCCATGAGAACGCGGCGCCTGCTGTCGCCTGACGCCGTCAGGACGGCGTCGAGGACCGGGACGGACTTGATGCCGTCGGACAATTCGCCGCACTTCAGCGTCACCGGCAAGACGTTCGTCTCCATGAGGTTCGCGTACATCCAGAACACGTGGTACGTCGTGCGCTTCACGATTCCGCCGGGATGCACGAAGATTGCGCCGCGCGAATTGACGACGGGCGCGAAACACGCCATCTTCACGACGTCGCCGTGCCGTACGCAAGCGTTCAGGAATGCGGCCGCGTAGATTGCGTCGGCCATCGTGTACGTCGCCGCGCGGTCGTTGCGCCTGCGCGCCGCGACGTCCATCGCCTCGCCCCTGCCGAACTTGCCGAATCCCGGATGATGCCACGAGCGAAGGTTCCATTCGTCTATCGCGATCCCGACCTTCCCGCCGCCGCAGCCGGACTCGTCCAGCATCCGCGAGACGTTGGCTATCAGCTTCTCCGGCCTGTCCGTGAACATCATGCACTTCAGGTAGGGAGAGGGGTTGTCCACCTGGAGCAGCTTGTCAGGATATGAATGGACGCTTATCATGTCTATGAGGTGTCCGGCGGTCGAGAGCAGCGACCTGTTCCACGCCTCGGTCTTTGGCGACCCCGCGCCGACGATGAAGATGGAAGAATCGGCTGCGCGCATCATCTTGGCGCTTTCCCTGACGAGCGGCCCCCACTCCTCTGCCGAACGCCGGGCGATTTCGTGTCCGCCGCCGTTTTCGTTGCCGATGTTCCAGTACCTGACGGCGTATGGCTCCCGGTGTCCGTTGGCGGCCCTGCGGCGCCCCCATCCGGCGTCCGCGAGGTTGCAATACTGCACCCACTCGCCCATCTCCTCGCCCGTGCCCGTACCGGCGTTGGTGCAGATATACGGTTCGCATCCGACCTTGCGGCACCATTTCACGTATTCGTCGGTTCCGAACGTGTTCGGGTCTTCGCATCTCCAGGCCATGTCCCACGCCGGCTCGCGCTTCGGCCCTATGCCGTTCTTCCAATGGTACGCCTGCGAGAAGCATCCGCCCGGCCAGCGCACGATGGAACACTTCGCGTCGCGAAGCGCGTCGATGACGTCCCTGCGGAATCCGTCTTCGTCGGAAAGCGGCGACGCCGGATCGTAGATCCCGCCATAGACGACGGTGTCGAAATGCTCGATGAAGGAACCGAAGAGAAGCCGCGAGTACCTGTGCGCGACGCCTCCGCCAGAAAGCGAAATGGCCGCCGCAGGTTCGTCGTCCGGACAGTTCTCGCAGGCAAATCCGCCGTCGGCAAACGCCAGCAGGGCCGCCGCCGCGAAAAGCGCCTTTGCACCTGTCTTTTTCATGTGCAGATACCTCCCTTGCCTCTTTTCACGCTTGCAACAAGGGGAGCGCCGGACGTTCCGAGAGACGAAAGCGGACGCACGGTGACGGCGAGCTCGTCACCCGGCGGAAGCTCGTCCGAGGCGATAAGGAGAGTCGTCACGCCTCCGTCCGTCTCGTGCCCGATTCCCATGTTGCACCCAGCGGCATACGTGGCCTTGGTGACGGAGCGCGCACCGCCCCTGACCTCGACCTCGTACGCATACACCCGCGAAGCAGGATTGCCGTCGGCCAATGGTATTTTCACGCAGAGGCGCAGAGACGCAGAGTCCTTTGATGTTACCTCCAACTTCGCGCCCGCCCTGAACTGCGGCTCGCCGATGACTTTTTTCAGGGTCTCCTTTGAGAACGGGTGGCTTTTCTTCCCCGTCTCCCCGACTTTGCATTTTGCACTTTCCATTTTACACTCGCCCAGCGGCATGACCCAGTCAGGGCCAAGGGAACCGCCTTCCGCGAACTCGCGCCGCCTGATCACGACCTTGTCGTCATAGACCTCCACCAGGAACCCCTGCCTGCAGCGCCCGGCCTTTTCCTTTCCGAGAAGTGGGAACTTCGTCACGTTCGCCTCGCCCCGGAATTTCAGGTCCCAGTCCGGCGAGATGCACGGGGGCACCTGAATGCGCGGGAACGTGTTCGGCTCGTAGTAGATCGTGTTCCAGTTTGTGGAACTTTCGTGGTTGTGTCCGAAAAAGGCGAGGGCGCGGTCTTTGAACGCGGCGATTGCGTTGCGTTCCGGCGGCATGAGGCGGGAGTGCGTGAGCAGGAAGAACGGCCTGGCGGGCCCTGCCGCGTCCGCCGCTTCTCCTGACAGCGCATCCTTGACAAGCCTCATCATGCGCATCCGGTCTGCTTTCCAGTGCGCCCCGAAGAAATGGTAGCCCTTTACGACCTTGTGCCACGCCTCTTCGTACGGTTCGCCCCAGATGCGCTCCCAGTTTCCCGCCATATCGGCGGAAAGCACCTCCTTTGCCCTGGTCTCGGGATCGGAATAAAGCTCCCGCACCCGCGCATTGGCGTTCTCCCCCTCCGCGTCGTGGTTTCCGGTGACGAAGAGCTTTTCCACCACGTGTCCGTCGGGGGCGCGGCTGCGCGGGAACGTCGCGTTCCAGACGTCGGCGTGCATCCGCATCGCCTCCACCTCGCCGTAGTTCGCCATGTCGCCGCAGTGGACGACGGCATCGACGTTCGCGTCGCGGAAATACCCGAGGGCTTTCCGCAGGAACGTATCGGGCCACCACGGCCTTGGCGGCGGACGAGACTTGAGGGTTCGCAGGTGAGTGTCCGAAATCACGCCGAAGACCAGATTCGGCTTCGGGCTCCCGCGCAAGGCATCCGATTGCAGGAAACCGCATCCAAACGCGCCGCATCCAAGGGTGGCGGCCGCCCCTTTCAGAAAATCCAATCGCCTCACGGATCGTCGAACCTCGTGTTGTCAAACCTGAACCCCGTCGCATGGCGGGTAATGAACTGCTTGTCGGGTTGCCGGTCGTTCACCGAGTAGCCGTGGCGACGCCAGTCCTCAGGCAGGGCGGCCTCCTCGACGCGCCTGAACGAGCAATTGCTGAAGGTGAAGTCGCGGAGCGGACATCCCTCCCGTCCGTACATCAGCGGGAACTCAAGGCCCGTTGCGTGTATGTTCGTGAAGCGGATGTCGCGTATCGCCTCGACGTGCGTGCCGTCCTCCGCGCCGACCATGCCGACGAAGATCGGGCGGCCGTAGATGCCGTTCATGCGGATGTTGTCGAACGCAAGGTTCTCCACGAGCGTCGCCTCGCGCCCGTAGTCCGTCCAGCCCGGCTTGTTGCGGCGCTTCGGCAGCACGATCGAGATCCCGACGCTCGTGTCGTGCATGGCGATGTTGGAAAAGAGGCAGTCGCGTATGACGCCGTCGTCGATCCAGCCGATGCGGATCCCGGAAGACCACGAGCGGAAGGTGCAGTTGTTCACGACGATGCGCTCGCACGGCCTGTTCTGGGCGAGGGAGCGGCTGTTGGCGCGCACGACGAGCGAATCGTCCCCCGTCTCGACGATGCAGTCGGAGATCGTCACGTCACGCGAGCAATTCACGTGGATTCCGTCGTTGTTCGGGTAGCGTACGTTGGCGAGGATCTTGAGCGCCGTTATCTGCACGCGGTCGCAGTCGTGTATCCAGTAACTCCATCCTGCGGGCTGCCCGACCATCGTCACGTCCCGGACGACGGCATCGCGGCACCCCGCGAAGAACACGACGCGCGGCAGCGTGTTCGTCATGTCGTGGATGCGCTCGTATTTCCAGCATTTCCAGTCCGGGTCCGTCTTCTCCCGTATGTGGAACTTCCCGTTGCAGTCGATCGTGCCGCCGCCCGTGATGGCGATGCGCTCGGCCTCGTCCGCGAAGATGAACGCAACGTTGCGCCGGCGCGGCAGGTTGTCCTTGACGACATGCCGGGCGTCCGGCCAGTCCGGGAAGTCCGCGATGTCCGGCGAGGCGAGCAGCTTCGCCGTGCGGTCCACATGGAGATCGACGCCGCTCTTCAGCCGCAACGCGCCGGAGAGGAACGTGCCGTCTGCGAGGACGACGCGGCCGCCGCCCTTCCGGGCGCAGGCATCGATCGCCTGCTGGATGGCGGCTGTGTCCTTCGTCCGCCCGTCACCCTTCGCGCCGCAGTCGCGGACATTTAAATCGGCGGCGGCGGATTGCATGGACGCCACCCCCAACAAAGCCGCAAGCACAACGATTGAGCCAACGGCAACACCTGCCGTTTGAAAGTTCTTTTGATGTCGCATGGCAGACATTTTACCAAAAATTCAGTCACGCCACAACTACTACTCCCCCAATGGGGTCCCCCTTGGCGGCGGAATGGTGGGGCGAGCCGTCCCGGCGAGCCGCCCATCACACCGGCGGAAACTCCGCCTCCAGAACAGCCGCTACACAAGTTTTGGTGGGATTATTTCCGGCGGCGTAAGTCCCACCAAAATTTTCGGGATGCTTTCTGCGGCGCAAGAAGTCCCGCCTAAATTTCAACGGCTCCTCCTGCGATGCAGGAAGAGCCGTTATTTTCCAATTATCAACTTTTTTAACCGTTATTTGGCGGAACCGGCTCCGATTTCGGGTATCTGGTTTCTCTCTGACATTTGGTTTCTCCTTTTTGGTTTGGTTTTTGGGTTGTTTATGGCTTGCAGGATTTATTGTCCATGTAGAACATGTAGAACGTGTAGTTGCGCGCGGCGTTACATGACGATGATCATGAAGCCGGTGCGGGCGAGGTCATAGCCGAGGCCGTCTGCAGTCTTGACGATCGCCCAGCCCTTGGGCTTCGTCCCGGCGACAAATTCAACAGGCACGCTCGAAAGCATTTCCTCAGAGCCGACCTTGAACAGCGGAACCCTGTCGTAGGTTGATCCCAGGTCAAGCCCGCTCGCGTATATCATCATCGTACCCGAGAACGACTGGGTCACGGTGAGGTAGCCCGTGCCGCTCGGCTTGAACACCGCGCCTTCGGCCATTGTCAGCGTCGGCGTCGTTCCCTTGCCGGTGATCGAGCCGGTGACGGTGAGGGTATAGGTGTTCACGTCCCGCGTCACGGCGCCGTCAAGAACGAGGTTCGTGACCGAAAGGCTCGTCGCGCGATTGACATAGTTCGCCAACTGCCATGTCGCGCCCTCGCGCAGGCGTATCGTGCCGCTCAAGCATTTGCTTGAGACGACCTCGTTGTCATAGTCGTGGGTGGAGATCACCTTTGAACCGCCGAGAACGTCCAACGTCCCCGTCCCAGCAATCGTGCAGTACGACACGTAGAACGTGCCGCCCGTGACCGTCAGCGTGTGTTCTCCCAGGTTGATGTGCGTACCCACGTCATTCCAGTGTTCCGAGATCGAAACCTGGCCAAACGACGCATCGACCGTCGCGTCACCTTCCAGAGTCACCGTGGTCAGCGGCGGCAGTTTCGCATCGCTCACACCGGGGCTGGAAATCAGC